>NZ_JBHWGA010000004.1:7179-271243 GCF_042733315.1 Streptomyces sp. NPDC059718
GCTCAACACCTTCGGCGTCCGCATCGTCGCGCTCCTCAACGACATCAGCGTGTGGTGGCACGTGCTCGGCGTCGGCCTGATCGTCGGCGCGCTCGCCTTCGTACCGGACCGGCACCAGTCGACGTCGTTCGTCTTCACCCACTTCGTCAACAACACCGGCTGGGGCAGCAGCTTCTACGTGGTCCTGCTCGGCCTGCTGATGGCGCAGTACACCTTCACCGGCTACGACGCCTCCGCCCACATGACCGAGGAGACCCACGACGCCGCCACCGCCGGGCCGCGGGGCATCGTCCGCTCCATATGGATCTCCTGGATCGCGGGCTTCGTGCTGCTGCTCGGCTTCACGTACGCGATCCGGTCCTACGACGACGTCCTCGGCACGCCGACCGGCGTCCCGCCGGCGCAGATCCTCATCGACGGCCTCGGCGACGTCGGCGGCAAGCTCCTGCTGCTCGTCGTCATCGGTGCCCAGCTCTTCTGCGGGATGGCCTCCGTCACCGCCAACAGCCGCATGATCTACGCCTTCTCGCGCGACGGGGCGCTGCCCTTCTCCGCGGTCTGGCACCGCATCAACCCGCGGACCAGGACGCCCACCAACGCCGTCTGGCTGGCCGCGCTCGGCGCGCTCGTCCTGGGCCTGCCGTACCTGATCAACCTGACCGCGTACGCCGCCGTGACCTCCATCGCCGTCATCGGCCTCTACATCGCGTACGTCATCCCGACCTTCCTGCGCCTGGGCAAGGGGGACGACTTCGAGCGCGGCCCCTGGCACCTCGGCCGCTGGTCCCGCCCGATCGGCGTCATCGCCGTGACGTGGGTCGTCTTCATCACCGTGCTCTTCATGCTGCCCCAGGTCAGCCCGGTCACGGTCGACACCTTCAACTACGCGCCGATCGCCGTGCTGGTCGTCCTCGGCTTCGCCGCGACGTGGTGGTTCGTCTCCGCCCGCCACTGGTTCCTCCGCGACCGGGGCCCCGCCTCCGCCGAGCTCCCCGACGCCGCCCCCGCCCCCGCCCCGGCCGACCCCTCCGGCTGACCTCCCCGCCCCCTCGCCGGCGGCGGCCGCGCCGCACGGGCCGAATGCGCTCGGAGCTACGGCCGCCGTCCGGCTATGCTGCGGGGTGCGGGCCGTTAGCTCAATTGGCAGAGCAGTGGACTTTTAATCCATTGGTTGTGGGTTCGAGTCCCACACGGCCTACCCGCAGGCGGTTGGTCTCGCCACCGCTGTCCTGCGTGAATGCGGCCCCACCGGTTCAGACCGGTGGGGCCGCAGCCCGTTTCCGGGCATGAAAAGCCGTCTGCCGGCCCGCTGCCGGCCCGAAGTGCGGACGATCACGGCATGACGAGGCCCCCACCGCTGGGGGTGCGGTGGGGCCCCGGCCGTCGGCCTCCCGTGGTGCTTGCCGTCGGAGGCCGGTGGTGGTCTCAGGCGGCGCCCGCGCGTCGGGCGCGGATGCGGGCCAGGAGCGCGGCGCCGTTGGCGTCGGGGCGCTCGCCGAGGTGGGCGTGGCCCGGGGTGGGCGTACAGGACGACGCTGGGCCCGGATGCGCCGCCGGCCTCGCCGACCGGTACGGCGTTGCCCTCGATGAGCCCGCTGCAGTGGGAGCAGAGTTCTTCTGACACGGTGTCCCCCACAGGTATCAAATCAGGGGGGACGCCATGTCTACGCCTCAGTACCCGCCGCCGCCGGGACCGCCCGCGGGGCCGCCGTATCCGCCGCCCGGGTGGCAGCAGCCCGGATGGGCCGGGCCGCCGCCGCAGCCGCGGAAGTCCAACACCGGGAAGATCATCGGGTTCGGGTGTCTCGGCGTCGTCGTCCTCGTCGTCCTCGTCGTCATCAGCGGCGTCGTCGGGGTCCTGGCCACCAGGGGCGGCAGCAGCGACCCGAAGCCCGGGGCGTCGAAGGAGTCCAACCGGGCCCCGGCCGCCCCGTCGGAGTCGAAGGACAGCGGCGACGACGAGGAGGAGGCCGGGGCGACGGGTGAAGTGAAGATCGACGCGTGCACCATCGATGACCTCATCAAGTGGCCGGCGGCCGAGCTGACCATCACCAACCGCAGCTCGAAGACGTCGGACTACGTGGTGCAGGTCGAATTCGTGGACTCCAGCGGCAAGCGCATCGCCGAGGGGCTCGCCGCCACGAAGAGCCTTGAACCGGGACAGCAGGCGACGGAGACGGCCCAGGGCCTGAACAAGGCCACGGGGAAGATCACGTGCCGGGTCACCGAGGTGACCCGCTACGCGTCCTGACCCTCCGCGGACGTGACGACATGACGGCACGGCGCGGCACGGGTTCGAGTCCCACACGGCCTACCGCGGGGCCCCCGTCCGGAGTGCATCCGGACGGGGGCCCGAGGCGTTCCGGGGGTCGGCCGGCGGGGTCAGCCGGCGCAGAACTTGAGGCGCTTCAGGGTGTCGTTGATGGCCTTGCCCTGGGCTTCGGTGAGCTCGTTGCCGTGGTAGGTGAAGCTCCGGGCGGCCTCCGCGTCCGCCTGGGGGTCGTTGCTGTTGATGGCGCCGCACAGGTTGCGGGCGGCGTCGATGGCCTTGTCGGGGTCCTTGGCGAAGTCGGGGTTGATGGCCTGCAGGGCGGCGATGAGCGCGGCCCGGTCGGCTCCCGTGGGGGAGGCCGGGATCCCCGCCGCGGGCAGGGACTTCTCGGGGTCGGCCTGGGAGACCGGGGACGCGGACGACACGGCGGTCTCGGGCGCCGTGGCGGCGGTGTCGGCGGAGGAGCTGCAGCCGCTGAGGGCCGTGCCCGCGACGGCGAGCAGCAGTGTGGTTGCGGCGATGTGTGTGCGCATGTCGGGATTATGGCCTTTCGCCCCACCTTAGGTGGTGGAGGCGGCCCGCGGCAGGGGTGTGACATGCGAGGCAAGTCGTCGCCCCCGGGGTGGTGGTGACGGACGGGCACGGCCCCGGCCGCCGCTACGCCGGGGTCGTGCCGCGGCGGCGGACCTCGTCGGGGATGGGGAGTTCGAACCAGACGACCTTGCCCGTGCCCAGGCGGCGGGCGCCCCAGTGGTCGGCGAGGCGGTCGACGACGTACAGGCCGCGGCCGTTCTCGTCCTCCGGTCCGGCCCGGTGTACCCGGGGGACCAGGGGCGAGTCGTCGCCGACCTCGCAGCGCAGCACGTCGGTGCGCAGGAGGCGCAGGGTGATGGGGCGGGAGGCGAAGCGGACGGCGTTGGTGACGACCTCGCTGACGAGCAGTTCGGTCGTCTCCAGCATGGGGTCGAGGCCCCAGCGGTGCAGGGCGCGGCGGGTGAGGCGGCGGGCGCGGCAGGCGGTCTCGGGCTGGGGGGTGAGGTACCAGTAGGCGACGCTGTGCGTGGGGAAGCCGTCGAAGCGGGCGGCGAGCAGCGCGATGTCGTCGTCCCGGGAGCCGCCGGGGCCGAGGTCGCCGAGTGCCTGGTCGCACAGGGCTTCCAGAGGCGGCGGGACGAGGTCGCGGCCGGGGGTCTGGATGCGGGCGAGGAGGTTCTCCACGCCGGTCCAGATGTCCTGGCCGCGGGACTCGACCAGGCCGTCGGTGTAGAGGAGCAGCGTGGCCCCGGTGGGCGCGGGCATCTCGACGGTCTCGAAGTCGATGCCGCCGACGCCGATCGGCGCGCCCGCGGGGACGGGCAGCACCTCGCCCTTGCCACCGGGGAGCAGGACGACCGGCGGCAGATGGCCGGCGTTGGCGATCAGCAGCCGGTGCGAGATGGGGTCGTAGACGGCGTACAGGCAGGTGGCGATGTGCTCGATGCCCAGCCGCTGGGCCTGTTCGTCGAGGTGGTGCAGGACCTCGTCCGGGGGCAGGTCGAGGCCGGCGAGGGCCTGCACGCTGGTGCGCAGCTGGCCCATGATCGCGGCTGAGGTCATCGAGTGGCCCATCACGTCGCCGACGACGAGCGCGACGCGGCTGCCGGGCAGCGGGATGGCGTCGTACCAGTCGCCGCCCACCCGCGCGGTCTCGGAGGCGGGCAGGTAGCGGCTGGCCAGCCGGACCCCGGTGGGCTCGGGGAGGGAGGCCGGGAGCATGGTGCGCTGCAGCGCGTCGGCGACGGACGCCTCGTGGCCGTACATCAGCGCCTTGTGGGCGCCGAGCGCGGTGTGGGTCGCCAGTTGCGAGGCGACCAGCAGGTCGTCGGCGGTGAAGGGGGCGCGCTCGGGCCGGCGCAGCAGGGTGAGGGTGCCCATGAGGCGGTTGCGGCCGTGCAGCGGGGCGATGATCAGGCGGCGGCCGGGTGGCAGCGTGCCGGGCGGGCCGACCACCGGGCCGAGCAGCTCCCTGACGGCGGTGGCGATCCCGGGGGCGTCGCCGAAGACCGGGCGGCCCTCCCGCAGCAGCCGGGTGAGCCGGCCGGTGGTGCTGAGCCGGACGCACTCCGACACCCCCTGCGCTCCGGGGCGGTTGACGCACCGCAGCGCGATCTGCGGCGGCTCCGGCGCGGCGGCCTCCGCGTCCGGTGACGGCAGCCCCGGAGGCGGCCGCTCCGGGGTGCGCCGCCGCGTGGGGTGCAGGTGCAGGACGACGGGACCCGCGGTGTCCGGGCCCTGCGTCCCCTCCCCGGTCAGCAGCGGGTCGTGCAGATGGACGAAGATCGCGTCGGCGAAGGCGGGGACGGCCGCCGTGTCCAGTTCGCGCAGCGTCTCGTCCAGGTCCATGCCGGCGGCGATGCGCCGGGTCGCGGCGTCGAGGTAGCGGAGCCGGTCGGTCTGCGGCTGCCCGGGCGCGCGGGGCGCGTCGGCGTCCCGGGGCCATGGCGTGCGCCGCTCGGGGGGTTCCGCTCCGCCCCCGGTCGGGCCGGGGTCTTCGCCTGGGGTGCGGTGCCGCGCCACGTCCTGGTCCCGTCCCGCCTCAGCCGATTCGCCGGCAACAGAGGAACACCTGTTCCTCCGGCGGTACGTCGCTGAAGGCCGGGGCGTAGGTGTACGAGAACTCCTTGACGATCTCGAAGCCGCCCGACTCGATGACGTGCAGCAACTCCTCCCGGAGGTAGCCGGAGACGCGGATGGTGCAGCCCAGGAACGGGATGGCGAAGTCGTCCACGTCGGCCTCCACCATCGACAGGGCGAACAGCCCGCCCGGGACGAGCAGATGGTGGATCGTGCGGAGGGCGTGCGGGATCTCGGCGCGCGGCAGCATCAGCAGGGAGAAGAAGGCCGCGACGGCGTCGAAGCGGCCCAGCGGGGCCGGGCCGCCGGGGCGCAGGTCGGCGATGTCCAGCTGGTGGAAGGTGGCGTGCGGGACGTACGTCCGGGCCAGTTCGAGCATGCCCTCGGACAGGTCGATGCCCACGACGTCGAACGCCGCGTCGCTCAGCTGCCGGGCGGTGGGGAGTCCGGTGCCGCAGCCGAGGTCCAGCACGCGGGACCCGGGCGGCAGGGTGTCCACGAGCCACAGGCCGGCGGAGAACTGCCCCTCCTTGTGCGGGAAGGCCTCGTCGTAGCGGTCCCCGATGGCGTCGAACGCCTCGGCCTGGCCGCTCCGGTCAGGCCGGCCGCTCTCGTAACCGCCCCACACGGTCTTGTCGATCACGAAAAATCCCTTTCGTGCCCACTTTGAATTATCCCATGGAGTCCTTTTGTCGCCTCTTGATGGAATCTGACCCTCTGGCCACGGGGGTCGCAGGAGCCACGGAGCGCCACCGGGGTCACAAGGGGCGTCCGGTCCCTCTCTCTCCGTGCACGGGAGGTGCTGCCGCGCCGTCCGTTACGGACGGGGCGCGTGCGCCGGGGTGGACCACGCCCGTATCGTGGGGCCACCGCGAGCACGCCGGCCCGGGGCCGCTCCGCCGCGCGCACGCCGCAGACGCCCACCGCACTTGCCAGGAACCGGACCTCATATGACCGCACCCTCCTTGCACAGCACCGCCGACATCGCCTCCCTCCCCGCGGAGGCGCGCGACGACCTGCGCGCCTACGCGGAGCTCGGCGGCTTCACGCTGACGACCGACACCCACGCCTGGTACGCGGCCGTGGACACCGTCGCCGGCCCCGAGGAGGCCCGCGCCGCCTCCACCGTCCTCGCGGAGCTGCGCGGCCGTGACCTGCCCGCGCTGCGCGCCGCCGCAGACCGCCTGGAGGAGACCGAGGCGCTGGGCATCGACGCCCCCCGCACGGTGGCCGAGGGCGGCCGGGCCGTGTCGCTGCTGCTGCGGGTGCGCCTGACGCTGCGCACGCTCAGCGCCGACGTGTACGACGTGGCCGAGGCCGAACTGGACGACCTGGTCGCCGCCACCGCGAGCGGCGCCTGGCGCCGGGACCGCGGAGTGAAGGTCACCTGGCTGCGCCGCCGCTCGCTGCGGGGACGTGTCCGAGGGCTGGCCACCGGGCGGCCGCGGCGCGACGCCGCCCACACCGCCCTGGCCTCCGCGGCCTCCGAGCGCACCGACTGGGCCGCCCTCGGCGGCGCCGGCCGCCCGGCCGTCCCCACGGACGCGGACTTCCTCGACGACGCCTCCCGCGCCGCCGAGGCCGCCGTCACCGGGCTCACCGAACTGGGCCGCCTCCTGCGCCCCGAGGCCGCGCTGGACACCCTGCCCTTCGAGGAGCTCGCGGAGCTCCTCGACCGCCTCGCCGCGGACGAGGGCACGCTGTACCGGCTGCCCAACCTCAAGGCCACCCGCGACCGCCTGGAGGAGCAGGGCCTCGGCGCGGTGCTCGCGGAGCTGACGGAACGTCGGGCGGACACGGCCGAGGTCGTCGCGCTGCTGGGCGAGGCGGAGACCCCCGTCGTCCCCGAACCGCGCACCACGTCGGAAGCGGCGGAGGGGACTCCTGCGGAGGAGGAGGCGGCGGAGGCCATTGCCGAGGCTGCCGTGGTCGAGGCGCCGGTGACGGAAGAGGCGTCGGCGGAAGAGATGCCTGCGTCTGCCGAGCCCGAGCCGGTCGTCGAGGCGGAGGCACCCGCTGCCGAGCCTGAGGAAGAGTCGCCTGCTCCCGCTGAGGCGGAGGCGGTTGACGAGGCTGCGCCCGTCGAGGTGGAGGCGGAGCCGGTCGCCGCGGAGGCTCCTGCCGCGGAGCCCGAGCCCGAGGCGGTTGCGGAGGCCGCGCCCGTCGAGGCCGAGGCCGAGGCCGTCGTGGAGCCGGAGACGGCGCCTGCCGAGCCCGAGTTGGTGGCGGAGGAAGCGCCTGCCACCGAGGCCGTAGCCGTTGCGGAGCCGGCAACGGAGGAGGCGCCTGCCGTCGAGCTCGAGCCCGAGCTTGAGCCCAAGGCCGAAGCCGTCGCGGAGCCCGTGGCGGAGGAGGCACCTGCTCCCGCCGCGGCGGAGCCTGTCGCCGAGGCGCCGGTGGCCGAAGAGGCCCCCGCAGTCGAAGCCGAGCCCGAGCCGGTTGCGGAGGCCGCGCCCGTCGAAGCCGAGCCCGAGGCCGTCGTGGAGCCGGAGGCGGCGTTTGCCGAGCCCGAGCCCGAGCCGGTGAGCGGGGAGGCCCCTGCCACCGAGGCCGAAGCCGTCACGGAGCCCGTGACGGAGGAAGCACCTGCTTCCGCCGAGCCGGAGCCGGTGGCCGAAGAGGTCCCCGCGGTCGAGCCCGAGGAGGAGCCCGCCGCGGCGAACCCGGTGGGGCGGCGGCCGCGGAAGCCGTCGATCACGCCGGGGAAGGCCGTGACGGCGTACTCGGCGGAGGAACTGACCGCGCTGGTGAGGTGGATCGACGGCGACGGCGAGAAGCGGTCGGACGACGAACTGTTGCGTGCCGCGATGAAGGAGCTGGGCTTCGCCCGGCTGGGGCCGCGCATCAAGGAGGCCCTCGGCGCCGCCGTGGCCGAGGCGCGCGGCTGATGGGGCCGCGCGTCATCCGGCGCGCGGCAGGGGTTTGGCGACGACCCGCACCAGGACGGTGCGGGTCGTCGCGTTGTGGCAGGCGTCGGTGATGGTGGCGGTGAACGCGTCGGTGCCGGAGAAGTCCCCGTGCGGGGTGTAGGTGAAGAGGCCGTTGCCCTGTTGGACGACGATGCCCCGCACGGGCTCGCTGTGGGCGGTGACGGCCGTACCGCTGCCGCTGACGCCCTTGAGGACGTCGCCGGTGGCGTGGCCGTGCGGGCCGGAGGTGACGCGCAGCAGGCCCGGTACGAGGACGGGGCGGGGGACGACCCAGACGCGGTGGGCGGCGTGGTCGGAGACGTACAGCCGCCCGTCCGGGGCGAGGGCGGTGCCCCAGCGGGTGCGCGGGGAGGGGTAGAAGAGGGAACCGTCCTCCGTGACCGCCAGCCCGTGGACGTCGCCCGTGGAGACCCGGGTGGTGCCCGGTACGGGGGTGACGCGGCCGTCGCGGTCGATGCGCCGGACGCGGCCGTCGACGACGGCGTAGACGGTGCCGGCCCGGTCGGCGGTGAGGGCGTAGACGGTGGCGCCGGGGAAGGAGCGGACCGGGGCCTTGCCGCCGGGTGGGAGCCGCCGCAGTCCACCGGCCGCACCGCCCGAGACGTACACGGAGCGGTCGCCGCCGACGGCGACGGCGTCGTGCCGTCCGGCCTCGGTGAGCAGCGTGGTCGTGCCGCGGCCGTCGGCGCCCACGGAGACGGCCTTGCCCTCGCCGGAGACGTAGACCGTGCCGTCCGGGCCGACGGCCAGGCCGTACGGGGCGAAGTCGGTGGTCGCGAAGGTCGTGATGACGGGTGCCGCGCCCGCCGCGCCCGGGGTGACGCGGCGGACGGCGCGGTTGGCGGAGTCGGCGATGTAGAGGCGGCCCGCGGTGTCGGTGGCGAGCCCGGCCGGGTCGTGCAGGGTGGCCGCGGTGGCGGCGGCGCCGTCCCCGCCGCGGCCGGGCGCGCCGGTGCCTGCGTAGGCGACCGGGGCGCAGCCCGCGGCGGGGGCCGGGGCGGCGGTGCCGGGGGTGAGCAGCACGGTGACGGCCGCGAGCAGGGCGGCGGCGAGGGCGGGCCGGTGGTGGCGGCCGGGCCGTCCGAGGGGTGGGCGCACGTCGGGCTCCGCGGGATGAGGTGGGGCGACCGGTACTGACGGGACGTCATCAATGTGGCAATCCCCGCCGGTCCCGGCGCGCCGGGTGACCCATCGGGGGGTCGCCCGAACGGTGGCGCGTCCGCGCCAGGGCGCCCGCCGGTGGGTGCGGTGTCGCGGTTACGCCACGGCGGACTCGCAGATTTAACCTCTTCGCCCTTGTCATGTCTGTTTCTACGCGCGTAACTTGAGCCGGTCCGCCGTGCGCTGCCCGTTGTTGACGGGCTGTTGGACCCCGATAGGAGAAACCCTCGTGCCGATCGCCAGACCGAGCCGACACCGCAGCCGCGCCGCGGCGCTCGCGCTCATATCGACCGGAATCGCCGCGTCCGTCGTGCTGACCGGGCTGCCCGCCGCCCACGCGACCCCCTCCAGCGGGGCGGTCGTCGCCGAGGTGTACGGCGGCGGCGGCAACTCCGGCGCGACGCTGACCAACGACTTCGTGGAGCTCGCGAACGCCGGTTCGGCCGCGTACGACCTGGCCGGCTACAGCGTGCAGTACCTGCCCGGTACGCCGTCCGCCTCCTCCAAGTGGCAGGCGACCGCGCTGACCGGGTCGATCGCCCCCGGCGGCCGCTACCTCGTGTCGGAGTCCGCCGGCACCGGCGGCACGACGCCGCTGCCGGCCGCCGACGCCAGTGGCTCCATCGCCATGAGCGCCACCTCGGGCACCATCGCCCTGGTCAACGGCACCACCCCGCTGACCTGCATCACCGCCGCCGACTGCACCGCCGACCCGCGCGTGGTCGACCTCGTCGGCTTCGGCACCGCGGTCGTGCGCGAGGGCAGCGGCCCCGCGGCCGGCGCGAGCAACACCGCCGCCGTCGCCCGCGGCGCGTCCCTGGCCGACACCGACGACAACGCCGCCGACCTCACCGCCGGCGCGCCGACCCCGGTCAACGCCGCCGGGCAGACCCCGGGCGGCGGCACTCCGGACCCGACGCCCACCCCCGAGCCGACCGAGCCCGGCACCACCCGGATCCACGACATCCAGGGCACCACCCGGGTCTCTCCGCTCAAGGGCCAGACCGTCACCCGGGTCCCCGGCATCGTCACCGGCGTGCGCACCACCGGCTCCAAGGGCTACTGGATCCAGGACCCCGAGGCCGACACCGACGCCCGCACCAGCGAGGCCGTGTTCGTCTACACCGGCTCCGTCACGCCCACCGTCGCCGTCGGCGACAAGGTGCTGGTGACCGGCAAGGTCTCCGAGTACTACCCGGGCACCGGCAGCCAGTCGGTCACCGAGGTCACCGGCCCGACCGCCACCGTGCTCTCGGCCGGCAACGCCCTGCCCGCGCCCGTCACGCTGGACGCGTCCACCGTCCCGGCGGCGTACGCGCCCGACGCCGGCGGCGGCAGCATCGAGGGCCTGCCGCTCGACCCGGCCGGGTACGCGCTGGACTTCTACGAGGCCCACGAGGGCGAGCTGGCGCGGTTCTCCGACGCCCGCGTCGTCGGCGGCACCACCCAGTACCACGAGGTCTGGGTGACCGTGAAGCCGGCCGAGAACCCCACCCGCCGCGGCGGCACGGTGTACGGCTCGTACGCCCAGCCCAACACCGGCCGCATCAAGGTCATGTCGATCGGCGCGGGCACCGACGTCCCGACCGCCGACGTCGGCGACGAGCTGGCCGGCACCACCACCGGGGCGATCGACTACGACGGCTTCGGCGGCTACAACCTCCAGGCCACGCAGCTGGGCACGCTGGTCGACAACGGCCTCAAGCGCGAGGTGACCCGCAAGCAGAAGGGCGGCGAGCTCGCGGTCGCCACGTACAACGTGGAGAACCTCGACCCCACCGACCCCGCGGACAAGTTCGCGCGGCTCGCCGACGGCGTCGTCACCAGCCTCTCCTCGCCCGACATCGTGGCGCTGGAGGAGATCCAGGACAACAACGGCGCCACCGACGACGGCACCGTCGCCGCCGACCAGACCGTGCAGAAGTTCATCGACGCCATCGTCGCGGCCGGCGGCCCCCGCTACAGCTGGCGCTCCGTCGACCCCACGAACGACACCGACGGCGGTGAGCCCGGCGGCAACATCCGCCAGGTCTTCCTCTTCAACCCGCACCGCGTGCAGTTCACCGACCGCGCCGGCGGCGACGCCACTACCGCGGTCAAGGCGGTCAAGACCCGCAAGGGCGCAGAGCTGTCGGTCTCCCCGGGCCGGATCAACCCGGGCAGCGAGGCGTGGAACGCCAGCCGCAAGCCGCTGGTCGGCGAGTTCCGCTTCCACGGGAAGCCGGTCTTCGTCATCGCCAACCACTTCAACTCCAAGGGTGGCGACCAGCCGCTGCACAGCGTCAACCAGCAGCCGGTGCGCAGCTCCGAGACCCAGCGGAAGCTGCAGGCCACCGAGGTCAACACCTTCGTGAAGTCGCTGCTCGCGGCCGACCGGGACGCCAACGTCGTGGTCCTCGGCGACCTCAACGACTACGAGTTCTCCGGCACGGTGTCCACCCTCACCTCGGGCGGCGTGCTGAAGGACCTGCTGACCACGCTGCCCAAGTCCGAGCGCTACACCTACGTCTACGAGGGCAACTCGCAGTCGCTGGACCACATCCTGCTCAGCCCGGCGCTGCGTGACTTCGACTACGACGTGGTGCACATCAACGCGGAGTTCGCCGACCAGGCGAGCGACCACGA
Source organism: Streptomyces sp. NPDC059718 (assembly GCF_042733315.1). Taxonomy (NCBI): domain Bacteria; kingdom Bacillati; phylum Actinomycetota; class Actinomycetes; order Kitasatosporales; family Streptomycetaceae; genus Streptomyces; species Streptomyces sp. NPDC059718. Next base: position 18,781 of record NZ_JBHWGA010000004.1, read on the forward strand.
CCCGCAGATCGTCCGCATCAAGCCGGACGGCTGCTGACGCACCCATGCTGAGGGCGGTACCGGCGCGACGCCGGTGCCGCCCTCACGGCGTCACGGCGTCACGGCGCCACCGCGTCACCGGGGGTCGGGCTCCGGGTCGGGGAACCCGCTGGCGGGCGTGTCGGCGCCGGTCCACGCGGCCAGCAGCTGCAGGGCCGCCTCGGAGGTGGAGCCGGGCTCGGCCGTGTGGATGCACACGAGCTGGTCGCTGTCGCCGGGGAAGAGCACGTGCTCGTACGACAGGGTGAGGTCGCCGACGACGGGGTGGTGGTAGAGCTTCACCCCGTGCAACCTCTGCCGCACGTTGTGGTCGGCCCACCAGGCGCGGAACTCGGCGCTCTTGATGGTCAGCTCGCCGACCAGCTCGGTCAGCCCCGGGTCGTCGGGGTGGCGCGCCGCGTCCAGGCGGAGGGCTGCGACCGCCTCGGCGGCGTGCTTGTCCCACTCCCGGTACAGGTCGCGGGCGGCGTCGTCGAGGAACATGAAGCGGGCGAGGTTGCGGTCGCGGTGCGGCAGCGCGTCGAAGTCGGTGATCAGCGTGCGGGCCAGCCGGTTCGCGGCCAGCACGTCCGTGCGGCGGCCGATGACGAACACGGGGGTGCGGTCGCCCAGCAGGTCCAGCACGCGGTGGACCTCGGGGCGCACCCGTTGCGGCCGCTGCGGCCTGCGGCGGGGCGGGGTGCGGTGCCGCGCCAGCTCGAAGAGGTACGCGCGCTCGGCCGCGTCCAGTCGCAGGGCGCGGGCGACGGCGTCCAGCACCGCCTCCGAGACATTCAGGTGCCTGCCCTGCTCCAAACGGGTGTAGTAATCGGTGCTCACCCCGGCCAGCCGCGCCAGCTCCTCCCGCCGCAACCCCGGCACACGGCGCGGCGCACCGCTGACGGTGATGCCGGCGTCCTGCGGGCTCAGCCGGTTCCTGCGGGCCCGCAGGAAGTCCCTGAGCTCGGCGTTGTGCTCCATGTGTTCCAGTATGGGCGGCCGATCATGAGGCGGCCCGGTGCGGCCGGACCCGCCGGCGGCTACCCGGACGGAGGGCTCTCCTCCAGGCGGTCCAGCCGTTCCAGCCGCTCCTGGAAGCGGTCCAGCATCTCCCTGAGCCGTTCCGCCTCCACCAGCAGCTCCTCGTGCAGCGGTTCCTCGTGCGGCGGTTCCTCGGCGGCGCCCGGTCCGGGCGGTTCGCCGGTCACGTTCACCCAGGGCCCGGCCAGCCGCGCGAACTCCGCCGGCCGCAGCACCCGAAGCCCCGCCGCGCAGCGCCGGCAGGACGCCGTCAGCGCACGCCAGCCCGGCAGCCCGGTGCCGTCGCGCACGAACACCCGGGCGGCCCGCCCGCACCGGCAGGCGCCCATGCGCACGGTGCGCACCCGCTGCCGGGCGTAGCGCGTCCCGCGCTCGTACCGGGTGTACGCGCCCAGCACGCTCACCTGGAGCACCACCGCGTCCCGGCAGTCCGTCGCGCAGGTCAGGGCCTGTGCCTCGGCGGCCGTGTGCAGGCAGTAGAACCCGCAGTCGCAACCCCGGGCCGGGCTGCGGTGCCGCCGCCCGTAGCCGCACACGGCGTCGTCGAGGGCGCCGTACACGATCCGTCCGCCCAGCGACACGCCCCGGAAGCCCACGCGGGCGCCGTCGTGCGCCAGCATCGGGAAGGCCAGCTTGTACCCCGTGGGGGGCACCGCCGGCCGTTCCTCGGGCAACCGGCGGGCGAACCTCACCGTGCCGCGGCCTCGGCGGGCTCCGCCCCGGGGGCCGGGGCGGCGTCCGGGGCCCGGCCGGCGGGGGCCTTCTCCTCGTCCACGAGCCGCTCCCGGCCCGTGAGCTCCTCGTCCGTCTCCTCCGCGTAGCCGTTCGCCAGTGCCCTGCCCAGCTTCATTGCGGCCTCCAAGATCGGGCGAATCCCCCGTACGGGGGGTACTCGGGCATCATGGCGCACCGGGCCGCCGCCGGGGTAGGGCGCCTCGGAGCCCGGCCCGCGCCGATTTCCTGTCCGTTACACACAACTCCCCGCACGACCGGTGTGAATGACGGTGCGTCAGCGTAGGCTGGGAAGGAGGGGAGGCGTCATGGACACGTACGTGACCATCGAGCTGGAGGGCGGCAAGGACCCGGCCGCGGACCTGCGCAGACTGGAGGTCTGGCTGCGGGCCGAGGAGGAACTGGCGCCGCTGGTCGTCCGCAGGGAGCGGCCCGCCGACGAGAGCATGGGCGTCGCCTACGACCTGCTCCTCATGATCCTCCAGGAGACGCTGCAGGCCACCGCCCTCACGCTGCTCCGCGCCCTGCGCAACCACCTGCGCAACCAGCCCGGCGACTCGCTCAGCGTCACCGTCCGCGCCGGGGACGTGGAGTGCGTCCTGACCGGCCGGGACGCCCTGACCCGCGGCGAACTGGAGGCGATGGCGGCACGCATCCGCCAGACGCTGGAGAACTAGATCCGGGGAGAACCCGATCCGGAGGAAGACGGCCCTGGGGAGGTCCGGCGGGCATGCCGTACGAACCGTTCGCGTCCCGGTCGCGGGCGGTCCTGATCGGGGTGTCCCAGTACGAGCACGCCCATGACTTCTCCAACATCCCCTCCGCCAGGGCCAACGTGGCGCGGCTGCGGGCCGCGCTCGTCTCCGGCGCGCACGGACGGTTCATCCCGCGGACCGTGGAGACCCTCGCCGAGCCGCGCACCCGCGACCGCGCGCTGCGGCTGATCGGCACCGCCGCCGCCCAGGCCCAGGACCTGCTGCTGGTCCACTTCACCGGGCACGGCTACGTGGACCTCGGCACCGGGGAGCCCGAGCTGTACCTGATGACCCGGGAGTCCACCAAGGACGGCGCCCGCCTCGACGGCATCCCGTACCGGGACCTGCTGAGGCTGCTCGCCTCCTCGCGGGCCGAGCGTGTCGTCCTCGTCCTGGACTGCTGCTGCTCCGGCAACGCCGGCCTGGTGCCGCTGCCCGAGCGGCCGTTCTCCCTGATCACCTCGTCGGCCGTCGGCTCCCGCATCCACAAGGGCGACGGCATCGACCCGACGCCCTTCACCGGCGCCCTGGTCCGGGTGCTGACCGAGGGCACCGACCCGTACGACCCGGTCACCGTGCAGCGCCTCGGGGTACGGCTCCACGAACTGGCCGGGGAGTACGCCGCCACGCTCGACGAGCGGGTGGACTACGACCCCTGGTTCCCGACCGAGCGCTCCAGCAACAGCGCCGGCGACACCGTCCTGTCCCAGGCCCGGCTCACCCCGCGCCCCGCCCGCGGGACCCGCTGGCTGACGCCCTTGCGCAGGCTCGCCCAGTACGCCGGCTTCACCTGGACCTGGACGGCGGGACCCCACCAGCCGCTCTGGCACCGGGCCGTGGGCGCCGGCACCGCCCTGGCCCTGCTCGCGGGCGCCGTCACCGGCTGGACGTGGGCGCACCGCCCGGCACCGCTGTGCCCCGCCCCGCTCGAACTGCGGGTGCTCACCTCGCCGGAGACGCGCGCCGCGCTCACCTCCGTGCTCGACGCCTTCCAGGACAGCGACGCCGCCGGCACCACCGCCTCCCTCGGCGGCCGGCCCGAGGGCTGCGGCCAGATCAACACCACCGTGTACGCGGCCCCCACCGACCGCACCCTCGCCGCCTTCCGCGCCTCCGCCGCCTGGGCCGAACCGGAACGCGCCTGCGAGGACGGCGGGGACTGCGCGCTGCCGCTGCGGGACGTCGGGCCGCACCCGGACGTGTGGATACCGGCGGCCGGCACCTCCCCCACCCAGGTGCTGGCCGAGACGCGGCGTCCGGAGAGCGTCGTCGCCCTCGGCCGGCCGGTCACCCTCGCGCGCTCCCCGGCCGTCCTCGCCGCGACCACCTCGCTGGAGGGCGTCGGGCGCACCGGCGGCACCGCGCAGCAACTCGTCGACGCCGCCCACGCGCAGGACGTGGTCGTCCGCAGCGCCGAACCGCATTCCTCGGACGCCGCCCTGGACCAGCTGCTGCACCTGACGCCGGGCACCCGGGTCACCACCGACGCCGTGCCCCCTGCGGACGACCGGGCCCTGGCCTGTTCCGCCCGCACCTGGCTGGTCGAACGGCGCGGGACCCAGCAGGCCCTCGTCATCGCCGAGTCCACCCTCGCCGGCCTCGTCACCCCGGCCCTGGAGTCCCGTCCCCCGTGCCTGGGCACCCAGTCCGACCCCTACACCGCCTACTACCCCGCCGACGTGCCACCCCTGGACCTCACCCTCGTACCGGTGACCTGGGAGACCGGCCGGTCCGACCGCGCCGTACGTGCCGAGGCGGTGCACCGGCTCGCCGTCTGGCTGCGCTCCGGTCCGGGACAACGGGCGCTGGCCGCACAGGGCTTCCGCACGGGCGTCACCGGGACGGCCGCGGCCGGCGACACCCCGCTGGACAGCGCGATCTTCGTCGCCGACCCGCCGACGGGCGGCGCACCGCCCACCAGGAGGGCCATCGAGGCCGCCCTGCGGGACCACGGCCAGGCCGCCGGCACCCGGCGCGACGTCCTCTTCGCCGTCGACGTCTCCAGCTCCTCCTACTCCGGGGCGAACGTCTCCGTCGTGCGCTCCGTCCTGGCCCGCGCGTCCGGCTACCGGTACGGCATCGCCGCGGTGCCCGGCCGCACCCTGCTGGCGCCGGGGCCGAACGACGCGGCCGCGCGGGACGCCGCGATCCGCGCGCTGGCACCGGTCGAGCGGGACGCGCCCGTGGCCGCCGCCCTGCGCCGGTGGTCCCGCGCGCTGGCCGATTCCCCAGGCGCCCTGATCGTCCTCATCACCGACGACGAGGACAGTGCCCGCGTGGAGCCGCCGGACGTGGACGTCCCCGTACTGGTGGTCTCCCTGGAGAGCTACGGCTGCTCGCTGCGCTTCAACAAGGCGGTGACGGAGGGCGGCGGCGCCTGCCTGGCGGCCACGCAGGACCTTCCGGACCGGGTCGCGGAGACGATCACCCGCCTCACCTCGGGAGGGTCATGACAGCCCCGGGCCTCAGGAGCACGAGCGGCATCCTCCCGCCCCCGCCCCCGCGCCCCGTCCGCCGACAGCGACGGCGCCGCGCCCTGGGCGTCCTGCTCCTGCTGGCCGCCGCGGCCTGCAGCGGCCCCGCCGCGGCGCCGGGCCCGGCACCCGACCGCTCCCGGCCGCTGATCGTCGCGAGCGACGCCGACCTGACCGCCGGCGGCCGGCCCGGCGTCCGCCGCACCCTGATCGACGCGTGGAACCGGCGCAACCCGGACCGGCCCGCCCGGCTCGTCGAGCTCCCCTCCGCCTCCGACGAGCAGCGCAGCGAGCTGATCGGCGCCTTCCAGTCCGGCACCGCCGCGTACGACGTGGTCAACCTCGACATCAGCTGGCTCCCCGAGTTCGCCGACAGCGGGCTGCTGCGCCCGCTCGACCCCGCCCTCGTCGACGGGGACTTCCTGCCCCAGGCCGCGGCCGCGGGCCGCTGGAAGGGCCGCACGTACGCGGTGCCCTTCAACACCGACGTCGGCCTGCTCTACTACCGCACCGACGACCTCGCCAAGGCCGGGCGCCGCCCCGCCGACCTGCGCGGCTACGCCAAGATCGGCGACCTGCTCGCCGACGTACGCCCGCTCGGCCACGCCGCCTACACCACCCAGCTGCGCGCGTACGAGGGGCTGACCGTCAACACCCTGGAGGCCTTCTGGACCGCGGGCGTCACACTCGTCGACGGCGACGGCCGCTACATCGGCACCGAGGACGGGCTGCGCGAGGGCCTGGACGAGCTCGGCCGGCTGGGCGCCGCCAACAACCTCAACCCGGAGTCCCTGGAGGCCGACGAGTCGGTCACCCTCGCCCAGTTCACCGAGGGGCAGAGCGTGCTGATGCGCAACTGGCCGTACGCCTACAACCGGCTGGACGCCACCCTCGCCCCCGGCGTCCGTTTCGGCGTGGCCCGGCTCCCCGGCGTCGCCGCCCTCGGCGGCCAGAGCCTGGGCGTGGCGGCGACCAGCGACCGCCCGGACGACGCCGCGGACCTGATCCGCTTCCTGACCGGGCGCGGCGCCCAACATGCCCTGCTCGGGGCGGGTTTCGCCCCCGCGCGGCGGTCTGCATACGGAGCCGGGGATGTCAACTGTGACGATCCTCACGACCCTCGTGCGTGGTTCTACGACCGTCCCGCGGGGCGCGGCTCGGAGCCCTCGCCCTCGCCGTCCGCCGCGACCCCCGGTTACACGACCCTGCTGTGGTGCGCGCTGCAGGCCGCCAGGGCCCGTCCGGCGACCGCGCACTACGTCACGTTCACCCGGGTCCTGCAGCGTGAAGTGCACGGAATGCTCGCGGCGCACCGCAGTGCCGACGCCTCGGCGGAGCGTCTCGACGCCCGTCTGGGGCGCGCGCTCGGCGGCCGGGGTCCGGGGTGACCATCACTCCTCGTGAGCGCGGCACTCCCTTCCGCATAACGACTGATGCACGCTCACATTTCCCGTAGGTCACGGCAGTCACGTCCCAATGTCCACGTATGTCCTGTCCATCCCCATAGATTCCCGTCATGAACTCGCTTGAGTGGCTTGGAATTGGCGGGCGCCTCTATTAACGTTCGATAACGCAGCGCGGTCATCCCGCCGCCGACAGGGCGGCGCCGTGCGCTTGCCGAATCCCGTCCGCGGGAACCGGGGAACCACTTCCTGGGGTGAATCGGGGGCCCTCCGCGGTCCTCGTAGGAGACCTTCCTGCTCCGAACCCGTCAGCTAACCCGGTAGGCGAGAAGGAAGGAAAGGAGCGCGCCCGAGTGGCGTCGAACGAGCCTGCCCTGATACCCGGACAACAACAGGGGTCCGCCACCGCGTACTCCGAGTGGGACACCGCCGAGTGGAACATCGCCGCCGGCTGGAATCCCCCGGCCGCCGAGCAGGCACCGCCGACGAAGAACGCGATCGACGGCTGGGACACCGGCCAGTGGAACATGGCCGCCGGCTGGTTCGAGGCGGCGGCCGCCGAGGCGACGACCTCCCAGGACACCACGTCCGCGGGGTACGAGGCCGCGGGGTACGAGACTGCTGGGTACGAGGCGCCTGAGGTCGCTGAACCCGCCCCCACCCACCCGCTCCCCGAGCACATCGAGGCCTTCGACGCCTTCGACGGCACCGGGGACTTCGAGGACCCCGACACCTTCGAGAGCGCGCCCTACGAGGGCCCGCAGGCCGAGCCGTGGAACCCCACCGAGGAGTCCGCCGGCCCCCGTCGCGCCCGGCACCGCGTCGCCAAGCAGCGCTCCATGGGCCGTGGTTCGGCGGTCTTCGGGGTCGCGGCCGTGGCCGTACTGGGTGTCGGAGGGGTGGCCACCGCCGAGGGCAAGAACCCGCTCCCCGTCTCCCTGCCCGAGGTGTCCCACCTGCCGGGCATCGGAGCCCTCGTCGACGACGACAGCGCCCCCGAGGCCAAGCAGGTCGCCGAGGCCCTCAGCCCCGACGCGGGTGAAGCGCTGCGCAACCGCATCCTCGACCAGGCCCAGCAGCAGCGGAACGCCGCCGACCGGTCCGCCAGGAACGCCGCACAGCAGGAGGCGGTGGCCAAGGCCGCCAAGTCCGCGGCGGCGGAGCGGGTCCGCGCCGAGGCCGCCGCAAAGAAGAAGGCCGTGGCGGAGGCCGCGAAGAAGCTCGAGGCCGCCCGCCTGGCCGAGCTCGCCAAGAGCTTCGTCAAGCCGGTCACCTCGTACACGCTGACCGCCGGCTTCGGCGAGTCCAGCTCGCTGTGGGCCAACACCCACACCGGCCAGGACTTCGCCGCCCCGACCGGCACCCCGGTCAAGGCCATCCACAGCGGCACCATCACCGAGGCCGGCTGGGCCGGTTCGTACGGCTACCGCATCATCCTGACCCTCGACGACGGCACCGAGCTCTGGTACTGCCACCTCTCCTCGATGATCGTCACCTCCGGCAAGGTCAACACCGGTGACACCATCGGCCGAGTCGGCGCCACGGGCAACGTCACCGGCCCGCACCTGCACCTCGAGGTGCGCCCCGGTGGCGGCGACCCGATCGGCCCGATGGGCTGGCTGCGCAGCAAGGGCCTGTCCGTCTGAGCGACCGGCCCCACGGACTCCGGCGGTCCTGGTGACACCCCCCGTCACCCAGGGCCGCCGGTCCGTTTCGCGGGACGCCTACGGGACGCCCGCGGACGCTTACGGGGACGCTTACGGGACGACGAAGTTGTAGAGCTCGGCGATCCTCGGCGGTCCGCTCGGTTCGGGGAAACCGGACTCCTTGGCGGCGGGCAACATGATCTCCATGAAGGCCTCGAGCGCCTGCGCGGACTGCCAGACGTTCACCAGCCGCAGACCCTCGTTGGTGATCACGGCGGCATGCGAGAGCAGCCCCGCGGGAGGATGCTCGGGCCCGAACCCCGCGCGGTGGTTCGCCTCCTCGTACTGCAGGGCCGTCACACCGGGGAACTCGACCTCCGCCAGGACCGGCATGGGGACCTCCCGCTTCCCACCGACACGCCTACGCCCCAATTTCCTCCGGCTGCACCCCGGCCGCAATCCGGCCGCAATCCGGCCGGGGTCCGGCGACGAGGCCGACGAGGCTAGAGAGCCTCCAGCCGGACGTCCGCCGAGTCGCACGCCGCCGTCTCGTCGGAGTACACCTCGCACACCGGACGTCCGTCGGGGGTCATCGTGTGCTCGACCTCCCAGAGACTGATCTCCTCGCCGGTCTCCAGCAGGAAGGCGTGCTCGTACAGCGTCCAGCCGGCGACCCGGCCCGTGCCGATCCGCGTGTGCCGCCCGGTGACGTACGCAATGTCGTGGCCCACCGCCGAACCCAGCCGGCTGCGCAGCTCCTCGCCCGGTACGTCCGTGTTCTCGGCCCGCCGGAGCACCCGCCACGCGTGCTCCGCGGAGTGGTCCGCCGTGTACTGCCGGGGCCCCGGCGTCAGGTCCATCGCCATCTGCGGCAGCCGTGCCAGCCAGTCCGCCGCCTCCGCCTCCAGTTCCTCCGGAGAGGGCTCGCCGAAGCGGGCGTCGATCACGTGCTGGGCGGCGGCCAGCTCATCCGGGTCGGAGTACACCTCGTACAGCGGTTCGTCGTCGCCCGGGCCGGTGTTGTGCTCGATCTCCCACAGCAGCTGCGTACTGCCGTCGGCCAGCAGGAACGTGTGCCGCAACGTCCTGCGGCTCAGCCTGCGCGGCGGGCCCTTGCGCTGGCGGAAGGACGCCAGCTCCGTGCAGCCCATCAGCGCGGTGGCCAGCCGTCCCAGCACGCGGTCGTCGACGTCGAAGGCGTTCTGCGCCCTGGCCAGCACCACCTCGACGTCCGCCGGACCCGCCCCACCTGGTCGCGCGTTCCCCATGCGGTCCTCCTGCTCACGGCATTCCCCGCGCACCATTGCGAGCACTCAGCGTAGTGGCATCGACGCTCTGCGCGTCGGGTCTCCCGGAAAAATGGTGCACCCCCACCCGTAGGAGGCGCGTAAGACGCGAAACGCACGCTCCCTGCTGCCACTATGCGCCCATGCGCGCACTCTTCGTAGGCCTCTGCACCCTCGATGTCATCACCCTCGTCGACCACGTCCCGGCCCCGAACGAGAAACTCACCGCCCGCACCCAGACCGTCGCCGCCGGCGGCCCCGCGACCGGCGCCGCCGCCACCTTCGCCCACCTCGGCGGCGAGGCCGTCCTGCTCACCGCCTTCGGCGGCCACGCCCTCGCCGGCGCCATCGACGCCGACCTCGCGGCCCTCGGCGTCGACGTCATCAACCTCACCGCGGACTCCCCCGCACCCCCCGCGGTCTCGACCATCCTGGTCACCGCCGCCACCGGCGACCGCGCCGTCGCCTCCACCAACGTGGCCTCAGGGACATCCGTGTCCCCGCCCGGAGACCTCTCCGTCCTCGTCGGCGACGCCGACGTCGTACTCGTCGACGCCCACCACCCCGCCCTCGCCGTCCCCGCCGCCCGCCTCGCCCGCGCCGCCGGGGTCCCCACCCTCCTGGACGCGGGCAGCTGGCGCCCCGCCACGCCCACCCTGCTCCCCTACGTCGACGTCGCCGTCTGCTCCGCCGACTTCCACCCCCCGGGCACCTCCACCCCGGCCGAGGTCCTCGCCTTCCTCCACGACGCCGGCGTCCGCTGGACCGCCGTCACCCAGGGCCCGTCCCCCATCCTCCGGCCCGAGGGGCAGATCCCCGTCCCCGCCGTCACCCCCGTCGTCGACACCCTCGGCGCCGGCGACGTCCTCCACGGCGCCCTCGCCCACCACCTCGCCGCCCACGTCACGCCCCGCCTCACCCCACCCGCCTTCGACACCGCCCTCGCCTTCGCGGCGGACATCGCCTCCCGCTCCTGCGGCTCATTCGGCACGCGTGCGTGGATGCGGGCGTGAGCCCGTCCGTCCCCGGGACCGGCGTTCAGGACCGCCCGCGGCTCCGCCCCGCGAACAGCGTGAACAACACCACGCTCACCCCGAGCACGGCCCATCCCACGGCGGTCTCCGACAACGAGGTCTGCGTCCGCTTCGGCAGTAGCGACAGGCACCCGAGCACGACGAACATCGCCCCCAGGTAACTGAGCCCCGCCGTCAGCACCCACCGCACCATCCGGCCCGACCGCACGTTCGGCGACTGTTTGCCCATGGGGATCCCGCCCTGTTCCTCGACGATGTCGCGACACCGGGGGCCGGTCACGCCCGGCCCCTCCGCAGTGCTTCAACGCTCGCCTACGGTCCCCGACACGGGCGCACGAAGTCGCGAATTCACGGGTGTTGCTCACGGGACTGGTGTGAATGGGCTATCGACAGCCGGTTGGATGCTGCCGCGTCATCGCTCGCGTCGACTCCGAAGGGCCAGGGCCCCCGCCGCGAAGATGACGACAGCGGTGGCCAACACCGTCCAGAAGAAACCCGATTCCTGGAGGGATCGCAGGGCGTCTTGAGGAAGTAGGGCGAAGATGAGCAGGACCAACCCAGTTGCGAGTGCGTAGCTCACTCCCGCGCCCAGGAGAACGCGCAACGCGCGGGAAGCCAGCGAGGGGTGCATTCGAGAGGGCATGGTCGCTCCGGCTGTCACTCGGTGATGAAGTGGCATTGCGATGCGCGCCTGGTGCCAGCGACGAAGAAGTCCGCGCACGCCTTGCCGTAGTGCTTCAACGTGTGGTGCGTCGTGTCGACACGGCCGATCGAACTGTGAAGCGTGCACTTGCGGTGCGTTTCGCCCCTGCTGATGAGGTAGGTGCGGCCATTCGTGTCCGAGTAGCGCCAGTCGATGCGCCAGTTGCACCAGTTTCCGCCGGCGCTGTCCATTCCGAAGCTGTCCTGCACAGAGGCCTCATGGCGATCCACATTCCTGCCCGACCCGCGCACGAAGTGCCCAAGCGTGGTGGTCGGGAGGCAAACCTCCTGGCCCTTGGCGTCCAGGCAGAAGCCGACCACCTTTGCGTACCCCACGGCACTTGCCGACGCGGGCGTCGAGAAGCTGATCACCGTCGCGACTGCCGTGGACGTGGCCAGGGCGACCTGCGACACGTAGCGCGTCACCGCGTTCACTCGACCCATGGGATTCCTCCGATGCTGCTCTTGATGTCGTGACGCACCAGGAACGGCGGATCGGATTCGGGCGATACGTGGTGTTGCGTGCCGGTGACACAAGGTCGCTCGGGGGAGTGGTGCAGGAACCTTTAAGCATCAGTTCCGCAACAGGAGTTGGGGCGTCAGCCTGCGGCGATGGCCGAGTACGTCCAGACGTCCGCGGGCAGTTCGTGCTGGAGGCGCCAGACGATGCCCATGGGGTTGCTGCCCTTGTGTTCGGCGTATTCGGCTGGGCCGAGGAGCATCCAGGGCTGGGGGCCGCCGATGTCCGTCTTCTTGTAGCGGCGGACGAAGAGCAGGACGTGACTGCCGCGGGCGCGGTGCTGCTGATAGCGGAGACCCGTCGGGGACGTGCTGGAGGTCTGGTTCTGGGACTCCCAGTGGAACTCGGTCTCGTTGCGCGCGTAGTCGTGATAGCGCGTCTGCGGGGAGAAGTCCTTCTCGTCCTTCTCCAGCGTGATGAAGAGCGCGTCGGTCCCAATCGACTCGCACCACTTCACGCCCTCCCGGAAATGCCCGGGCAGGAAGCCGCCCAGTGCGGACTGTCTCAAGGCCGGGAGGATCTCCTCGCGGCTGTAGGAGGCGTGGATCGTCAGGGGCAGTTCGCCGAGTGTCCCGCCGAGCGGGATGGGGACGTGGTCGGTGCGGTCCAGGCCGTGGGCGAGGACCTGGCGGAGTTCGTCGCGGAGGTGGGGCTGGGCGTGGAGGGCGTCCAGGCCGTCCTGGTAGGTGGGGAAGCCGTTGCCCAGGGGCCACAGCGAGAAGAAGAGCATGCGGGCGTAGTCCTGCACGCGCGGGTCGAGTTCTTCGTACGTGGGGGCGTCGTCGGCCAGCACCCGCTGGTAGGCGGCGATCCGGGCCGGGTCGTCGACGTGGAGGAACGCGGGGACGCGCTTGAGGAGCGCGGCCTCGCCCTCGGGGTGGGTGGCGGGCAGGAGCCTGGCCCGGCGGAGGAGGCCGGTCCAGGAGTTGCCGCCGCGGTAGATCTCCTTGACTTCGCGGCGGCTCTCCGCGAGGTACTCCGCCAGTGTGGGGCTCGCGTACGTGGCGACCTCACGCGCCAACTGGGTGACGTTGACGTTGATCTGGCTGCGGATGTTGTCGATGACGAGTTCCTTGGCCTTGGGCTCAAGGATGATCTGGCAGCCGGAGGGGAGCTGGGGGAAGTCGTGCTCGATGTTGCTCAGCAGCCGGTTGCGCGTGAAGTTGGTGAGCGCGCGGAACTGCTCCTCGAAGCGGAACTCCTTGCGGTGCTGGCCGATGAAGTCGAGGACGGTGAGGACGGCCTTGCCTTCGCTGCGGCGCAGACCGCGCCCCAACTGCTGCAGGAACACCGTGGCGCTGGACGTGGGACGCAGGAGCAGCAGCGTGTCGACGTCGGGGATGTCCAGCCCCTCGTTGAAGAGGTCGACGGAGAACAGGATCTGCAGCGACCCGGCCCTCAGCTCCTCCAGGGCGGCCTTCCGCTCGTCCCGGGGCGTCTCCCCTGACAGGGCCTTGGCCTTGAGGCCGGCCCGGCGGAAGAAGCCGGCCATGAACTCGGCGTGCGCAACGGACACGCAGAAGCCCAGAGCCCGCATGGAGCCGGGGTCGGTGACCTTGTCGCGGACGGCCTGGACGACGAGGCGTGCGCGAGCGTCGTTGCCGGTGAAGAGGTTGTCCAGGCCGTTGCGGTCGTAGGCGCCCGCCTTCCACGCGACGGCGCTCATGTCGGTGTTGTCGGTGATCCCGAAATAGTGGAAGGGGCTCAGGAGATCGTTTTCGAGGGCCTCCCACAGCCGCATCTCGGCCGCGATGCGCCCGTCGAAGAAGTCGTCCTGGACCTTGTGCCCGTCCATGCGCTCCGGCGTCGCCGTGAGCGCCAGCAGTTCGCGTGGAGCGAAGTGGTCGATGATCTTCCGGTAGGTGGGGGAGACGCCGTGGTGGAACTCGTCGATCACGACGACGTCGAAGTGGTCGGGCGCGAAGCGGTCGAGCGACTGGGCGTTGAGGGACTGGACGCTCGCGAAGACGTGCGTCCAGTTGTCCGGGATCTCGCCGCCGACCAGGAGTTCCCCGAAGTTCGCGTCGACGAGCACGTCCTGGTAGGTGCGCAGGGACTGCTCGAGGATCTCCTTGCGGTGAGCGACGAAGAGGAGCTTCAGGTCCCCGCCGAGCTTCTGCCGCAGGTGCTTGTAGTCGAGGGCGGCCATGACGGTCTTACCCGTCCCAGTCGCGGCCACCAGGAGGTTCCGATGCCGGTCGTGGACCTCTCGCTCCACTTCGAGCCGCTCCAGCATGTCGCGCTGGTGCGGGTAGGGGCGGACCTCGAGCCCCGAGAGGCTGAGCCTGCGTCCGATGCCCGGTGCACTGCCGCCACCCGCGGTGGCGAGTGCCTCGTCGAGCCGCACGGCGTCCCGGTCGGGGTCGTACGACTCGAACGCCGGCTCGCTCCAGTAGGCGTCGAAGGTCGCCTCGAACTTCCGCAGGACGCTGGGCGTGGCCACCGACGACAGCCGCACGTTCCACTCCAGCCCGTCCAGCAGTGCGGCCTTGGAGAGGTTGGAACTTCCCACGTACGCCGTGTCGTAGCCGGTGTTGCGCCGGAAGAGCCACGCCTTGGCGTGCAGTCGGGTGGAGCGCAGCTCGTAGTTGACCTTCACCTCGGCGTCGAACTCCCGGACGAGGCGGTCGAGGGCGCGGCGCTCGGTGGCGCCGACGTACGTCGTCGTGATGACGCGGATCGGTACGCCGCGCTCGTGCGCTGCCCGGAGGGACTGCTCCAGGACCCGCAGGCCGTGCCATTTGACGAAGGCGCAGAGCAGGTCGACGCGGTCCGCGGTCGCCAGCTCGGCGCGGAGCTCGTAACCGAGGCTGGGGTCCTCGGGGGAGTTCGTGATCAGTGCGGTCTCGGAGAGGGGGGTCGCCGGGCGGATCGCGTAGACGCCCTCGGCCTCCCGTTCGGCCAGCGCCAGAAGCTGCCGTGGCCCGTCGGAGATGAGGTCCGTCACCTGCCGGGCGCCCTCGATGGAGCTCATCGACTCGAGGATGAGGTTGGCGGCGACCACCTGCTCGGCCGGCGTCAGCCCCGCGAGGACGTGCTCCACCCTGCTCGCGATGTGCCGGGACAGCACATGCGGCGCCGACTCACCGCCGACGACCTCGTCGACGGCGCTCCACCCGTCGGCCCCGAGCGCCTTGATGCGTTCTTCGAGGCTGTCGGTGATGAGCCTTTCGTACAGCCCGGAGACAGGATCGAGGTCGTGGTTCGGATTCGTCACGTAGGCCCCCCTGAGGCGAATCGGCGTGATCCAGTTCTAACAGGAGCGACTGACACGTGTGGCGCCCAGTGCGCGACGCGCACGCGCCGCGGGCGGAGCATGGGGCCATGAGGCAGAGCGAGACGCCGGTCACGGATGGGTTCGAGCAGGCGATGGAGGCGTTGCGGAGGGCGCCGTACGGGGCGGTGGACGAGGCGTTGTGGGAGGTGGAGGGGAGCGTGTTGCGGGAGGTGCGTGGGCATTTGGAGGCGTGGGAGCGGGTGGTGCGGGGGCTGGAGGCGGGGCGGGGGGCGGCGCGGGGGGAGCTGGTGTGCCGGGACGGGGTGGCCGGGCTGGTGCGGAGGTTGCCGGGGCCGGTGGCGGAGTTGTTCGGGGAGTCGCTGGGGGAGGTGGACGGCCGGTACATCGAGCTGACGGTGGAGGACGCGGCCGCGCCGGGCGGTGAGGGCGGCTGGTGGTGGGGGCGGCGGCCGCGCGCTGGGTGGGCGTGACAGTGGGCACGGGCACACTGGAGCCATGTGCCGAAGCATCAAGACCCTGCGCCCGCCGATGACGCCCGAGGTCGGCGAAGAGGACATCCGGGCCGCGGCCCTGCAGTACGTGCGGAAGATCTCCGGGTTCCGGGCGCCGGCGGCGCACAACCGGGAGGCGTTCGAGGAGGCGGTGGACGCGGTGGCGGCGGCCACGCGGGAGTTGCTGGACGGGATCCAGGTGCGGGGCCAGAGGGCCTCTTAGTCCCTACCGGTGGTTCCCCCGCAGCCGCGTGACGGTGAGTGGTGGCTGAGTGACGGTAGGTTATGTCCTGCTCGAAACAGTCCGCCGCTGCACTGAGGTGTGCCATGTCCGTTGTCCGTAGGGCCCTCGTCGTCACCGCTCTCACCGCCGTGCTGCTGGCCAGCGCCGTCGTGTGCCAGTCAGCGGAGTGACGCCTGCTGGTGCAGGCCGGGGATCGTGAGCCGCTGCGCGGTCAGCAGCTGGTTGTACGCCACGACCTGCGTGAAGAAGACCGGGATGGGGATCGTCAGCCCGGGCGGCAGCGGGGGCGGTGTGTCCGGGGTGAAGGTGACCGGGAGCAGGCCGAGGAGGTTGCCGCTCAGGACGCGGGTGAGCAGGACGACCGGGCGTCCGGTGGCGGTCGTGGTGCTCCAGGGCCGGGCGTCCGACTCGAGTTCGCCCTGGCAGGGGGCCCACGGCGGCGGCCCGGGGGAGACGCGGCCGATGCCGGGCAGCCCGATGTCCAGCAGCGGCAGGCCGATCCCGGGCAGGCCGTGGAAGGGCGGGGTCCAGTCGCGGGCGTGGCGCCGGGCGCAGGCGGGGGAGAGCAGGCCCGCGGTCTGGCGGAGGCTGGCGATGTCGGCGCGCCAGGCGGTGAAGACCAGGACGCGTTCCGCGCCGGCGCGGGTGGGGACGGCGGTGATCCCGTGGTACGTCAGCCCGGTCAGGACCAGCAGCGGGGTGAGCACGCGGAACGGCTGCTCGGCGGTGATGACGCGGTCGCGGTAGCGGGCCGCGCCGATCGACAGCTCCAGGGAGGCCTTCGGCAGGCACCAGGGGGAGTCGGGGGTGCCCAGGTGGATGCGGGCGGGGAGCAGGGAGAGCGGTTCGTCCATGCCGCCGTCGGAGGGGTGGCGGGGGACGACCAGGTCCAGCAGCGAGTCGGGGCCGATCTTGTTGCCGGACAGGATGCCGGTGGGGGGCGCGCCCGCGGACGGGGCGGGGACCTCGGGCCGTGTACGGCGGGCGGACCCGCCCGGGCGGGGTGCGGGCGGCGCGTACGGGGTGGCGCCCGGTCGCCGTGGCGCCTGTGCCTGTGCCGGCGGCTGCTTGCCGCGCAGGCCCAGCAGGTCGCCCACCGCGCCGAGCAGCCCGCCCGGCGGTTGCTGCGGGGCCGCGCGCTGGGACGGTACGGGGCTCGGGCCGGCGCCCTTCGGGGTGCTGCCGGACGAGAGGTCGAGCGAGCCGCGGACCGGGAGCGGGGCCTCCGCCTCGACGCCGACGTGGAGCCCGCCCCGGGCGCGGTTCCTGGCCTTGCCGATCGCGGTGCCGGTGCCGGTGCCGTGCACGGTGGGGTTGCGGGCCTGGTAGAGGCCGTCCAGCACGTCGCACACGGCCTCGCCCGCGCTGCGGTAGCCCTCGGCGGACTTCGCGGTGCCGTCACCCTTGGAGGCGCCGGCGTCGTGGGCCATGGCCATGGGTGCCATCGGCTGCAGTCCGCCGGCGAGCAGCGCCCCGCCGACCGGGAGGGCGCCGATGGCCCGCAGCCGTACGGCCCGGTTGCGGACGGCCGAGCGGACCGATGGGGTGTCCGCACCGTCCTGACCTGGGGCGTCCTGACCTGAGGCGGAGCCCGTGGCCGTGGGCGGCGCCGGCTCCGTGCCGCCCGCGGGGGCGGCCGGTGGTGCCGCAGGGGGCAGGGCGCCGTCCGGGGTGCCGCCGTGGGGTGCGCCCGCGCCGGGCCCGGTGGTGCCGCCGTGCCCGCCGCCGCCCCAGTCGGGCACCGGCCGGGCGCGCCTGCCGCGGCCTCCGTCGCCGTCCTCGTCCGGCACCCAGCTGACGGCCATGGCCCCGCCGATGACGCCCAGCAGGAAACCGATCAGGAAGCCGCCGAAGTTGGACAGCACGAGCGAGGCGACGGAGAAGATCAGGGTCGCGATGCCGGCGAAGGCGCGGTAGTGCGGGGCGAGCCACAGGGTGAGGCCCAGGACGACCAGGAAGACGCCCATGAGCAGGCCGGAGACACCGGCGATGCCCTCGTGGATCATGAGCGCGAGCGGGGCGAGCGGGATGGAGAGGATCTCCACGCCGGCGAGCAGGGTCCACACGCCGGCCCAGAAGGGACGGCTGCGGCGCCAGGCGCGGAAGCGGGACCGGAGGGCTCCGGCGCGGCTCAGCATGCGGGTCACGGCGGCGTCTCCTAGAAGCAGGAGTGGTCGCCGCGCAGCACCTGCACGTGCAGGTCCGGCAGCCGGAACGTGGCCGCGCTGACCGACCGGTTCGTCTGCCGCAGGTCGCGGACGCGGATGGAGGTCGCCTGCTGGGCGAAGGCCCCGGCCGGCCCCCGGACGCCGGGCACCTGGTCCACCGTCGAGGCGTCCTGGCCGATGTGGATGTTCTCGAAGACGGCGTCGCCCTTGATGTCGTGGGCGTCCGCGATGAGCCGGTCGGCGCTCGCCGGGTCCGCGGTCAGCCGCAGCGTGACCGGGCCGATGACCGGCACCGGCTGGACAACGGACTGGCACAGGTCGTGCAGGGTGGCCCGGCGGATGGCGGACAGCGCCTCCGGGTAGACCGCGTCACGTCCCCGGTCGAGGACGCCGAACTGGACGAAGCCGTCGCCCTCCAGGAGGGAGGAGGAGATCTGGAAGCTCTCTCCGGCGACGGTGAAGGAGTTGGCCGAGACCCCGAAGGAGGCGGCGAGCGCGCCGGTGGCCAGGCTCGCGACGACGGCGCCCGCGGCCGCGACGGTCGGCACCATGACGAGGGCGAGCCGCTTCCAGCTGGTGCGGCCGGAGACGGCGACGGCGGCCTGGGACGTGGCGGGCCGGGACCCGGTGGGCTCGGTGGTCAGCACGTCCCGTCAACCGTGGGACGGTCTGATCGGTCGCTCGGGAGCGGTACGCAATCACCCCGATGGTCGTACACACTCGCCCATTCGGGTCAGAAGCAGGGGTCGGCGCCCTTCTTGACCGTCATGTGCAGGCCGTTCAGCCGGAAGGTCGCCGCGCTCACGGACTTGGTGGTCTGCCGCAGGTGGTCGATGGTGACGCTCTCGGCCTGCTGTCCCAGGGCACCGGCCGGGCCCTTGGCCCTGCCCTCGGTGTCCGTCGTGGAGGCGTCCACACCGATCCGGATGTCGTGGAACTCGGCGTCACCCGCCAGGTCGTCGGTGTCGACGATCAGCTGGTCGGCGTGGACGGGCTTGTCGCCGCCGCCCGCGGTGATCAGCAGGGTGACCTGGCCGAAGCCGGGGACGGTGCCGACCACGGACTGGCACATGTTGTGCAGTTCGGCGGAGCTGATGGCGGAGACCGCCTGGGGGAAGTCGCCCTCGGCGGTGTAGTCGACGGTCACGTACTGCGTGAAGCCGGTGCCGGTCAGGCGGTCGGCGGTGATCTGGATGCTCTGGCCGGACAGGGCGGTCGTGGTCGGTGAGATCGCGAGCGAGACGGGCACCAACCCGGCGCCCGCGCCGACGGCCACGGCGGTGGAGACGGCGAGGGTGAGTATCAGGACGACGGCCGTCCGCGTCCAGCTGGTGCGGCCGGACGGACGGCCGATACGGCTCGTACGTCGTATCAGCGGGCTCACACGCTCATTGCAACCCCGGCCACCGGGCCCGGCAACCGGAGTCAGCGGTGCTGTCCGCCCCGGGGGTCCTGGTAGGGGGCCGCTGCCTGCGGGTGCCACCCCTGCTGCGGCGGCACCTGCGGCCCGCGCGGGCCCCACCGCTGCGGGTGCGCCCCCGGCTGCGCGGGCTGCTGCGGCCACGCGTGGGGGCCCTGGGGCTGCTGCGGCCAGGGCTGCCCGTACGGCTGCTGCCCGTAGGGCTGCGCGTACGGCTGCGTGTACGGCTGGACCTGCGGGTACGGCCCGTACGGCGCTCCGGGCGGGGGCGCCGCCCAGGGGTACAGGGGCGGGAACGCGGGACGGATGGCGTGGGCCGCATGGGTGAGCGCGGGCTGGGCGACGGCCTTGCGCTCCCACAGGTGGTGGAGCAGTTCCTGCTCCCGGGCCTGGAAGTCGGCGCCGGCGGCCCCGCGGTTGGCCCGGGCGCGCAGGAAGGCGAGCGAGGTCGCGAAGGACACGTACTCGCGGACGGTGCGGGCGGCGTCCTTGCCCTGTGCGCGGCGGGCGGCGGAGCGGGCGAGGCCGCGGCCCTTCATGGAGCCGATGGCGGCGGGCTCGGGCAGGCTGAGCCAGCCGGCCACCGCGTACAGCGGCAGCTGGGTGCGGATGGTCTTCAGCTCGTTCGAGCGGGACCAGATCGCGAGCCAGACCAGCAGGCCGAAGAGCGGGATCATCAGCGTCGCGTAGACGGCGAGGAAGCCGAGCGGGCTGAGCGAGGCGGAGCCGTTCCAGGTGCCGTGCAGGACCATCGCGAGCAGCCAGCCGCCCAGCGGGGCGAGCCAGCGGCGGGCCTGGCCGGGGCGCGAGGTGGCGGCGATGGCGAAGCCGATGCCGGTGAGCGAGGTGAACAGCGGGTGCGCGAAGGGCGTCATGACGATCCGGACGACGAACATCGCCGCGGTCGTGCCCAGCCCGCCGTCGGTCCCGTACGCCTGGTCCTCGGCGAAGCCGGAGCCCAGGTAGAGGATGTTCTCGGTGAACGCGAAGCCGGTGGCGGTGAGTCCGGCTATGACGACGCCGTCGACGATCCCGGTGAAGTCACGGCGGCGGAAGAGGAAGAGCAGCAGGACGGCGGCGCCCTTGGCGCTCTCCTCCACGACGGGGGCGACGAAGGTGGCGCCCCAGATGTCGCTCTGCGAGTCGCTGGCCGTGAAGGTCGTGGCGAGCAGCTCGGTCGCGTACTCGTTGGCGAGGATGGCGACCAGCGTGGCGGCGCACGCGCCCCAGGCGAAGGCGAAGACCGCGTCGCGCAGGGGGGTCGGCTCCACCCGGTCCAGCCACAGGAAGGCCCCGCCGAGGAGCGGGACCGGCAGGACCGCCAGGAGGAGGCCGACCAGGAGGCCCTCCGTGCCGGTCTGCCGGCGCACCAGCGCGAGGATGATCACCCCGCACAGCGCCAGCACGGAGAAGAGCGCCACGAGCCGGAACGTCCGGTTCTCCCAGAAGTGCCGGCGCGGCTTGTAGTGCCACTGCCCGGGGGCGGGCAGTGCGAACTGCGGTTGCTGCTGGTGATCCGGATACTCGGGTACGGCCGGCCGGGCCGCCGGGCTCGGGAGGGGCGAGTCTGGCGCATGCGAGTACGAGGACACCCAATGACCTTACGGGGCGGTGGCCGCGTGGCGCGATGGTGTTACGGATAACCGCCCTGCGTACCGCGCGGCGCGCCGCCCGGCCGGACGTTCACCGGCGCTCGAAGAGCAGGTCGTGGACGACGTGGCCCTTGGCGATCCCCTGGCGCTCGAACTTGGTCATCGGGCGGAAGGCCGGACGCGGCTCGGCGTAGCCGCTGCCGGTGGCGTAGGCGTTCCCCAGTCCGGGCTCCGCCGTCAGCACCTCGAGCATCTGCTCGGCGTACGGCTCCCAGTCGGTCGCGCAGTGCACCGTCGCGCCGGGCCGCAGGCGCGACACGGCGAGCGCCACGAACTCCGGCTGGATCATGCGGCGCTTGTGGTGCCGGGCCTTGGGCCACGGGTCGGGGAAGTAGACCCGCAGGCCGGCCAGCGAACCCGGGGCGAGCATGTCGCGCAGCAGGACGACGGCGTCGCCGTTGGCGACCCGGACGTTGCGCAGGCCCTCGCGCTCGGCGAGGTGGACGAGGTTGCCCTGGCCGGGGGTGTGCACGTCCGCGGCGAGGATGCCGGTGCCGGGGTCGGCGGCGGCCATCGCGGCGGTGGCGTCACCCATGCCGAAGCCGATCTCCAGGACCACCGGGCGGTCGGGGGCGAGGCCCGCGTCGGCGAAGAGCTTGTCCAGGTCCAGCGGCGTGCCGTCGAGGTCGACGCCCCAGTCCGCCCAGCGCCGCTCCAGCGCCGCCCGCTGGCCGTGGGTGACCCGGCCGCGGCGCGGATGGAAGGTGCGGATGCGCTGCTCGGTGTGCGCGTCCGGATGCGGGTGGGAGGCGGGGCCGCCCGAGAAGTGGGGGGTGCGGGGCTTCGACATGATGCGTCGATTTTACGTACGCCCCAGCACCGCCAGTGCCCTGCGGGCGATCTCCCGGCCGATCGGCAGTGAGGCCGTCGCGGCGGGCGAGGGGGCGTTCAGCACGTGGACGAAGGGCCCGTCGCCCGTGATGAGGAAGTCGTCGACGAGCGTCCCGTCGCGCAGCACGGCCTGCGCCCGCACCCCGGCCGCGGCCGGCACCATGTCGTCGGCGGTCACCGCGGGCAGCAGCCGCCGCACGGACTCCACGAAGGCCCGCTTCGACAGCGACCGGCGGATCTCGCCGGCCTCGTAGCGCCAGTGGCGGCGGGCGATCCGCCAGGTGCCGGGGAACGCGGCGGTCTCGACGAGGTCGCGCGGGCGCACGGTGCGCCGCCGGTAGCCCTCGCGGGCCAGGGCGGGGACGGCGTTCGGGCCGACGTGCACGGAGCCGTCGAAGCCGCGGGTCAGATGCACGCCGAGGAACGGGAACGCGGGGTCGGGGACGGGGTAGACCAGTCCGTGGACGAGGTCGGCGCGGTCCGGGCGCAGCTCGTAGTACTCACCGCGGAACGGCACGATGCGGACGCCCGAGGTGTCCTCCCCGGCCATGCGCGCGATGCGGTCGCAGTGCAGGCCGGCGCAGTTCACCAGCGCCTTGGCCCGGACGGGCGGGCCGTCGTGGGGCTCGACGATCACGGTCCGCCCGTCGCGGTGGATCGCGCGGACCTCCGTGCCGTACGCGATGCGCGCGTCGGCGCGACCGCCCTCGGTCGTGAGGCGGGCCATGGCCGCGGCGACCGCCGTGAAGTCGCAGACCCCCGTCGTGCCGACGTGGATCGCCGCCAGGCCGCGTACGTGCGGCTCCCGCTCCGCGATCCGGGCCGGGCCCAGCTCCTGCACCGGGATGTCGTTCTGCCGGCCCCGCTGGACGAGGGCGTGCAGCCGGGGGAGCTCGTCCCGCTCCGTGGCGACGATCAGCTTGCCCGTCACGTCGTGCGGGATGTCGTTGCCGGCGCAGAACTTCACCATCTCGGCGGCGCCTTGCGTCGCGTACCGCGCCTTGAGGGAGCCGGGGCGGTAGTAGATGCCGCTGTGGATCACGCCGCTGTTGTGGCCGGTCTGGTGGCGGGCGGGGCCGTCCTCCTTGTCCAGGACCAGGACGGAGGTGCCGGGGGCGGTGCGGGTGAGCGCGTACGCGGTCGCGAGGCCGACGATGCCGGCGCCGATGACGACGACGTCCGTGGTGTCCATGCGCGCGGTCACCTCCCCCGTAAGGCTTGGCCCGTCCGCGCCGCGTGCAAACCTGTCGGCGGGGCGTGTTGTTCGCGCCGGATTGGTGTGTGCGGCGCCGTTGCGTGTTGCGGGCGGCTGCGCCGGGCTGCCCGGTTGTTGTGTGCGGGTGCGCTGCGCCTGCGGCGGGCGTCCCCCGCCGCCCGCCCTCCCCCAGCCTTCGGCCGGGGGGACCCCCACCTCGGCGCTCGCGGCGCTGCCCCACGTCATTCGGCACCGCGCGCACCGCTCGTCTCCCCCAGCCTTCGGCCGGGGGGACCCCCATGGGCGCACCCCGCCACACCCCCTCCGGTCGTGTGGGCGGCTAACGGGCGGACGGGGTTCAGAGAGCGGTCCGGGGTGGCCGCAGGTGCCCTACTCACCCCCCACCGGCCATCAGGCGCCCCAACCGGCATGAGGGGGTGTGGCGGGGTGCGCCCGGAAGCGACGAGCGGCGAACCCGGTACGCAACGACGTGGACGTAAACCGCGAGCGCTGAGGACGTGCGCCGGCGCGGCCCCGACCCCAACCCAACGGAGCGCAGGCCCGCACTGACCGCGCCGGGCAATCGGGCGGGTGGCGGGGAAACCGCCCGCCGCAGGCGCAGACAACCCGCACACAATGACCGGCCGCAAGGGGCACCCCCCCCCGCCCGCCGCAGGCGCAACGGACCCGCACACAACAATCCGGCCGCAAGGGGCACCCCCGCGCACCCCGGAGGGCTACGCGGGGGCCGCCAGCAGGGGGCGGGCGCGCTCGCGCAGCTCCGCGACGCGCGGCTCGTTCCCGTACGGCTCCAGCCGGTGCAGAAGGTCCCGCACGTACTCCGTCGTCCGGGCCGACGAGATCCGCCCGGCCACCTCCACCGCCTTGACCCCGGCCGCGCAAGCCGCGTCCAGGTTGCCGGACTCCAGCTCCGCGACCGCCGAGACCACGAGCCGCAGCCCGTGCGAGCGCACGAACTCCTCCGTGGGCCGCGCGAGGGCCGTCTCCGTGAAGCGGCGCACCTGCCCGGGTACGCGCAGGTCGCGGTAGCACTCGGCGGCGTCCGCGGCGAGGCGGTCGTAGGAGTAGAAACCGAGCCAGGGCGGGTCGGCGTCGCCGTCGCGGGCGCGGTCGAGCCAGGACTCGGCCGCGGCCAGGGCCGTGGCGCACGTGGCGCTCTCGCCGGCCTTGGCGTGGGCGCGGGCCTCGACGAGGTGGAAGAAGGACATCGTGCGCGCCGTGGCGAGGCCGCGGTTGCGTTCGAGGGCGGCCTGGGCCAGGTCCACGCCTTCGTCGGCGAAGCCGCGGTACGTGGCCTGGAGGGACATCGACGCCAGCACGTAGCCCCCGAGGGGGACGTCGGCGGCGGCGCGCGCGAGCCGCAGGGCCTGGATGTAGTACCGCTGGGCGGCCTCCTGCTGGCCGGTGTCGAAGGCCATCCACCCGGCGAGCCGGGTGAGTTCGGCGGTGGCGCCGAAGAGGGAGCGGCCGACCTCGTCGCTGTACGAGCCGAGCAGCAGCGGGGCCGCCTCGACCCGCAGGCACTCGGGGACCATGCCGGAACGCCAGTCGCCGCCGCCGTACTTGGAGTCCCAGCGCCGGGCGTCCTCCGCGGCCTCGCGGAGCTTGGCGACGTCGGAGTGGCCGACGTGGTGCGTGCCCGGGGCGGGGTCCTCGCGGGCGACGCGGGCGTCGGCCGGGGTTATCAGCCAGCGGGAGGCCGGCGTGACGTACGCGCTGACCGCGAAGGAGCCGGCGAGGCTCTGCCAGATGCCGCCGCCGCCCGGGCCGCGCCGGCCGGGGTCGAGCTTCCACAGGTCGGTGGCGGACTTGACGGCCTCCCCGACGTCGCGGGGGAAGGCGAGGCCCACCTCGGGCGCTGGGTCGGCGTCGGCGAGGCCGATCTCGTGCAGCGGCACGGGACGGCCGAGCTTGCTGCCGATGGCCGCCGCGATGAGGTGCGGGGCGGCGCCCTGCGGCACCATGCCCTTGGTGACCCAGCGGGCGACGGAGGTCTTGTCGTACCGCAGGGTCAGACCGCGCTGGGCGCCGAGGTCGTTGACCCTGCGGGCGAGTCCCGCGTTGCTGATGCCGGCCAGGGCGAGAAGGGTGCCGAGTTTCTCGTTGGGCCCTCGGGGTTCTTTGGTCATGACCACTACCACCTCTCGCCGTAAGCGCGAGGGCCGCGTACGCCTGCCACGCCTGTCACACCCTCTCGACGCACAACAACGGCTTGCCCGGCGCCTCTTGTGGAGGCGTGCCGGGTCCGCCGCAGCCCGCCACCGGGCATGCGCCGGACCCCGAGCTGCCGGGACCATCGCTTCTCGGGTGAACCCAGCGTAGTTCGCCGTATCCCGCCCGTTAAGAGCTGTTGTCCCGGATGGCGAGATTCCTGCCCTGAATGCGGCCTGGCGACTCCTGCTGGTGGCGCGTGCTACCGGCGTATGCGGCTGTGCGCCCATCCGCGCGCTCTGTGCCGGTTCGGGCGGTAGGGGTTCCATGGTGGGGTGGGTTGGCCCGCGGCTCTCATGTGCGGCTATGGGGGGTAGTGGCGGGTCAGGGGGCTCCGCCACCACAATCCCCGCGGGTGGCGGACCGGTCCGGGAGGTGCGCCACGCCTCCCGGACCGCGACCCCCACACGTCGCAGAACGGACGAATGCGGGCTGCCCGGACACTGACCGGAAAATGACGTTTGAAATCCGGTGGTTCGTTCCAAGTGACCATGATCAAGGGGGAGTTGGGCCGAACCGGCCCGCGCCGGACCGCGCGTGACGCGCGGTCCGGCGCTCAACCATGTCCTCATGCGCCTCTTTGTGCGCCGCTCCGTGGCAGCATGTTCCTCGGACGGGGCGGCAGTTCGGCCTGCCGCGGGGCCGGTTGGCCACGGTGGCCCACGTAATCCACAACCTGTGGAGGCGGCGATGCGGTGGTTGGTGGGGTGGAGCAGCGCTGCCGTGGGACAGGTTCCCGGCACGCGCGCCGGCCGCACCCTGCAGCCCGTCGGCGCACAACTCCTGTGGGGCGACCCCGATCCGCTGTGGATGGTGGGCGACTGGCGCCCCGACGAGGTGCGGATCGTCCACGCCGAGAACGGTTCCGTGGCGCGGCTGGCCGTGCTGGGCCGCTGCGCCGCCTCCGACGCCGACCTGCGGGTGGGGCTGTTCGCGGCGCGCGGCGGGGCGCTGCGCCATCTGACGGCCTGGGCGGGGAGCTACACCTGCGTCCTGCAGATCGGCCGCCGCGTCACGGTGCTGGGGGACCTCGCGGGCGCCCGGCCGGTGTTCCACACCCAGTGGGCGCGGGGCACGGCGTACGGCACGGCCGCGCTGCCGCTCGCCGACCTCACCGAGGCCGCCCTGGACGTGACCTACCTTGCGGCGCTGCTGGCCTGCCCCGACTCGCCCGAGGCGCTCGGCGAGGGCACCCCCTACGCCGGGGTGCGCCGGGTGCCGCCCGGGCACGCGCTCATCATGCGCGACGGGGTGCCCGAGGTCAGCGGCTACGAGCCCACCGCCTCGCTCGCCGTCGCCGGCACGCCTGCGGCCTTCGCCGACCCGGACCGGGCGCTCGCCGGCATACGGGACGCCCTGGTGGACGCCGTCCGGACGCGGCTCGCGCAGCCCCGCTTCGTACCGGACCCCGGCGAGGCCCCGGCGCCGGGCATCGGCGCCGACCTGTCCGGGGGCAGCGCCTCCTCCACGCTCGCCCTGCTCGCCGCGGGCCTGCCGGGGATGCCGGGCACACCGCTCGGGCACGGCTCCGCCGCGGGGCAGCGCCTGCTGGCGGTGACCTTCAACGACCTGGCCACGGGCGGGGTCCACGGGCGCGAGGCGGAGCTGGAGCGCGCCCGCAGCATGGCCGCCGACCCGCGGCTGCACCACGTCGTCGTACCGGGCGGGCCGGAGTCCCTGCCGTACGCCGATCTCCTGGACAGCGGGCCGCTCACCGACGAGCCGGGCCCCTCGCTGGTCACCGCGGAACGCCACCGGCGGCGCCTGGCGGCCGGCGGTGCCGACCACTTCGTGGGGCACGGCGCCCGGCAGGTGCTGGACGCCCATCCGGCGCGCCTGGCGGACCTGTTGATGGACCGGCGGCGGCGCGGCCTGCTGCGTCCCGTCACGGCCCTGGCGCGGGCGGACGGACCCTCGGGGCGCTCGGTCTTCGTCCCGTTCACGGTGTACCGGGCGGCGCGGCGGCTGGCCCGCACCAGTTACCGGCAGGGCGTGGAGGACGCCGCCGCACGGCTGCTGGCCCGGCGCTTCGAGGAGCACGGGGACGCCCTGACCGCGTCGCTGGCGGCCCTCGCGTGGTGCCGGCCGGGCCCCGCGGCGCGCTGGCTGACCGGTGAGGCGCTCGCCGAAGTATCGGTTCGCCTGCAGGAGGCGGTTTCCCGGCCGGCTACGACGGTTGAGCGCCCCGGAGAGCGCCGGGCGCGCGCCGTGCTCGCCCGGCACGCCGCCGACCACCGGGTCTTCGAGCAGGCCGCCGAGGTGCGCAGCCAGCGGCTCCACGCGCCCTTCCTGGACAACCAGGTGGTGCGGGCCTGCCGGGCGCTGCCCGAGACGCTGCGCGTCCAGCCGGGCGCCCGCACCACGATCCTGCGCTCCGTGCTGGCGGGCGCGGGCATCCGCGAACTGCCGCCCGGCTGGGGCGCCAACTCCCACGTCTCCACGGCCGTCGCCGTCCGCGCGGGCCTGCGGGCGGCCGTCGACGACCTGCTGGACCTCTTCGAGGCCCCGCTGCTCGCGGACGCCGGGCTCGTCGAGGCCCGGGTCGTACGGGCCGCCCTGCGCGCCGCGGCGGACGGCGAACCGGTGCCCGTCGACGGCCTCGCCGACCTGGTCGCCACGGAGGTGTGGCTGCGCCGGCTGCTGGCCCGGCGCGGCTCCTGCTGGACGGGCACGGAGGTGCCGGAACAGCGCGCGGTCGCGAGCGGGGTGCAGCGGCTGTCGCTGTAGGCCGGCGCCGGCGGTCGTCTGACGGGGCGTGCGCCCCACGGGCGCGCCGTCCGGGGGGATATGGACGCCGTTGCTCCACAAATGTCACTGGCCGGAAAAGGACCCCGGCGCAGCCCCGCGCGCGGGTCTCCGGGACACTCTGAACATGCGCATCCGTACCACGGCGGCGGCCCTCGCCGCCGCTGCCGCCGCCGCGGCCCTCCTGGGCCTGGCCGCGCACGCCTCCGGCGCGCCCGCCGACCGGTCCGGGGTCCGCCTCTACGACGAGGCACTGGGCAGGACGCGCGAAGACGGCGCCACGGTGTGCACCTTCTACTTCAAGGCCGAGGGCTTCGGCCCAGACCAGCCGGTCAACTGGACGGTCTCGTACGCCCGGGGTGAGGACGCGGTCGTCGGCACGCTGGTCACCGGCGCCCGGGGCACCGGGAGCACCGGCCGTGTCGTCCTCGCCGACGGCGACTACCGCTTCCGGTGGGCCGGTTCCGACGCGAAGCCGCAGCGCTTCACGGTGGCCTGCCCGGCCGGGACGGCGACCCCGTCGCCGGGCACCGCCTCCACCGCCCCCTCCGCGCCCGCGGGCGCCGTGCCCGGGGTGACGGCGGCGGCGTCCACCGGCCCGGGCACGGGCCTCCCCGCGGCGGGGCTCACCTCCGCGTCGACCTCCACCGGCCCCTCCGACGTCACCGCGGGCGTGGCCTCCGTACTGGTCGCCCTGGGCATCGCCTCGGTGGCGACATTTGTGATGCTCCGCCGCAAGCCCGTCCCGCGACCCGGGCCCCGCCGCCACCGGCGCGCCTCCGGCTGACCGTCTGGCGCTGCCGTGCGGGTGCGTTGTGGTTGCGGTTGGGGGTTTCCCCGCCCGCCCTCCCGATTGCCCGGCGCGGTCAGTGCGGGCCTGCGCTCTGTTGGGTTGGGGTCGGGGCCGCGCCGGCGCACGTCTCCCCCAGCCTTCGGCCGGGGGGACCCCCACAGCGCTCGCGGTTTACGTCCACATCGTTCGGCACCCGGGTCCGCCGCTCGTCGCTTCCGGGCGCACCCCGCCACACCCCCTTCGACGGTTGGGGCGACTGACGGCCGGTGGGGGTGAGTGAGGCACTTGCGGCGACCCCGGACCGCCTTCTCAGCCACCTTCCGGCCGTTGGTCGCCCGGCGATAGGGAGGGGGCGGGGGAGTTGGGGGCACCCCCGGCCGAAGGCTGGGGGAGAGTGGGCGTTCTGGACGCTGACGTGTATTTGTTGTGCGGCACGGGCGGCACGACAAGTGCCGCCCGTCATGCACATAAATATGCGGTCCAGAATGCCCAGCCCCGAAGGCCCCGCCCCCGGCCCACCACCAACCGCGCGAGGCCCGCACCAATCGCGCCGGGCAATCGGGCGGGAGGGCGGG
Source organism: Streptomyces sp. NPDC059718 (assembly GCF_042733315.1). Taxonomy (NCBI): domain Bacteria; kingdom Bacillati; phylum Actinomycetota; class Actinomycetes; order Kitasatosporales; family Streptomycetaceae; genus Streptomyces; species Streptomyces sp. NPDC059718. The sequence goes on from NZ_JBHWGA010000004.1 coordinate 47,976, forward strand.
GGAGAAACCGCAACCACAACGGCGCCGCACATGACAACCAGCCGGAACAACGACGCACTCCCCCCGCCCGCCCCGCAGGGTGTCCGTGGCGTACCCGACAATGGTGGGGCCGGACAACGCAAGGGCAGCGGCACCACAGGACGGGCGGGCACGATGGCGGTATGGGACGACCTGGTCGGCCAGGACCGGGTGGCGGAGCAGTTGGCCGCCGCCGCACGGGACGCCGACGCCTATGTGACGGCGGCTGCCGCGCGCACCGCGCTGCCGACGGCGTCGAAGATGACGCACGCCTGGCTGTTCACCGGCCCGCCCGGCGCGGGCCGTGACACGGCCGCCCGCGCCTTCGCCGCCGCGCTGCAGTGCGTGAGCCCGGACCGGGCGCTGGGCGGGGCGCCGGGCTGCGGCTTCTGCGACGGCTGCCACACGACCCTGGTCGGTACGCACGCCGACGTCGAGGTGGTCCGCACCGACCTGCTCTCCATCGGCGTGAAGGACACCCGCGACCTCGTCCGCCGCTCCACGCTGTCGCCCGCTTCCGGCCGCTGGCAGGTGATCGTGCTGGAGGACGCCGACCGCCTCACCGAGGGCGCCGGCAACGTGCTGCTCAAGGCCGTGGAGGAGCCCGCGCCCCGGACGGTGTGGCTGCTGTGCGCGCCCTCCATCGAGGACGTGCTGCCGACGATCCGCTCGCGCTGCCGGCACCTGGTGCTGCGCACCCCGCCCGTGGACGCCGTCGCCGACGTGCTGGTCCGGCGCGACGGCATCGACCCCGTGATCGCCGAGGCCGCTGCCCGTGCCACGCAGGGGCACATCGACCGCGCCCGACGGCTCGCCACCGACGAGGGGGCGCGCACCCGCCGCGCGGCAGTGCTGAGGCTGCCGCTGCGCGTGGACGACGTCGGGGGCTGCCTCAAGGCCGCGCAGGAACTGGTGGACGCGGCGACCGAGGACGCCAAGCAGGTCTCCGAGGAGATGGACGCCAAGGAGACCGAGGAACTGCGCACGGCGCTCGGCGCGGCCGCGGGGGCGGGCAGCCGGATGCCGCGCGGCACGGCGGGCGTGATGAAGGAGCTCGCCGACCGGCAGAAGCGCCGGTCCACCCGTACCCAGCGCGACACCCTCGACCTGGCCCTCACCGACCTGGCGGGCTTCTACCGGGACGTGCTGGCGGTGCAGGTCGGCACGTCCGTCGCCATCGCGAACGTCGAGGCGCGGGACGCCGTCGAGCGGATCGCGGCGGCTTCGCGGCCGGAGAACACGCTGCGCCGCATCGAGGCCGTGCTCGCCTGCCGTGGGGCCCTGGACAGGAACGTCGCGCCGTTGCTGGCCGTCGAGGCGATGACGCTGGCCCTGCGCGCGGGCTGACCGCCGGCGCGCGGGACCGGCCGCGCGGCCGCCCCCGCGCCTTGATCATCCGGCGGACGGGTGATCGTTTGCGGCGCCCGCGCGTCGCCGCTCCCCGGTGCGCCCGGCCTTGCCGCAGGCTGCTGTGCGGTGCCCCCGGCCGCTGTCCCCGCGGGGGTGATCCCAGCGCACGGGGTGCGCTCCCCCCTGCCTCCGGCGCGGGTGCCGCGCCCGTGCCCGAAGCGCCGTGGGGGACCTGCCGAGGTGGTGCCGCACGTGCCCGAGGTGGCCGAGGTCGTCGTTCTGTACGCGCTGCTGACCGTGGCCGGGGCCGTGGCGGTGGCGCTCGCCCGCTCGGCCCTGCGGCACTGGTGGGAGCAGCGCGCGGGCCGCGCGTACGAACTGCCCGTCGAGCGCACCGGCACGGTGCTGCGCGGCGCGGGGTCCGCGCTGGCCGCCGCGGTGGCGGTCACGTTGGCCGTCTGGTCGCCGTCCGGCCCGGCGGATCCGTCGCCCTCGCCGCCCCGCCCGGTCACCGCCGCCGCCCCTCCGCCGTCCCGGCCGCCGTCCGCGCCACCCCCGCGGCCGGTGCCGTCCGACCCCGTGGACGCCGGGCTGGAGCCGCCGCGCACCCTCGGTCACCCGGCCGGGGGCACGCTCCAGGAATTGTCCGACGGCACGCGGGTCTGGCTGCCCCCGCAGTACGACTACCCGGACTCCGTCGGGGTGTACTTCCCCCTGGTCGTGGCCCACATCGACCCCGCCGACCCGGATCTGTTCGCCGGCTTCGCCGCCCAGTCGCTGCGGGGCATCGCCGACCCCTTCGTGGTCGTGCTGCCCGCCCACTGCGACACCGGCCCGGGGGCCCGTCCCGCGGCCGTCCCGGTCGCGGTCGCCCGGCTCTACCGCGTCCTGCCCGGCCGCCCCGCGCGGGCGTTGCTGGGCGCCGACGGGGACGCGGCCTGCGTCGTACGGCAGCAGCTGACCGACCCCGAGGGGTACACCGCGGCGATCGGCGTCTCGGGCGGCTACGACGGGATCGACCGGTCCGGCCCGCCGCCGTACTACTCCTCCACCGACCGCGGCTACCCCGGGGGTGACATGCCGCGCCCCGCGCTGCTGCTCGCCGTACCCTCCGGAGAGGAGGACGCGCGGCGCTCCGCCCTCGCCCTGCGGGAACGGGTGCGTGGCGTGTCCGCCGGGGTGCGGGTGCTGGACGGCATCGCCCCGCGGCGGCGGCTCTTCGCCCTCGTGGCCGGGTACGCGACCGAGAAGCTCGACGGCCCGGACCGTCCCTGACGACGCGGGCCGGAATCACCCGTATGAGGACTGTGGAGGACGGTTCGCCACCGGCCCTCCGGATACGCTCCAGATGACCACCACGAGGAACCGAGGCTCCGATGCACACCCCGCGCCTGCTCCGTACCTCCGGCACCGTCCTCGCCGTCGCCGGGCTGATGCTGTCCGCGTGCACGACCGGAGGCAGCACGCACAGTGCCGCCGCCTCGTCCCCGACGGGCTCGCGCGGCGGGCCGCCGCCCTCGGGCGCTCCCGCGGACGCCTACGGCAACCTCCGGCCGTACTACGAGCAGCGCCTGTCCTGGCGCGAGTGCAAGGACATGCCGGGCATGCAGTGCGCCACCATGCGGGTCCCCCTCGACTACGCCCACCCGTCCGCCGCGAGCGACCTCAAGCTCGCCGTCACCCGGAAGCGGGCCGAGGACGGCGGCAAGCGGCTCGGCACCCTGCTGGTCAACCCGGGCGGCCCCGGCGGCTCCGCGATCGACTACCTGCAGTACGCGGCCTTCGGCTACCCGTCGGCGGTCACCTCCCGCTACGACATGGCCGCCATCGACCCGCGCGGTGTGGCCCGCAGCGAGCCCGTCGAGTGCCTCAGCGACCGCCAGATGGACGCCTTCACGGCGACCGACGTCACCCCGGACGACGGCGCCGAGGTCAACGCCCTCGTCGCCGCCGACAAGGAGTTCGCCGGGGGCTGCGAGCAGCGCTCCGCCAAACTGCTCAAGCACATCAGCACGGTGGACTCCGCCCGCGACATGGACGTCTTCCGCGTCCTGGTCGGCGACCGCAAGCTCAACTACGTCGGCAAGTCCTACGGCACGTTCCTGGGCGCCACCTACGCCGAGCTGTTCCCCGACAAGGCCGGCCGGCTCGTCCTCGACGGCGCCGTCGACCCGTCGATCTCGGCCCTCGACGCGAGCCGCGGCCAGGCCTCCGGCTTCGAGACCGCCTTCGACGCCTTCGCCCGGGACTGCGTCGGCCACCGCGACTGCCCGCTCGGCACCAAGAGCTCCGCCGACGCCGGGCACCGCCTCGACGCCTTCTTCAAGCAGCTGGACGCCAAGCCCCTGAACACCGGCAGCGACCGCAAGCTGACCGAGGCGCTCGGCACCACCGGCGTGATCGCCGCGATGTACGACGAGTCGATGTGGCCCACCCTGCGCACCGCCCTCACCAAGGCGAACAAGGGCGACGGAAGCGGTCTGCTCGCGTTGTCCGACACGTACTACGAGCGCGACGACCGCGGCCGCTACGACAACCTCATGTACGCCAACGCCGCCGTGAACTGCCTAGACCTGCCGCCGGCCCTGTCCGGCCCGCCGGCCGCCGAGCAGTCCGTCTCCGCGTTCACCGCCGAGTCCCCGCACTTCGGCAAGAACCTCGCGTGGTCCAGCCTGATCTGCGCGTACTGGCCCGTCGCGCCGACCGGCAAGCCCCACCGCATCGAGGCCACCGGCGCCGACCCCATCCTGGTCGTCGGCACCACCCGCGACCCCGCCACGCCGTACGCCTGGGCCAAGTCGCTCGCCGGCCAGCTCGACTCAGGCGTCCTGCTCACCTACAACGGCGACGGCCACACGGCGTACGCCCGCGGCAGCAGCTGCATCGACTCCGCCGTCAACCGCTACCTCCTCGACGGCACGCCTCCGGCGGACGGCAAGACCTGCTGACCCCGTGAGGGGCCCGATCGCCCCGTCCCGACCCGACAGCACCCTGGTCAGGGGCTCCTCAAGAACTGTGTAGACTTGTGCCCGCTGCCGATGCGAAGCTGTCTCGGCAGCCTGCCGCCTTAGCTCAGTCGGCCAGAGCGACGCACTCGTAATGCGTAGGTCAAGGGTTCGATTCCCTTAGGCGGCTCCACAGTGAAGGGCCGGGTCAGTTCCACTGACCCGGCCCTTTCGCGTTCCCCGGACGATCGGCCCTCCGACGTGATCTTCCGGGCGGCCGCCACCCCGGCCGTGACCACCGGGGCCGGAGCCCGGGACCCGGGGCAGGGCCGCAGGCGCGCTGTAATCGGCGGGGCCGTGCCGGACATTCCCCAGTGACAGCCTGTTCTGGGAGGGAAGGGTGCGCATGACGGCACGTGAGGGTCCGCGAGGGCACGGGTTGGTGGAGGAGTGGTTCGAGGCCCATGCCGACCGGGTGATGGGTTACCTGATGCACCGTACGGATCGCGAGACCGCGCAGGACGTGCTCTCGGAGACCTTCCTGCTGGCCTGGCGCAAGCAGCGGTCCGTACCGGAGGACGCGTTGCCCTGGTTGCTGGCGGCGGCGCGCCGGCTGCTCGCCAACCGGGTGCGGTCGGACCTGCGCAGGCAGGCGCTCGCGGCGCGGATGGCCGCGGTGATGGACCGTGCGCCGCAGGAGGTGTTCGAGGACCGCATAGGCGACCGTGAGCGCGTGTTCCGGGTGCTGATGTCGCTGTCCGAGAACGACCGCGAAGTGCTGCTGCTCACCGGCTGGTACGACCTGAGCGCGCAGCAGGCGGCCAAGGCCCTGGGCTGCACCAGGGCGGCCTACGCGCTGCGGCTGCACCGGGCCCGCAAGAGGTTCCGCGCCGCCCTGGAGCCGCGACCCGCATCCTTCACCCCGCTCGATTCGGAGGTACACGCATGACGAACGACCCTGTCCTGGACGCCGTCCGGGAGCTGCGCCCGCAGGGCGCCGACGGCTGGGCGCGGTCGGCGGACGGGCGGGAGACGCTGCGGTCCGTGCTGGACCGGGCGGCGCCGCGGAGCGCGCGGCGGCGGTCGCTGCGGGTCGCCGTGGCCGGCGGCGCGGTCGTCGCCGCGCTGGCCGGCGGCGGGGTCGTCGCCGTCGCCGGGGGACTGCCGTGGGGGAAGGACGCCGGGGCGCAGGTGATGTGCGCCCGGACGCTGGCGCGCGACGCGGACCTCTCGGGTCTGCCGTCCGACGCGATCAAGGCCTTCGACCCCAGGGACCCCGGCAAGGCCTGCGCCGGGCGCTGGGAGCAGATGTGGGGCCCGTCCGAGCCCGTCCCCACGTCCTTCGCGGCCTGCTACTACCCCGGCGCCGCCGGCAAGGTCGTCTGGCCCGCCGACGGCCTCGACCAGGACCAGGCCTGCGCCCGTATCGGGGCCCGGCCGATTCCCGTCGGGTAGCCCGTCCGCGTCGCGGGGCCGCGCCCATACCAAAAGGGCGCGGCCCGTACGGGTGACCCGGTGACTTCCGGTGTGCGGAGTTGCTCCGGGTGACACCTTGCTTTCTTCCATCCGTACTCGTTGACACGGCAACGGACGGACGCGGCGCCACGGCGGGCGCGTCCGGGACATCGGACGAGGGAAGGCGCGCATGAACGTCAGTGCTCACATCGAGGCCGTCTACGCGGACGTCTGCCGGCGCAATGCCGGCGAGACGGAGTTCCACCAGGCGGTGGGGGAGGTGCTGCGCTCGCTGGCGCCGGCGCTGGAACGGCACCCGGAGTACCTGGGGACCCGGATCGCGGAGCGGATGTGCGAACCGGAGCGGCAGGTGATCTTCCGGGTGCCGTGGGTGGACGATCGGGGACGCGTGCAGGTCAACCGGGGCTTCCGGGTGGAGTTCAGCAGCGCGCTCGGCCCGTACAAGGGGGGTCTGCGCTTCCACCCGAGCGTGGACCTCGGCATCGTGAAGTTCCTCGGCTTCGAGCAGATCTTCAAGAACGCGCTGACCGGGCTGGCGATCGGCGGCGGCAAGGGCGGCTCCGACTTCGACCCCAAGGGCCGTTCCGACGGCGAGGTCATGCGCTTCTGCCAGTCGTTCATGACCGAGCTCCACCGGAACCTGGGCGAGCACACCGATGTGCCGGCCGGTGACATCGGCGTGGGCGGCCGGGAGATCGGCTACCTCTTCGGGCAGTACAAGCGGATCACCAACCGTTTCGAGGCGGGCGTGCTGACCGGGAAGGGCGTCGCCTGGGGCGGCTCGCACGCGCGGACCGAGGCGACGGGGTACGGGGCGGTGTACTTCGCGGCCGAGATGCTGGCCACGCGAGGGCAGGGCTTCGAGGGGCGCAGGGCGGTGGTCTCCGGGTCGGGCAACGTCGCCGTCTACGCGATCGAGAAGGTGCGCGCGCTGGGCGGCTCGGTGGTGGCCTGCTCGGACTCCGGCGGCTACGTCGTCGACGAGGCCGGCATCGACCTGGAGCTGCTGAAGGAGATCAAGGAGGTGCGCAGGGCGCGGCTGTCGGCGTACGCGGAGGCCAAGCCCTCCGCGCGGTACTCCGAGCGAGGCTCGGTCTTCGACGTGCCGTGCGACGTCGCGCTGCCCTGCGCCACGCAGAACGAGTTGGACGGGCAGGACGCCGGGTCGCTGGTGAAGAACGGCGTGCTGGCGGTCGCCGAGGGCGCGAACATGCCGTGCACCCCGGAGGCGATCGAGGTGTTCCGGGAGGCGGACGTGCTCTTCGGCCCGGGCAAGGCGGCCAACGCGGGCGGCGTGGCGACCTCGGCGCTGGAGATGCAGCAGAACGCGTCCCGTGAGCTGTGGACCTTCGAGCGGACCGAGGCCCGGCTCGCGCAGGTGATGCGCGACGTCCACACCCACTGCCGGGCCACCGCCGCGGCGTACGGCGGCACGCCGGACGACTACGTCCTCGGCGCCAACGTCACGGGCTTCCTGCGCGTGGCCGAGGCGATGACGGCGCAGGGCGTCGTCTAGGTCCTCCGGGTTCCGCCCTCCGTGGTGCCCGTGCCCTCCCGCGACGCGCGCGGGAGGGCACGGGCGTTACCGGCGGCGATCAGGAGGCGTCGCCGCCCATCACACGGGCGAAGGCCACCGGATCGGCGTCGTACCCGCGGACGCCGGAGCGGAAGCGCCACTCGCCGGAGTCGCCCCGGCGGAACTCGCCGACGGTGGCGGCCGTGGCGGCCGCGACCTCGCCGAGGTCGGAGGCGGCGAGGTCGGTGTGGCCCTCGACCACGTGCACGCCGGTGCCCGCGACGTCGCCGAAGGTCATCCGGCCGTCGCGCTGCTGCACGACGACGCCGACGACGACCCGGTGGTAGGCGGCACCGAGCCGGTCGAGTTCGAGGGTCATGATCTCGTCGAAGCCCAGCCCCTTGCCGGTCTTGCTGTCGCGGTTGAGCGTGATGGTGCCGTCCGGGGAGCGGCTGTCGAAGTGGACGAGGTACGCCGGGACGCCGTGCGGGTCGGCGGTGCTGTAGGTGGCCGCGACGATGTCCAGGTCGCTGGCGGGTGCGCCGAGCGGGCTGGGGTCCCACTTGAGCCGGACCTCGACCTTGCCGAGGCCTTTGGTGACATTGCTCACCGGCTGGCTCTCCTTGCTTCCGGCTGATCGGGTGCGGAGGCGGCTGTCACAGGGAACGCCCTTTCGTCTGCAGTCAGTTGGGGGACGACCGCGTGCCGCGCGCCCGTCCGAGGCGGCAACGAACGAGGGCGATCCCGGATTCCTGGCAACCGGTCCGGGGTCCCAGACGGTTCATGGGGGTGTGAGGCTGCTGGGAGCACGGACAGGAACGCGATGGCAAGGACACCACGGTGAGGGATGCGGAGACGGACTTCGAGGAGTTCGTCGCCGCGCGCGGGCCGCGGTTGCTGCGGGTCGCCTGGCTGCTGACCGGGGACACGCACCTGGCGGAGGACCTGCTGCAGACGGTCCTGGCCAAGGTGTGGCCGAAGTGGCGGGGCATAGCCGCGGAGAACCCGGAGGCGTACGTGCGCAGGGCCCTGGTGAACACGGCCTCCTCGTGGTGGCAGCGCCGCTGGCGGGGCGAGGTGCCGCACGGCGAGGTGCCGGACACGGTGACGGCGGTGGCGGACCCGTTCGCCTCGGTCGACCTGGAGCAGTCGCTCGCGGTGCTGATACGCCGGCTGCCCGCGCGGCAGCGGGCGGTGGTCGTGCTGCGCTACTTCGAGGACCTGAGCGTCGAGGAGACCGCCGAGGTGCTCGGCTGCCGGCCGGGCACGGTGAAGAGCCAGGCCGCCAAGGCGCTGGCCATGCTGCGGGGGCAGGTCGCGGCGGTGCCGAGCCTGGCGAAGGGTGGTGAGCGGTGTGGATGAGGAGCCTGAGCCGGAGGAGGAGTGGGAGCTGAGCGTGCTGCTGGAGCGCGTCGTCCCGCAGCCGGCCGCGCCCCACGACCGGATGGCGCAGATCAGGCGGCGGGTTCGGCGGCGCAGGCGGCGCCGGGTGGTCGCCGGGGCGGTGGCCGCGGTCGGCGGTGTCACGGCGGCGGCGGTGGTGGCCGCCGCGTTGCTGCAGCCCGCGGGTCCCGTGACGCCCCGGGGGCAGCACGTCCTCCCCGCCGCGTCCCCGTCCCGCGCGGTGCCCGCCCCGGGGTCCCCCCTGCCGACGTCGACGAGGAGCACGCACCCCGGCTACGCGCTGGTCAGTCTGGACGCCCTGTCCGGGCTGACGCTGAAACTGCCCGGCGAGGGCTGGCGGTCCCTCGTGACCACCGACCCGCGGGGCCTGGTGGTCGGGTTCGTCGGCTCCGGGCCGCTCCACGAGCCCGGCGGGTGCACGAAGCAGGAGATGATCCGCTACTCGGTGTGCCCGCCCGTGGACAAGGTCGCCGAGGGCGGGGTGCTGATCGCCTTCGAACAGGTGGGGGCGTCCGTGGGCGACGGCACGAGGTCCGGCCGGTTCGTGGTGAAGGGCGTGGCGTCCGCGGGTGCGGGCTGCCGCGCGCTCGGCGGCCAGTGGGAGCTCACGGCCTGGGGGGAGGACCCGGACCCCGCGTCCTCCGTCGGTCTCGTGGTCAGCGCCTGTTTCAACCGTACGGCGAAGGACACCATCGCCGCGGTCACCACCAGCCTCAAGACCGCGAGCTACACCTCGGCGTCCCCCGGCGGGCCGACCGGTCCGGGCCGCCCGACCGGTACGGGAGCGCCGGGCTGATCCACTGGGCTGAGCCGGTCGTCGTGATGGGGGACGCGGCCTCGCTCACGCGCTGAGACGTGCCGCGTGCGCGGCCTCGTCGGGCCGTGGCTCGCCCGGCCGGGAGCCGCCGAACTCCCAGTGGGTGGTGCCGAGTCCGCCCGCCGCCAGGGCGGCGTCGATCCGGCGGCGGACCTCGGCCTCGTCGCCGGGCGCGGACGCGAACAGCACGCGCAGCCGCAGCGTGCCGCCGGGCCCGGCCGTGACGGCGGTGTGGTGGGGCGCCAGGGGGCACGGCGGTTCGTGCTCCCAGTGACCGCACAGGGCGACGGTGACCGCGGCACCGGGGGCACGCTCGTCGCCGCCGGGGGCGAGGGTCACGACCGCGTCGTGGGCGAAGGTCAGGCGCACGCCCCCAGTATCGGTGTCAGCCGCCCTGCTCGTGGCGGGGACGCATCGCCTGCCGCTGGACGCGCCGCCCGAACGCGGACAGCAGCGGTTCCACGGCGGCGCGCGGGAGCACGACCTTCTGCCGGCCCGTGGGCGGGGCCGCGACCTCGCCCCGGTCGAACGTCACGACCAGGTTCCCGCAGCCGGTGAAGGCCAGGTCGTCCAGGACGGCGCGGCGTGCCGCCGGGTCCTGCAGCGCGCGGAGCCCGCGCGGGTCGTGGCCGGCGCGGGCGGCGAGCGCCCGGACCAGGTGCCCGGCGAGGTCGCCGGCCGCGTCCGGACCGACCATGGCGAGGGCGGGCAGCACCTCGCCGGAGCGGCCGTCGTACCAGTACGTGGCCGTCGTGGTGCCGCTCCCGGAGGTGGTGCCGTCCCCGGCGGCGGTGCCCTCGGCCGTCGTCAGCTGGACGCCGAGCACGTCCCCGGACGCGGCCAGGAACGTGTACGAGATGGTGAACTCGCCCGCGCAGGCGGCACCGTGCCCGTGCGCGGCCAGGAAGTCCCGCAACCCGCGGCGCACCTCGCGGTCGAGCGTCCGGGTCAGCGGCCGTGCGCCCGGGACGGACGGGTAGCTCGTCGACCAGCGGCAGGCGCCGCCGGTGCCCCGGGCGCCGATGACCCGCAGCCCGTGGATCCAGGTGGGCATGACCGCCCTGACCTCCTGTCCGTCGGCGGAGGGGTTCGCGGGGGAGGGCCGGCCGCCGGAGGGCGCCGTGCACGCGGGGACGGCCAGCAGCGCGGCCACGGCGACGGCGGCGATCGGCACGGACTTCACCCGGCGACCGTAACCGCCCCCGGGTCCGGGGCGGTTGGCCGTGCCGTATCCGGACCGGGGCGTGACAGGTTCGCGACATCGAGGCGGTCCCCCGCCCGGGGAGGTGGTGCTACAGTGCGAGAAGCACGGCTGTGCGCCCCTCTTCGGCGCCGGTGCTCCCCCGCGTGACCGCCCGGCGGTCCGCTCCCGCAGCCACTGCGGTGTTCCCCTTCGCCCGCGCCCCGCGTCGGCGATCTTCCCGAGGCTCCGCCTCTTGCGCCGCGTGTCCCGGCGGCCGGCCGATTCCGCCGCCGTACGCGCCCTTCTCCCGAGGACCACGTATGTCCACAGCTCCCACCACCGCCCCCACCCCCACTCCCGCTTCCTCCCCCTCGGGCGAACGACTCGTCGCCGTCGCCGGGGTCCTCGACGTCGAGGGCGGGCGCGGCTTCCTGCGCACCGCCGGCTACGCGCAGGGCCCGCACGACGTCCCGGTGCCGCCGGAGGTGATCAGGCGGCACGGGCTGCGCAAGGGCGACGCCGTCGAAGGCGTGGCCACGGCCGGTCGCTCCCGCGCCCTCGTACGGGCCGACCAGGTCGGCGGGCTGCCCGCCGGCCTGGCCCGCGGGCGGCGGCACTTCGCGGACCTGACCCCGCTCCACCCGTCCGAGCGGCTGCGCCTGGAGTGCCCGCAGGGCGGTCTGACCACCCGGGTCGTGGATCTGCTGGCCCCCGTCGGCAAGGGCCAGCGCGGGCTGATCGTGGCGCCGCCGAAGGCCGGCAAGACGATGCTGCTGCGGCGGCTGGCCGACGCCGTCGCGGACAACCACCCCGAGTGCCACCTGATGGTGGTGCTCCTGGACGAACGGCCGGAGGAGGTCACCGACATGCGGCGGTCGGTGCGGGGCGAGGTCGTCGCCTCGACCTTCGACCGCACGCCCAAGCAGCACATCGCCGTCGCCGAACTGGCCGTCGAGCGGGCCAAGCGCCTGGTCGAGACCGGCCGGGACGTGGTCGTGCTGCTGGACTCCCTCACCCGGCTGTGCCGGGCGCACAACAACGCGGCCTCCTCGGGCGGCCGGACGCTGTCCGGAGGTGTCGACGCGGCGGCGCTGCTCGGCCCGAAGCGGCTGTTCGGCTCGGCGCGCCTCGCGGAGGAGGGCGGTTCGCTGACCATCCTGGCCACCGCGCTGGTCGACACCGGATCGCGCGCCGACGACTACTTCTTCGAGGAAATGAAGAGCACCGGCAACATGGAGTTGCGGCTGGACCGGGGGCTGGCCGACCGGCGGGTCTTCCCTGCGGTGGACGTCGGCCCGTCGGGGACCCGGCGTGAGGAACTGCTGCTCAGTCCCGCGGAGCTGGCGGCCGCGCGCGGTCTGCGGCGGGCGCTGCGCGGTGCGGGGAGTTTCGAGACGCTGCTGGAGCGGATGCGGGCGACCCCGGACAACGCGGCCTTCCTGCGGCAGATCCGCGGCACGGTGCCGGCCGCCTGACCCCGCGGCGCCCGCATGATGGAGCGGTGACCACACCGCAGCGCGTGGGGCCCCGGCGTGCCGTGCGGCGGGACCGGCCGCCCGGTTTCGTCTGGTACGCGGCCTACGGCTCCAACACCCACCTCGTGCGCCTCAACAGCTACCTCGCCGGCGGGGTGCCCCCCGGCGGCGGCCGGGAGTACCCGGGCTGCCGGGACGCGCGCCCGCCGCTGCGGTCGGTGCCGCTGGAACTGCCCGGGCGGATGTACTTCGCGACGCGGTCGCCGGTCTGGTCGGGCGGCCGGGCCTTCTACGACGGCGACGTGCCGGGCGGCGGCGTGCGCGCCAGGGCCCATCTGCTGACGGTCGGTCAGTTCTCGGACATCGCGGCCCAGGAGATGTACCGGTCGCCGGGCTCCGACCTCGACCTCGCCGAGGTGCTCCGGCACGGCAGGGCCCGGCTGGGCGACGGGCGGTACGAGACGCTGCTGTACCCCGGGGACGTGGACGGTCACCCGGTGCTCACCTTCACCGCGCCCTGGGGCTCCGGCGGGGCCGAGCACGTCAGGCCGTCCGGGATCTACCTGCGGCACATCGCCGAGGGCCTGGCCGAGACGGGCGCCTGGGACCTGCCCGGCATCGCGGCCTACCTCGCGGAGTGCGCCGACGGGGCCTGGGACCCGCGGGAGATCACGGCGCTGCTCGGACGGTGACGCGCGGCGCCGATGGATTACGGCGCCGCCGGCGGTCCTAGGGACGTACGCGGTACGCATCCCCGCATCCGCCCCAGGAGGTCGCCCATGGCCCGGCCCGCGCCGCCCCCGCCCGCGTCCCGACCGGGCGGTGGGCCCGCCGTGCTCGTCCTGACCGGGAGGCTCGACCGCTCCGGGATCCCGCCGCTGGTGGAGCGGCTGCGCGCGCTGCTGGCCGAGCGGGGCGGCGGGACGGTGCTGTGCGACGTGGGCGGGCTCGACGGCGTCCCGGACGTCGTGCTGGTCGACGCCATCGCGCGGTTGCAGCTGACCGCCCGGCGCCACGGCGGCCGGATCCGGCTGCGGGGCGCCGGGGGCGCGCTGCGGGAACTGCTGGCGCTCACCGGGCTGGGCGGGCTAGCGGGCCTCGGGTCCGAGGCGCGCGGGGAGGCCGAACAGCGGGAAGAGCCGCTCGGTGTCGAGGAAGGAGTTGAGCCCGGTGATCCGGCCGTCTGATATCTCGATGACCTGCAGCGCCCACGGCTCGTGACCGCCGTCGGGGCTGGGCCGGTACTGCCCGAAGCCCGGTGTGCCGTTGGCCGTGACCGGGACCAGCCGCGAATCGCGGCAGCCGGAGCCGAGCCCGAGCATCCAGGCCCTGATGTCCGCGGATCCGCGCAGCCACAGGCCGAAGGGCGGCATCGACAGCGTGGCGTCCTCGTGGAGCAGTGAGGTGAGGGCGTCGAGGTCGTAGGACTCGAAGGCGGCGACGTAGCGGCCGAGCAGGGCGCGCTGCTCCTCGTCGAGCGGACGGGCCGGGTCGGTCGTGGCGGGGCCGGCGGCGGCCAGGGCGGCGCGGGCCCGCTGCAGCGCGCTGTTGACCGAGGCGACGGTGGTGTCGAGCAGCTCGGCGACCTCGGCCGCCTTCCAGGCCAGCACCTCCCGCAGGATGAGCACGGCCCGCTGGCGCGGCGCGAGGTGCTGCAGGGCGGCGACGAACGCCAGGCGCACGCTCTCGCGCTGGTCGGCGAGGTCGGCGGGGTCGCCCGTCTCGGGCAGGACGCGGCCGTCAGGGGCGGGGGAGATCCAGGTGCTCTCCGGCAGGGTGCCGGGCAGCGGGCCGTCGGCGCTGCCGGGCGAGGCCAGGTCCATCGGGCGGGCCCGGCGCCCGGTGCCGCCCAGGATGTCCAGGCACGCGTTGGTGGCGATGCGGTACAGCCAGGAACGCAGGCTGGAGCGGCCCTCGAACCGGTCGTACGCCCGCCAGGCGCGCACCATCGTCTCCTGGACGGCGTCCTCCGCCTCGAAGGCCGAGCCCAGCATCCGGTAGCAGTAGCCGGTCAGCTCCGCGCGGTAGCGCTCCAGCTCCTGCGCCACGTCCGGGGGTGCAGCGAGATCGCTCATGGTTCTCCTCCGCCTTCCGATGAGTTCCGGAGCGTCCACGGGTCTACTTCAGCACAGACCACTGACAGAAACCCCGGAACGGAACGAGGCGGACCATGCCGACCCAGATCTTCGTCAACCTCCCGGTGCAGGACCTGCCCAGGTCGAAGGCCTTCTTCGGTGGCCTCGGCTTCTCCTTCGACGCCCGGTTCACCGACGACAACGCCGCGTGCATGGTGATCGGCGAGGGCATCTTCGCGATGCTGCTCGTCGAGCCCTTCTTCCGGCAGTTCACCAAGAAGGAGGTCGCGGACGCCACGAAGACCACCGAGTCCATCCTCTGCCTGGGCGTCGAGTCGCGGGAGCGCGTGGACGAGCTGGCCGACGCGGCCCTGGCCACGGGCGGGTCGCCCTCGAACGAGCCCATGGACCAGGGGCCGATGTACGGCCGCAGCTTCCAGGACCCGGACGGCCACCTGTGGGAGGTCGTGCACATGGACCCGGCCGCCCTCGGGGACTGACGCGCCGGGCTCAGCCCGGGTGGACGTCCGGTATCTCCTGCTCCGCCCAGATCAGCTTGCCGTCCGCGGTGTAGCGGGTGCCCCACCGGCGGGTCAGCTGGGCGACGAGGAAGAGCCCGCGGCCGCCCTCGTCGGTGGTCCGGGCGTGCCGCAGCCGCGGCACGGTGTTGCTGCCGTCGTAGACCTCGCAGATGAAGACCGACTGCCGGATCAGCCGCAGCCGGATCGGCCCCGAGGCGTGCCGGATGGCGTTGGTGACCAGCTCGCTGACGACCAGTTCGGTGGTCGTCCGCAACTCCTCCAGCCCCCACTCGGCGAGTTGGCGCGCGGCCAGCGCCCGGGCCTGGCTGACGACCGCCGGGTCGACCGGCAGGTCCCAGGCGACGAACCGGTCCGTGGTGAGCGCGTGCGTACGGGCGACGAGCAGGGCGACGTCGTCGGCGGGCGGACCGGGCAGCAGACGCTCCAGCACGGCCGAGCACAGGTCCTGCAGCGGAAGTTCGGGGTGGGCCAGGGCGTGCGCGAGCCTCTCCAGGCCCACGTCGACGTCCTCGCCGAAGGTCTCGATCAGGCCGTCCGTGTAGAGGGCGATGATGCTGCCCTCGGCCAGTTCGAGTTCGGCGGACTCGAAGGGCATGGCGCCCAGGCCGAGCGGCGGGCCGGCGGGCAGTTCGGCGAAGGTGACCCGGCCGGAGGGGTCGACGACCGCGGGCGGCGGGTGCCCGGCCCGGGCCATCGTCAGCCGCCGGGTCACCGGGTCGTAGACGGCGTACAGGCAGGTGGCGCCAATGACGGTGGTGGCCACGGACGCGTCGGCGCTCTCCCCTTCGGTGAGCCGCATGATGAGGTCGTCCAGGTGCGCCAGCAGTTCGTCGGGCGGCAGGTCCATGTCGGCGAGGGTGTGGACGGCCGTCCGCAGCCGTCCCATCGTCGCCGCCGCGGTGAGCCCGTGCCCGACGACGTCCCCGACCACCAGCGCGATCCGCGCCCCGGAGAGCGGGATGACGTCGAACCAGTCGCCGCCCACGCCGTCCTGGATGTCGGTGGGCAGGTAGCGGGAGGCGACCTCCAGCGCCGTGCCGCCGGCCAGGGTCTGCGGCAGCAGGCTGCGCTGCAGGGTGAGCGCCGCCTCGTGCTCGCGGGTCCAGCGCCGGGCGTTGTCCACGCACACCGCGGCGCGGGCCACGAGCTCCTCGGCGAGCAGCAGGTCGTCCGGCTCGAAGGGGCCGGGCCGGCGGTGCCGGATGAAGGTCACCACGCCGAGGACCGTGCCCCGGGCCCGCAGCGGCACCCACATCACCGAACGCATCCCGAACTCGCGGATCTTGGCCGCGCGGGCCGGGTCGTCGGTGAGCCACGACGCGCGGTCGATGGCGATGTCGGCCTCGATCTCGGGCCGGCCGGAGGTCATGCAGCGCACGTGCGGCGAGGTGGCGCCGGCGTTGATCCGCTCGCCGAGCGCGACGATCGACTCTGGGGTGCCCGGGTGCACCGAGCGCATCGCGGCGCGGCGCAGCGGCACCCTGCCCAGCGCGCCGCCGGCCGGTGGTTCGTCGCCGCGCAGCACCGGCTCCAGCAGGTCGACGGTGACGAAGTCGGCGAGCCGCGGGACCGACACGTCGGCCAGTTCCTGGGCGGTGCGGGTGACGTCCAGGGTGCTCCCGATGCAGGCCCCGGCCTCGTTGAGCAGCGCGAGCCGGCCCCGGGCGCGCCACCGGTCGGTGACGTCCATGCCCATGTAGCAGACGCCCATCACCCGGCCCTCGGCGTCGTCCAGGCGGTAGAAGGAGGTGGAGAAGGACCGCTCCCGGTAGGGGGCGGCCAGCGTCCAGCCCTGGTACTCGTGGTCGATCACCGGCTCACCGGTCAGCAGCACCTCGCGCATGATGTTCTCCAGCGCCTCGGTGTCCAGACCGGGCAGGGAGTCGCTCATGCGCATCCCGATGCGGTGCTCGCGCGGCACGCCGGCGAAGCGCTCCAGGGTCTCGTTGAGCCACACGTACCGCAGGTCGGGGGTGAGCACGGCCATGCCGATCGGGGACCGGGTGAGGAAGCCCTCCAGGATGGCGCTGCTCACCGCCCAGGACGGGGTCCTGGCCAGGTCGATCCCGGACACCAGCCAGCGCGCGTGCCCGTCGGGCGCCGCCAGCGTGGACACCCGCAGGCCCAGCTCGATCCGGCGTCCGTCACGGTGCCGGGCGGCCACCAGACCGCCCCAGATGTCCTGGTCGTGCCACTGGGCGGCGACCTCCGCGGCCTTGGCGGCCTGGCCGGACGAGGCGAGCAGCTGCGCGGCGGGGCGGTGCAGCGCCTCCGCGGCCGGGTAGCCCAGCAGGTGCTCCGCGGCGGCCGTCCAGCCGACGATCGTCCCCTCGCCGTCGATCAGCGCCGACGCGGCGTAGGCAAGGTCGAACGGCGCCTTCGCCGGCGCCGCCGCGCTTCCCTCCGGCGTGACCATCAGGGGCGTCCCATTTCCGCTGATCCGTGTCTTTCATGCTAGGACGTCCCGTCCGTGGAGGCTCCTCGCGCGGACCGGCCCCGGAGCGGCCCCGGAGCGGCCCTGGACCGGCCCCGGACCGGCCCCGGACCGGCCCCGGACCGGTCCGGCACCGCTCAGGGCAGCGGTTCCGGGGGAAGGGGCGGAGGGGTGGGGCGCAGCGCGTGCAGGCCGCCGTCCACGGGGAGCGCGGTGCCGGTGACCGCCGCGGCCGAGGGTCCGGCGAGGTAGGCGACGGCGTCGGCGACCTGCTGGGCGGTGACCAGGCGCCCGCTGGGCTGGCGGGCCTGGAGCGCGGCCCGCTCGGCCGCCGGGTCGGGGGCGGCCGCGATCAGCCGCTCCACCCAGGGCGTGTCGACGGTGCCGGGGGTGACGCAGTTGACCCGGACGCCCTCGGGCAGGTGGTCGGCGGCCATGGCCAGGGTGAGCGCGAGGACGGCGCCCTCGCTCGCCGCGTACAGCGCCTGGCGCGGGAGCCCGGCCGTGGCTGTGACCGAGGAGATGTTGACGATCGACGCGTAGGGGGAGCGGCGCAGGTAGGGCAGCGCCGTCCGGCTCGTCCGGACCACGCCGAGGAGGTTGACCTCCAGCACCCGGCGCCACTCGCCGTCCGGGTTCTCCTCCACGGTGCCGACGGCCCCGGTGCCCGCGTTGTTGACCAGGATGTCCAGCCCGCCCAGGTCCTCCACGGCCCGGCCGACCGCCCACCGCACGGAGGCGTCGTCGGCCATGTCGGCGGCGAGCGCGTGCAGGTGTGCCGGTGCCCGGCCGGGGAACCGGTCCAGCACGGCGACCCGCGCGCCGCGCGCCGCCAGTGTCTCCGCCGTGGCGAGCCCGATCCCGGTGGCGCCGCCGGTGACGATCGCGGCGAGCCCCTGCAGTTCCCCGGCGGTCATCGGCCGGCCCCGGTCTCCGCGCGCGTGACATTGCTCCCTGAACGGGCCGGGCGCAAGTACCCATCACTCTTAAGGGTGAAGCCAATTTTCGCGCCCCTCCGGGACCCCGGGGCGCGGGCGCACCGCGCGCGGCCGGACGGCGCACCCCGGGGCCTTCCCGCCGTGCCGCCGGGGGTCCCGCCGTACCGCCCGGGCGCGAGCCGTGGAGCCGGTCGCTCCGGTTCGGCCCCGCCGCCCTCCGCGGTGCCCGCCCGTACCGTCCGCCGACGCCCGCCGCCCGGCTCGGTACGCATCCCGCGGGGGGCGCGTGACGTGGGGAAGCGGCGTTCCGGGGTCCTCGCCGGGCGCTTCGGCCCGGCGTGTTCCTGCTCGCCCATGAGGGCCTCCCGGGGCGCGGGGACCGGCGTCGCCGTCGATCGAGCCATCCGTGGTCAAACAGTTTATATCGGTCATTACTCATGATCGAATCGTGGGCGCACAGATGGTGAGGGAGCGCCCGCGAGGGGTTTGCGTCGACGCTCGAGAACCGATAACCATACGTCAAACGGCATGTGCCAAAGGCATCGTGAGGTGGCATCAGCCAGCGAATGGAAGCGGCTATGCTACTTGCGGCTCAGCGTGTTGTAGCAATTACGCCAGGTCAGGCGGATCCGCCGGCCAAGTGCCGATTGCCCAGGTCGCTGAGGCCGGACTCCGCCTGCTCGTGTCGTGTTCGTTCCATGACTAGCGATCACCTGAGGATGCTGATGGTTCGTGCTGGATCGTCCCCCGGAGACCGCCGGCCTACCGCCACGTCCGCGTGGTTATTGCCGGTCGGCATAGTCGCGGCGGTGACCGCCGTCGCCGTATGGACCGTCCCGTCGGCCGCCCGGGAGGCGGTGCTGTGGTGCGGGGTGACCGCCACGGTGGCCGTCGCCGTCCTCGGCGCCGAGACCGCCCGCCGGGGCACTGCCGTACGGGCGTTGCGCGAGCAGCTCGTACGGCGTGAGGAAGAACTGCAGTTCCGGCTCTCCCGCCAGGAGGCGGAGACCGAACGGCTGGCACGGGAGCAGCTGCCGAACGCGGTGGCGCGGCTGCAGCGCGGCGAGTTCGTCGCCGACGTGCTCAAGGACATCGACGAGGACGCCGAGGGCGTCACCCCCGGATTCCAGCGGGCCCATCAGCGGATGCTGCGCTCGGTGCTGGAAGCCGTGTCCGCGGAGGAGGACGTCCGCGAGTCCTCGCAGCGGGCGTTCGTCAACATCGCCCGGCGCGTGCAGGCCATCGTCCACCAGCAGGCCAGTGACCTGCGGGAGATGGAGGACCGGCACGGCCGCACCCCCGAGGTCTTCGGGGACCTGCTCAAGCTCGACCACGGCACCGCCCTCATCGGCCGCCTCGCGGACAGCATCGCCGTCCTCGGCGGCGCCCGCCCCGGACGCCAGTGGCGCCGGGCCGTACCCCTGTTCAGTGTGCTCCGCGGTGCCATGTCGCGCATCACCGACTACACCCGCGTGGAACTGCACTCCGTGACGGAGGTGGCCGTCGTCGGACCCGCGGTCGAGCCGCTGATCCACGCGGTCGCCGAGCTGCTGGACAACGCCACCCGCTACTCCCCGCCGCACACGAGGGTCCACCTCACCGCCGTCGAGGTGCAGTCCGGCATCGCCATCGAGATCGAGGACGGCGGCGTCGGCCTCAGCGAGGAGTCCCGGACCCGCGCCGAGCGGGCCCTGGCGGAGGCCCAGGCCGGCTTCGACCTGGGTGACCTGGGCGAGACCCCCCGCCTCGGCCTCGCCGTCGTCGGGCGCCTCGCGGCGACCTGGAGCTTCCAGGTGTCCCTGCGCTCCTCCGCCTACGGCGGGGTGCGTGCCGTGGTGATCGTCCCGCAGGACGTCATCACCACGGTGGCGAACGCCACCGGTCTGGCGCACGGCATCGGCTCCGTCTCGGGCCCCCGGCCCGTGGTGCCGGACCAGCGCGCCTCCGACTCCCGGACGGCACCCGTGCCCGCCCCGGCGTCCGCGCCGGTGCCCGCCCCGGCCCCCGCCACGGGTCCCCGGCCCTCCCCGCCCTCCGCCCACGCCTGGGCGGAGGACGACGTACCGGTCGTGCACGAGAGGACCGCGAACGGACTTCCCCAGCGGCGGCGTCGTGCTGCGGCCCCGAGTCCCGCCCCCGGTGCGCGGATGGGCACCGTGCCCGCCGACGGCTCGGTCACTGCCGCGTCGGACCCGAAGCCGGGCAAGGAGCCCGTGCAACCGGGCATGTGGCTGGCCGCCTTCACCAGCGCCGTGTCCGGTGAGAGCACTGCCACCTCCTCTGACAGCAACAGTGACGAAACGTTAGATAAGGGTGAGTAGCCGTGATTCAGCAGCGGGCCAACATGGACTGGATGCTCAAGGACCTGGCGACGGGCGTCCCCGAGACCCGGCACGTCGTGGTGCTGTCCTCGGACGGCCTGCGCATGGCCCAGTACGGCGGCGACACGGACGCGGCCGACCGCCTGGCCGCGGCCTGCGCGGGCCTGCAGAGCCTGGCGGCGGCCATCGCCGGTGAGTTCCCGCACGGCGACGGGCGGATGCGGCTGGTCGTCATCGAGGTGGACGGCGGCTTCTTCTACCTCATGGCGGCGGGCGCGGGTGCGTACCTCGCGGTCCTCGCCGACGAGGGCGTCGACGCCGGGCTCATGGGCAACCGGATGCGGGACCTGGTCGCACGGATCGGCGCGCATCTGACCAGTCCTCCGCGCCGGGACGGGCAGGCCGTATGAGCGACGGTCCTGCGGAGGAGTGGGACAACGGAAACCCCGAGCGGCTCTACGTGGTGACGGGAGGGCGCAGCGGATCCTCGGACGAGACCGCCATCGACCTGGTCACCCTGGTACGGGCCCGCTCGGGGCCGCCCCCGGGCATGGCGCCCGAACAGGCCGCGATACTGCGGCTGTGCACCTCCCCCCTGTCCGTCGCCGAGATCTCCGCGTACCTGAACCTCCCGGTCAGCGTGGTGACCGTACTTCTCGCGGATCTGCTGGCCGACAAGCGGGTGGAGGCACGACCGCCGATCGCGCCCGCACTTCTTCCCGACGCTGCACTGATTGAGGCGGTGATGCATGGACTTGAAAGGCTCTGACGCGCTCGGCGTCAGGGGGCCGCGGAGTGAGGACGCTCTGCCGGAATCGGCAGCCGCCGCGGTCAAGATAGTGATTGTCGGGGGCTTCGGGGTCGGCAAGACGACCCTGGTCGGATCGGTCAGTGAGATCCGGCCGCTGTCCACCGAGGAGACGATGACCCAGGCCGGTGTGGGCGTGGACGACATCGTGGGGGTGGAACGCAAGACGGCCACCACGGTGGCCATGGACTTCGGCCGCATCAGCATCAACGACGAACTGGTCCTCTACCTCTTCGGGACACCGGGCCAGCAGCGCTTCTGGTTCCTGTGGAACGGGCTCTTCGAGGGCGCGCTGGGCGCGGTGGTGCTGGTCGACACGCGGCGCCTCGAGGTCAGTTTCGACGTGATAGGGCGGCTGGAGGAGCGCGGAACGCCGTTCGTGGTGGCCGTCAACTCCTTCCCGGAATCGCCCAGTTACCCGCTCGACGAGCTGCGGTCCGCGCTGGACCTGCCGGATCACGTTCCCCTGGTGGAGTGCGACGCCCGGTCCCGCAGTTCCGTCCGTGACGTGCTGATGACGCTCATGCGCCATCTCCACTCCCTCGCCGCCGCATCGGCCCTGTGATCCTTCCCCGCCCGTGATCAGGAGCGTCCCGTGACCACCCCACCCCCCGAATGCCCCGCCCACGGCCTCGGCCCGGACGGCCTGCGCAGGCTCTACGGCCCCGAGGCCGAGGCCGACCCGTCGGCCCTGTACGAGAAACTGCGTGCCGAGTACGGCCCGGTGGCCCCCGTGCTCGTGCACGGTGACCTGAACGCCTGGATCGTCCTGGGGCACCACGAGAACCTCGAGGCCATGCGGAACCCCTCGCGGTTCGCCCGGGACTCCCGCATCTGGCGGCACTTCCGCGAGGGCAACGTCGCCATGGACTCGCCGCTGCTGCCGATGGTCGCCTGGCAGCCGCTGTGCGTCTTCGCCGACGGCGCGGAGCACGAGCGGCTGCGCGGAGCGGTCACCACCAGCATGGGTCGCCTCAACCGCCGGGGGATCCGCCAGCACATCATCCGCTTCTCCAACCAACTGGTCGACGAGTTCTGCCAGGCGGGCGAGGCCGAGCTGGTGACCCAGTTCGCCGAGCAGTTGCCGGTGCTGGTCATGACCCAGTTGCTGGGCATGCCCGAGGAGTACGGGCCGAAGCTGGTGGAGGCGGCCCGTGACCTGATGCGGGGCACCGAGACCGCCCTCGCCAGCAACGACTACGTCCTGGCGACCTGCCGGCAGCTCGTGCTGCGCAAGCGCGCGGACCCCGGCGGTGACCTCACCTCGTGGCTGGTGCGCGACGACGCCGAGCTCACCGACGACGAGATCGCGGAGCACCTGCGGCTGCTCCTCGTGGCCGCGAACGAGCCCACGGTCAACTTCATCACGAGCGCGCTCAAGATGGTGCTGACCGACCCCCGGTTCCGGGCGCATCTGTCGGGTGGGCACATGACGCTGCCCGACGCCCTGGAGCAGGTGCTGTGGGACGAGCCGCCGATGGCGGCCTTCCCCGGCCGCTGGGCAGCCGGGGACACCGAACTGGGCGGGCAGAAGATCAGGGAAGGCGACATGATCATGCTGGGCATCGCGGCGGGGAACGTCGACCCGCGCGTCCGCCCGGACCTGAGCACGCCGGTGTTCGGAAACCGTTCGCACCTCTCCTTCAGCAGCGGTCCGCACGAGTGCCCCGGGCGGGACATCGCCCGCGCGATCGTGGACACGGGCATCGACACGTTGCTGATGCGGCTGCCCGACCTGCGGCTGGCCGTGTCGGAGGAGGAGTTGGAGTCGAGTTCCGCCTGGATGACGCGCCATCTGGTGGCGTTGCCCGCGGAGTTCAGCCCGGCCAAACCCCTCGGTGACCAGGAGGCCGTGCCGGGGGAGGCGCAGGTGCCCGAGGAGCCCCGGATCCCGCAGACGCCGCCGCGGCCCTCGCACGACACGCCCACGGTGGGCGCGGAGCTGCCGCCGGCGGCCCGGCCGGAGAACACCGCCCCGTGGCCCATGGCCGCAGTTCCCCCGCCGCGCCGTTCCTGGTGGCGCGCGCTCGCAGCGCGACTGCGGGGGCGGTAACAGCCGCCTCGTGTCTCACTGTGTGACCGGTTCATGACGGGCGCACGGGCGAATGCGCCCGTGCGCCCGTTCGTGCGCCCCCCATGCCGTTTGGCCATCGTGGCTGGTTCGGCCCAGGTCGGGCATCGGGCGCACACACCTTGCTCATGAACACAACCGGAATGCGCGTCAACTGTCGATCTCGTGACGCGTTTTGGTCTCTTGACTGCTCCGCCATATGCCGGAGTAATTGTCATTTGAATGATCCACTTGTGTTCGATTTCCGCCACGCGTGCGGAGCGTCACAGGTGGAACGGTTGTGACAGCTGAGAGGTGATCGCCAGTGGACCCTGGACCCGTTGTCCCGCTGCGGCATCCCTCCGTCGCCCGTCCGGTGCTCGTCCGCGGCCTGGCCGGGTGTCGCCTTTTGTGAATTGGCGCGTTCATGGCAAGGCTGTGTGGAAGGTGGCCGGGGCCCGGCCTGCCCTCCCCCAAGCTCGAAGGAGCATGTCCGTGACCACTGTGCCCGCTCTCCAACTGGCTCCCTTCTACTGCCCGATCGCACCCGCCGGCCACCCCTTGGCGGACCTGTTCGACCGGACCACCAACGAGTGGCTCCGTCGGTTCGGTCTCTACGAGGACGAGTCCCAGCGCGAGCGCCTGGAGCACGTCGGTGCGGGCCGGCTCGCCGCCCTCACCTCGCCCTTCGGGACCCGGGAGGCGACGCAGATATCGTCCGACATCGGCATGTGGCTGTTCGCCTTCGACGACGCGCACTGCGACGAGGGGCGGCTCGGACGTGATCCCGGTGAGCTGAGCCGGGTGCTGATCCGGCTGCTGCGCATCCTGGAGGCCCCCGAACCTCCGCTGTCACCGGACAGCCCCTACCACTCCTTCGAGGCGGCCTTCCTGGACCTGCGGCTGCGCTTGGGACGGGTGGCCACGCCCGTCCAGCTGGGGCGCTGGACCGACGCCATGCGCATGTACTTCTTCAGCCAGGTGTGGGAGGCCGCCAACCGCGTCGAGCGGGTCACGCCCGACCTCGACACGTACGCCCTGCTGCGCATCCACAACGGCGCGATGAAGGTCAGCGTCATGATGCTCGACATCGCGGAGGGCTACGAACTGCCGCCGGCCGAGCTGGAGCGCCCCGACGTCCGCGCGCTGACGGAGGCGACCTGCCTGCTGGCCGGCTGGGACAACGACATCCTGTCCTACCGCAAGGAGCACCTGCGCGACGGTGACGACCAGAACCTGCTCGACGTCCTCGCGCACGCCGCGGGCAAGCCCGTCCCCGGCATGGTCTCCGAGGCGATGTTCCTGCGCGACCAGATCATGGTGCTGTTCACGACGCTGAGCGCGCAGGTGCACCGCACGGCATCATCCGAGCTGCAGCGGTACGTGACCTCACTCGGGCACTGGGTCCGGGCGAACCTCGAGTGGGGCACCACCTGCGAGCGCTACCTCAACCCCGAGGATCCCGCCTACCTGCCGACGACCTGGGCGCCGGCGCCGATGCCCGGCAGCGATGCCCCGGTGGACCTCCCGGCGATCTCCTGGTGGTGGAGGCAACTGGAGGACTGACGGCCCCCGCGGGACCGTCCGTACCCTCGGCGCCCTCGTGCCGTCCGTCAGTGGGACGCCACGAGGGCGCCGCTGCTTCCGGGCACGAAGGCGTCGTCGGCGGGGGAGGTGGCCGGCCCGTCGGCGCCGGGGCCGTCGGCGGAGCGTGGGCCGGGGGTCGTGCCGGCCGGGGGCTCCCCGTCGGCCGGGTGCTTGTCACAGGAACAAGTGGGCTTCAACATGTCGATCTCTCCCAGCGTGTGAGCCCGGGACCATCGCTCGAGACGCGATGATCCACGGTCGTTTCTTACCAGACCGGGACATTCGCCACCGTGGCGTTGAGGATTCCCGCGGCACGGGTGGCTCAATCGGCTACCGCGCCTCGTTCTCCGACCGGCCCGCACCGCAACTCCACTGAACGCCAAAGTCACTTGATCCGTACGGGAGCGCGGCGGGCGCTGGCGCCTCCTAGGATCACGCCATGGAACTGACGTTCGTGGACGTGAAGTCTGGTGAACCGGCCATGACCGCTGAAGTCGGGCCCCTGATCAGGGCGTTGAGACCGGCTCTGACCGCCGACGGGTTCGCGGCCTTCGCCGCCGAGGCGCATGACCAGGGGGTGGTCTTCACTGCGGCGCTGGACGAGCGGGAGCGTTACCTGGGGGTGGCCACGCACCGGGTGCTGACCACCAGCAGGGGGCGGCTGCTGCTGGTCGACGACCTGGTCACGGCGCTGGACGCGCGTGGCGCGGGGGTGGGCACGCGGTTGCTGGCGGAGGTGGAGGCCAGGGCCCGGGCGGCGGGCTGCGAGCGGCTGGAGCTGGACGCGGGCGTCGCCAACCACGGGGCGCACCGCTTCTTCCACGCACGCCGTATGGCGATCACGGCGCTGCACCTCGCGCGCGAACTCACCTGACGGGCGCGGCGCGGGACGGCGGGGCCGTTCAGAGGTCGCCGGTGAAGGCCACCAGCTGCGGGGTGCCCCACGGTTCGGGGACCGCGGTCCGGGTGGCGTGGTCGAGGAGCCACTTCTTCAGCACCTCGAAGCCGGTGTCCCCGTAGGTGTCCTTGTAGAGCGCGGCGATGCCGGTGACGTGGGGGGCCGCCATCGAGGTGCCGCTCATGATCGCGTAGAGGCCGCCGGGGAAGGCGGAGGCGATGTCGACGCCGGGCGCGTTCAGGTTGACGCAGCTGCCGAAGTTGCTGAACGCGGCCCGGTGGTCGGCCCGGTCGGTCGCGGCGACGGTGAAGGACTCCGTCGCGCTGGCCGGGGAGACGACGCAGGAGCTGACGTCGTCGTTGCCGGCCGCGACGACCGGGAAGACGCCGGCCCGGGCCAGCGCGTCCAGGGTCTCGTTCATCGTCGGGGAGTAGAGGCCGCCCAGCGAGATGTTGGCCACGGCGGGCTTCACCGCGTGCCGGGCGACCCAGTTGATCCCGGCGATGATGCCGGAGTTGGGGCCGCGCGCCTCGCAGTCCAGCACGCGTACGGAGACCAGCGAGACCGCCCGGGCGACCCCGGTGTGCTCGCCGCCGACCGTGCCGGCGACGTGCGTGCCGTGGCCCGCGCAGTCCGCGGCGTTCCGGCCGTCGTCCATCTCGTCGATGCCGGGCTTGGCGCGGCCGCCGAACTCCGGGTGGGTGAAGTCGATCCCGCTGTCGATGATGTACGCGGTGACCTTGGCGCCGGTCGCGCGGACGGTGAAGCCGTGCGTGGCCGGGGCGCGGTTGTTCACGCGCTCCAGGCCCCAGAACCGGCCGGTGCCGCCGGCCGGGGGCGGGCTGCCCGGCAGCCGGCGGCTGGTCGACTTCGGGATCCGGTCCTCCGCGGGCAGGGTGACCGTGGTGTCCTGCTCGACGCCGCGCACCGAGGGCAGGGCCCGTACCCGGGCCAGTTGCCGTCCGGTGAGCGGGGCGGCGAAGCCCCGCATCACGCTGTCGTACACGTGGGCCGGGGTGATCCCGGCCGCGCTCGCGACGGCGGAGGGGTCGCTGCCCGGGGCGAGGGTGACGATGTAGCGGCCGGGGATGGAGTTCGGCGCCCCGACGCCGAGCAGGGGTGCCAGGGCGACGGAGGAGTGCGCCTGTGCGGGCACCGGCGCGGGGAGGGCGGCCAGCGCGGGGACGGCGGTCATCAGCAGCGCGGCGAATGTCCGACGCAGGGACACACGCATGTGTCGATCTCCTCGGGGCTCGGCGGGCAGCTCGGCCGACGGGCCGTCAGCCGGCCCTCTCCCCCACCCTGTCAGCCAGGATCGGACGCGGGCGCGCCCTGCTACGCCATCCGGGCCGGGGTGCGACGAGCAGCCCCAGGCCGATCCACACGTAGGCGCTGCCGCCCACGAGGGTGCCCAGGCCGCCGGTGCCGGGGTCGCCCCGCCACAGCCACACGACGCTGCTGCAGAGCAGGACGTAGCCGCCGACCGCCGCGACCGTCAGGCCCCGGGTCCGCACCCGCAGCGCCTCGCCGGCCAGCGCCGCCAGCGCCGGGATCAGCCACACCAGGTGGTGCACCCAGGTCACCGGGCTGACCAGGCAGGCCGTCACCCCCGTGAGGGCGACGCCCGTCGTGACGCCGGTCCGGCGCACCTTGTACGCCCACACCGCCAGCACCGCGACGACGGCCACTGCCCACACCCACGTGGGTGCGTCGAGCCGGGCGAAGGTGCCGCGCAGCGACTGGTTCGAGGCGTACGACAGCGAGCCGACGCGGTCGGTGTCCCACATCGCCCGGGTCCAGAAGTCGCGGGACGCACCGGGCGCGGCCAGCGCCGCCAGCAGGGTCGCGCCGGTCGCGGTGGCGGCCGCGGTGAGGCCGGCGCGGCGGTGCCCGGCGAGCAGCAGCCACCCGATGAACAGCGCGGGCGTCAGCTTCACGGCGGCGGCGAGGCCGATCGCGCAGCCGGCCCAGTGGCTGCCGCGGCGCAGCAGTTCGGTGTCGGCGAGCACCAGGGCGAGCAGGACCAGGTTGACCTGCCCGAAGGTGAAGGTGTCATGGACCGGCTCCAGGAGCGCCATCAGGCATACGGCCAGCACCATGGCGTACCAGGGGGTCCAGCCCTCGCGGCGCACGATCGGCCACACCGTCCACCACAGGACGGCCGCCGCGGCGCAGATGTTGAGGGCGGCCGCGCCGACGACGGCCGTGGGCCAGCTCACCAGGGCCAGCGGCAGCATGCACAGCGCGGCGAACGGCGGGTAGGTGAAGCCGTACGTCGTCCCGGGACTGAGGTAGTCGTAGACGCCGACGCCGTCGTGCGTCCAGGCGTTGACGGTGCCCCAGTACACGCCGAGGTCGAACCAGTGCCGGTGCAGCGGCACGGTGGCCAGGAAGAGCGCGGTCGCGGCCACGGCGGCGGCCGCCGTCACGATCCGCCTCATGAGGCGAGCGCGGGACGTACGAGCCGGACCAGCCGCAGCGCGGCGAGCGGGAGCAGCGCGAGGGCCGCACCCGTGGCCGCCAGGGCGATCTGACGGGGCGTCGCGGCGAACCCGCTGGGCAGCACCACGAGCGCCAGCACCGCGCTGGCGAGCGCGGCGAGCCGCCGCACCCGGCCGTCGGGGGCGGCCACGGCGAGCGGCACGAGCCCCCACAGCAGGTACCAGGGGCGGATCGCCGGGCCCAGCAGCGCCACCGCGAGCAGGCTGATCCCCAGGGCGTACACCGGCCCGAGCCGCTCGCGGTACAGCCACACGGCGGCGATGACGAGCGCGGCCGCGGCCATGCCGAGCAGCCGCCAGACGTCCGGGGTGCCGACGAACCGTCCCAGGACGTTGACCAGGGACCAGTTGGAGGCGGAGGCGGGCGTGGTCAGCGCGCCGATCCAGCCGTAGCCGACGCCGGTGACGGCGGTGACCGCCACGGTGGCCGCGCCGGCGACCGCCGCCGTGGCCGCCCCGGCGCGCGCCAGGCGCCGGCGGCCCTCCAGGTGTTCCGCCCACAGGCTGGCCACGACCAGCAGTCCGAGCGCCGCGGGCGCCTTGACCAGGGCGGCCAGGGTCACCAGCACGGCGGCCACGACCGGGCGCCGGGCGAGTGCCGCGCCCAGGCCCGCGCCGAGCAGGCCCAGCATCACGGCGTCGTTGTGCGCCCCCGCCACCAGGTGCAGCAGCACCAGCGGGTTGAGCGCCCCCAGCCACACGGCCGCGGCCGGGTCCGCGCCGCAGCGCCGGGCGAGCCGGGGCAGCAGCGTGGCCAGCAGGGCCACCCCCAGCAGCGCCAGCGCCCGCATCCCGGCGACCCCGGCGTGCGTCCCGAAGCGCGCCAGCGCCAGGAAGGCCGGCCCGTACGGCGCGGGGCTGTTCCGCCAGATCGCCGGCACCTCGGCCGCCGCCGTACCTCCCAGCACGCCCGGCCCGTGCGTGTAGGCGTCGATGCCCGCGTTCACCATCGTGCCCTGCGCCAGGTAGCTGTAGACGTCCCTGCTGAACAGCGGCGGGGCCAGCAGCAGCGGTGCCGCCCACACGGCGAACGTCGTCAGCAGCGCGCGTATCGACGGTGGCCGGGGCCCGCGCACCAGCCGGCCGAGCTGCCACCACGCCGCGACGAGCAGCCCGAGGCCGAAGTACGCCACCAGCAGTCCGGCCGCCGCCTGCCCCTGCGGCAGCGCGATCCCGTCCCGTACCGGGAGCGCCCCCGCGGCCCTGCCGCCGACCGCCAGCGCGGCGGTACCGGCCAGTCCGAGAGCCATCGTGCGAGTCACGCCCGCACGCTCCCATCGCCGGATGTCCGCCGGACGACCGGCGGGCGACCGGCGGATGACCGGCCCGGACGCGCGGCGCCCGCTTCGCTACGGTGAGGGCATGTTCACACCCGGGGAACGCGACCGCGTACGGGCCCGGCTGCTCGGTCTCGCCGCGGACGACCCGGACGTCACCGGGGCCGCGCTCACCGGTTCGCTCGCGGTGCCGGGCGGCGGCGACCGGTGGTCCGACGTCGACCTGGTGCTCGGGGTGCGGGGCGAGGTGGGCACGGCGCTGGGCCGCTGGACGGCGTGGCTGTACGGGCCCGGGTTCGGGGCGCTGCACCACTGGGACCTGCCGGCGGGGGCGACCGTCTACCGGGTGTTCCTGCTGCCGGGGGCGCTGGAGGCGGACGTGGCGTTCACGCCGGAGGAGGAGTTCGGGCCCCGGGGGCCGCAGTGGCGGACGGTGTTCGGCACCGCGGGCCGGGCGCCGGAGGCGGCGCCGGCCGACCCGGGGACACCGGCGGGGCTCGGCTGGCACCACGTCCTGCACGCCGCGGCGAGCATCGAGCGGGGCCGGCTGTGGCAGGCAGAGCACTGGATCGGCGCGGTGCGCACCCAGGTCATCGCCCTCGCCTGCCTGCGCCTTGGGCACCCCGCTGCCTACGCCAAGGGCGCCCACCTGCTGCCGGACGAGGTCACGGGGCCGCTGCACGCCACGCTGGTGCGCTCGGCGGAGCCGGCCGAACTGCGCCGCGCGCTCGCCGCGGCCGCGTCCGCCCTGGGGCGTGAAGTGGCCCGCGCCGACCCGGTGCTGGCGGAGCGCCTGTGGCCGGTCCTGGTCGAGCGGGGCGGCGCGGTCGGCTGATCCCGGCGGCGACCGCCACGGTGATCTCCGCGACGCGGGCGGGTTGTTCGAAGAGGACGCCGTTCCCGGCGCGGTGCAGGTGCCGAGGTCGAGCCGTTCCCGGTCGGTGAGGCCGATGTCGTCGGCGGTGCCGCCGACGGCGCGCGGCCGGGCGACGAGGGAGCGGCGGGGCGGGGCCTTCAGCGCGACCGCCCAGGCCGCCGTGCCCAGCACGGGTGGCTGGGCGAGCCGGCAGGCCGCGGCCGACGACGACGTCGCAGCCCGTGTCGGCGGCGAGCCGTCCCATGAGGCGGGCGCGGTTCCCGATCGACAGGTCCCCGGGAGCGGGGCCGCGCCCGTGACCGGGCAGGGCGACGGCTACCGGGCCGAATCCGGTGGCCGCCGGCGCGGGCTCGGCCATGACGTCGGCGTGGAACCCGGTCGTGCGGATGTCCCGGCCTGCCGGGGCGGGCGGGCACGGTGCTCCGTGCGCGGCCTGTCGGTGCGATCCTGAACCGCGTGCGAGATGCGATGACGGTGGTCGAGGCGGCGTTCGCCGGTGTCCTGGGGGCGCCGGAGGGGGACGTCGAGACGGCGCTGGACGCCGGGGCGTCGGCGATGGCGGCGGCGGAGGCCGGGTGGGACGAGGTCGGCCGGGCGGTGGCGACCGCGGTGGGCGGGCTGCTGCGGGGCTGCCGGGCGCGCGGCTGGGAGGACGCCGACCTGCTGCGGATGGTGCGCCGCGAACTGCGCCCGGAGCACGTGCGGCTCGCCGGGCGCCTGACCGCCGACGGGGGCGGTGACACGGCGGGCCTCCTGACGGCGTACGGGGCGGCCGAGCGGCTGGACCGCTTCACGGTGGCGACGGCCGTGCTGGAGCTCGTCCGCCTGCTGGGGCGGCTGCCCGGGATCACGCCGCCGGCGGCGCCCGCGCCCGCTGCGGGCGGTGCGGGCGGTGCGGGGCATCCGATGCTGCGGCGGATCAGGGCGCTGCTGGCGAAGGCGGAGTCCACGGCCTTCCCCGAGGAGGCGGAGGCGCTGAGCGCGAAGGCCCAGCACCTGATGGCACGGCACAGCGTGGACGAGGCGCTGGTCGCGGGTACGGCACCGGGCGGCGGCGGTCCCGGCGCGCGGCGGATCGGCGTGGAGCGTCCGTACGAGGCGCCGAAGGCGCTGCTGCTGGACGCGGTCGCGGCGGCGAACCGCTGCCGTGCCGTGTGGTCGGCGGAGTTCGGCTTCTCGACCGTCGTGGGCTGGGAGGCCGACCTGGAGGCCGTGGAGGTGCTGTACACCTCGCTGCTGGTGCAGGCCGAGGCGGCCATGCGCGGCGGCGGCGCCCCGGGGCCGGCCACGCGTCGCCCGGGACGCAAGGGCGGCAAGGACGGCGCCAGGGGCGGGGACCTGTCACGGGACTTCCGCGAGTCCTTCCTCATCGCCTACGCGGGCCGGATCGGCGAGCGCCTGGCCGCCGCCGCCCGTGACGCGACGGAGGAAGCCGCGGAGGCCGGCGGGTCCACGGAGGTGCTCCCCGTACTGGCGGCCCGCGAGGTCGCCGTCGGCCGCGCCGCGGACGCGATGTTCCCCGAGACCCGCATGCAGCGGCTCAGGGGCCGCGACCGCGAGGGCTGGGAACGCGGCACCGCCGCCGCCGACCGTGCCGCCTTCCACGGCCCGGCCGGCGCCCGACCGGGACGGGAGCGCGGCCGGGGCCCGGGTCCGTCCCCGGGTTCCCGGGGGTGAGGGATCGTCCTGCGCCCCGGGGCACCCCGCCCGCTCCGGCGACCGGACCTCCGGCACGGCGTCGTCCACGTCGTCCACGTCCCGGCCGCGTACGCCTAGAAGAGCCACCGGGTCTGGCTGTAGGTGGTGCCGCGGGCGTACGCGAAGGCCGTGGTGGGTTCCACCTCGTACACCAGGGCCTCGTGGCCGTCGCCGACGAAGACCTGGTCGCCCACGTCGAAGTGCCATACGGAGCCGTACTTGGCCTCGTACGCCGCGGCGATCCGGCGCAGCTGGTTCTCGCTGCGCACGCGGGCCGCCTTGCCCTCGAGCACCACGTCCAGGCCCTCGCCGAGCGCGTTGTTGCCGGTGGTGAGGACGACCCGGCCGTTGCGGGCGAGGTTCTTGGCCTTGCGCTCGTCGGCGCCGGTGCAGAAGTGCAGGGCGTCGTCCAGCCAGACCCCGATGAGCGGGGTGACGTGGGGGCGGCCGTCGGGACGGACGGTGGTCAGCCAGTAGATCTCGGCTCCGGCCAGGTGCCCGCGGGCGTCGTGCCAGGTCGTGGGGGCCGCGCCGGTGCTGCTGAAGCGGGCGTCGAGCTGGGGCTCGGGTTCCTTCTCTTCTGTCATGGGTTCACTGATACTCCATCAGCCCGCGCGCAGCGCGTACGCGCTGTCCACGGCTTCCGCCAGGTCGCGCACCGCCGGGTCCTCGGTGGTCGCCGCCAGGGCGTGCGCGCGGTCGCCGAGCCGGGCGAGGCCGGGGGCGCCGGGCAGCTGCTCGTCGCCGGTGTCGTAGGTGCGCAGCGCGTCGGCGAAGTAGGCGGCCACCGCGTCCACCCGGAGCCGCGACGAGGTGCCGGAGTCCCACAGCCGGCCGGCCAGCCGGTCCGCCTCGACGGCGCCCGCCGCCTCGTGCGGGGAGCGGTCGTGCGGGTCGAGCCAGCGCACGGTCGCGGTGGCGACGTGGCCCCGGGCGCCCGCCTTCAGGCGTACGGCGTAGAGCGCGGTGACGGTGTGGCCGGGGCCGACCTCGCCGCCGTCGACGCGGTCGTCGCGGAAGTCCTCGTCGGCGACGGCGCGGTCCTCGAAGCCGATCAGGCGGTAGCGCTCGACGGTGTTCGGGTCGAAGGCGACCTGGGCCTTGGCGTCGCGGGCGCGCAGGCCGATGTTGACGGGCAGCCGGTCCACGAACAGGGCGCGGGCCTCGGCCGGGGTGGAGACGTACGAGGTGTGGCCGTCGCCCTTGTCGACCAGCCGCTCCATCAGTTCGTCGCCGTACTCGCTGCCGACGCCTACCCCGAACAGGGCGACGCCGTGCTGTGAGCGGGCCCGGTCGATCCGTTCCAGGAGGGCGTCGGGGTCGGTCTGCCCGGTGTTGGCGAGGGCGTCGGAGAGCAGGACGACCCGGTTGGTGGCCCCGCGCCGGGCGCTCTCCAGGGCCACGTCGTAGCCGGTGCGCAGGCCCGCCTCCAGGTTGGTGGAGTCCTCCGTCGCGAGGCGGTCGACGACGGAGAGGGCGCGCTGCCGGGCGCCCCCGGTGCCGAGCCGGGTCGCCGGCAGGGCGACCCGTGCGCGGTCGCTGAAGGTCACGACGGCCAGGGAGTCGTCGTCCCGCAGCTCGCCGACCGCGGCGCGGAGCGCCTTCTGGACGAGGTCCAGCCGGCCCGGATCGCCCATGGAGCCGGAGACGTCCACGACGAAGGTGAGCACGGCCGGCGGCCGGTTCCCCTCGTCGGCGGGGCGGGTGGCGAGGCCGACCCGCAGGAGGGACCAGCCCTCCTCGTCGCCGATGCGGGCGCCGTCGACGGTGACGGAGAAGCCGTCGCCCGCGGGGGTGGGGTAGTCCTGGCGGAAGCTGTTGACGAACTCCTCGTAGCGCACGTCCGAGGGGGAGGGCAGCGAGCCCTCGTCGAGCCGCCGCTTGGCGTAGCCGTACGAGGCGGTGTCGACGTCCAGCGCGAAGGTCGACAGCTGTGACGCGTCGGGCGCCCGCTCCAGGCCCCGGTCCTGGTTCGTGCCCTGCCCGTTCCACTCGGAGCCGCCGCCCTTGGGGGCGCCGTCCGCGCCCCGTACCGGTCCGGGCCGCCGCGTGTCACCGGCGTGGCCCCGGTCCGTGTTCGCGCCGCAACCCGTCAGGACCGCTCCGGCCGCCACCGCCGCCAGCACCGCCGCCGTGATCCGCCGCATCACCGTCACCTGCTTCCCCCGGGGGCGCCCCCTGCGCCTTCTGCGACTGTGACGCAGGAGGGGGCGGGCGGGTGGCATCGGGGCCGTTGCGGATGGATCTCAGTCGGGCAACGCCCTCCCGCCCGGGACGGCTTGGCGGGCGCGGTACAGGTCGCGCAGCAGGGCGGTCTCGGACCCGTGGTGGATGACCTCACGGCGACCGGTGCTCAGCGCCAGCCGAGTTCCGGAGCCACGTGGGTGAGGATGCTGTCCAGCACATGCGCGTTGTAGTCGACCCCGAGCTGGTTCGGGATGGTCAGCAGCAGGGTGTCCGCGGCCTGGATCGCCTCGTCGTCCCGCAGCAGCTTCACCAGTTCCTCCGGCTCCGCGGCGTAGGAGCGCCCGAAGACGGCCCGGGTCGTGTCGTCGAGCATGCCGACCTGGTCCCGGGAGTTGCGGTCGCGGCCGAAGTAGGCCCGGTCGAGGTCGTCGGTCAGGGCGAAGATGCTGCGGCTGACCGACACCCGCGGCTCCCGGGTGTGGCCCGCCTTCCGGTACGCCTCGCGGTACGCCTCGATCTGCTTGCGCTGCTGGACGTGCAGCGGCTCGCCCGTCTCGTCGTTCTTCAGCGTCGAGCTCTGCAGGTTCATGCCCAGCTCGGCGGCCCACACGGCGGTGGCGTTCGACGCGGAGCCCCACCAGATCCGGTCGCGCAGTCCCTCGGAGTGCGGTTCGATCCGCAGCAGCCCGGGCGGGTTGGGGAACATCGGCCGCGGGTTGGGCGTGGCGAAGCCCTCGCCGCCGAGGACCGCGAGGAACGCCTCGGTGTGGCGGCGGGCCATGTCGGCGTCCGTCTCGCCCGGCTCGGGGTGGTGGCCGAACAGGCGCCAACCGTCGATCACCTGTTCCGGTGAGCCGCGGCTGATGCCCAGTTGCAGCCGGCCGGCCGATATGAGGTCTGCGGCGCCCGCGTCCTCGGCCATGTACAGCGGGTTCTCGTAGCGCATGTCGATCACGCCGGTGCCGATCTCGATCTTCGAGGTCCGCGCACCGATCGCCGCGAGCAACGGGAACGGGCTGGCCGCCTGCCGGGCGAAGTGGTGCACGCGGAAGTACGCACCGTCCACGCCGAGCTCCTCGGCGGCGACCGCGAGATCGATCGACTGGTGCAGGACATCCGCGGCCGACCGGGCCCGGGAGTGCTCGCTGGGCGACCAGTGACCGAAGGAGAGGAATCCGATCTTCTTCACCCCGTCCCCAGCGCCCGGCGGCCACGTTTGATTCCCGCCCCAGGTCGTGTCGCGGGCGCCTCGGACGAGGTGGCGGAGGTCAGGCGGGCCGGGTGTGGCGGGCGCGTGCCGCGTACAGCGCCGCCCCGATGGCCAGGACGGCCGCGCCCGCGGTGACGGAGGTCCAGGGGAGGGCGAAGGCCAGGGCGAGGCAGCCGAGCAGACCGAGGGCGGGGACGGCGCGCCGGGCGCCGGGGCCCAGGGTCCAGGCGGAGACGTTGGCGACGGCGTAGTAGGCGAGGACGCCGAAGGAGGAGAAGCCGATCGCCCCGCGCAGGTCGGCGGTGGCGGCGAGCACGGCGACGACCGCGCCGACGGCGAGTTCGGCGTGGTGCGGCACCCCGGACCGGGGGTGCACCGCGGCCAGGGTCCGCGGCAGGTGCCCGTCGCGGGCCATGGCCAGGGTGGTGCGGGAGACCCCGAGGATCAGCGCGAGCAGGGATCCGGTGGCGGCGACCGCCGCGCCCACCCGCATCAGCGGCGCGAGGCCGCCCGCGGCGTCGGCCAGGGGCGCCGCGGAGCGGGCGAGCCCCTGTGGGCCCAGCACCGCGAGGAGGGCGACGGCGACGGCGGCGTAGACGGCCAGGGTGATGCCGAGGGCGAACGGGATCGCGCGGGGGATGGTGCGCGCCGGGTCCCTGACCTCCTCGCCGAGCGTGGCGATCCTGGCGTACCCGGCGAAGGCGAAGAACAGCAGGCCGGCCGCCTGCAGCACCCCGCCCGCGGTCGCGTCGGCCCCGATGTCCAGCCGGGCGGCGTCCGCGTCGCCGCCGGTGAACGCGGCGACCACGAAGGCCGCGAGCACCGCGAGGACGACCGCGACGATGCCCCGGGTGAGCCAGGCCGCCTTCTGCACGCCCGCGTAGTTGACGGCGGTGAGCGCCACGACCGCGGCGACGCCGACCGCCCGTTGCTGCTCCGGCCAGGCGTACGCGCCGATCGTCAGGGCCATCGCCCCGCAGGAGGCGGTCTTGCCGACGACGAAGGACCAGCCCGCCAGGTAGCCCCAGAACGGCCCGAGCCGTTCGCGCCCGTAGACGTAGGTCCCGCCCGAGGCGGGGTACAGCGCGGCGAGCCGGGCCGAGGACATGGCGTTGCAGTAGGCGACGACGGCGGCCGCCGCGAGCCCGAGCAGCAGCCCGGACCCTGCCGCGCGGGCGGCCGGGGCGAAGGCCGCGAAGACCCCGGCGCCGATCATCGAGCCGAGCCCGACGACGGTGGCGTCGAAGACGCCGAGCCGTCGTCGCAGTATCGCGTTCTCACCGGTCACGGCGGCAAAGCTATACCGTCCCACTGCTAGACACGGCGTCAACAAGCTGCCATCGTGGCCGCCGGGAACGGCGGCGCAACGACAGCGCAACGGCGACGGAACGACCAACCGACGACGCGGTGACGCGAAGGCGAAGGCGAAGGGCGGCGGACATGGCGCAGCGCTGGGTCACGGCCTCCGACGGGGTGCGGCTGGCGGTGTACGAGCAGGGGGACCCGGCCGGCACCACGGTGCTGTGCGTGCACGGCTTCCCCGACGACCACGGTGTGTGGGACGGCGTCGCCGGGCGCCTCGCCGCCCGCGGCTTCCACGTCGTGACGTACGACGTGCGCGGCTCGGGTGCCTCGGACGTCCCGCGCCGCACGCGCGCCTACCGGCTGCCGCAGCTCGCCGCCGACACCACCGCCGTCGCCGACGCGGTCAGCCCGCGGGCCCCGGTCCACCTGCTCACCCACGACTGGGGGTCGGTGCAGAGCTGGCACACCGTCAGCACCCCCGAGCTCGCCCACCGCTACGCCTCGATCACCTCGATCTCCGGCCCCGACCTGGACCACACCGGCCGCTGGTACCGCGCCCAGCTGCGCCGGCCGACGCCCGCCCGCCTGCTCAAGCTCGCCAAGCAGTCGCTGGCCTCGCAGTACGTCGGCTTCTTCCACTTGGCGGGGATCGCCGAACTCGCCTGCCGCAGCGGCCTCCTGGACGGCGTCGTCACGGCCCTGCGCCGCCTGGAGACCGGCGAGGGCCCCTCCGGCTACGGCCCCGGGCTCGCCGCCCGCAACCGTGCCGGGCTCAAGCTCTACCGCGCCAACGTGCTGCCCCGCATGCTCCGCCCCCGGGTCCGGCACGCCGCGCTCCCCGCGGTCGTGCTGGCCCCGTCCAAGGACGTGTTCGTCCTGCCGCCCTGGCAGACCGAGATCACCGACTGGGCGCCCGGGGCCGAGATCCACCACGTGGACGGCGGCCACTGGCTGCCGTCCCACCGCCCGGACCTCGTCGCCGAACACGCCGCCCGCCTGGTCGAACGTGCCGAGAAGGAAAGGACCGCGGCATGACCGCCGAGCCCGAGCACCTCGTCCTCAAGCCGCGCGACGTGCACTGGGACTGGGACGGCCTGCCCGTCCGCTACCTGGACGACGACGCCTTCCTCACCCACTTCGCCAACGTCCTCAACATCCTGCTCCCCGAGGGCGAGGACTGGTTCCTCACCGTCTTCCAGCAGACCGTGCCGATGATCGGGGACGACCGGCTGCGCGAGGACGTCATCGGCTTCATCGGCCAGGAGGCGATGCACTCCCAAGCCCACCAGTCACTGCTGGGCCACTTCAACGACGCGGGTCTGGACACCGAGGGGTTCGTCGCCCAACTGCGCTGGTTCTTCCAGGAGATGCTCGGCGACCGCGGTCTGACCGGCAGGGCCGCGCACGGCTGGCTCGTCGAGCGGGTCGCGATCATCGCCGCCATCGAGCACGTGACGTCCTTCCTCGGCGACTGGATCCTGAACGCGCACGCGCTGGACGCCCTCGACAAGCACGAGAAGGCCGGGGCCGTCCTCGACCTCTACCGCTGGCACGGGGCGGAGGAGGTCGAGCACCGCGCCGTCGCGTACGACCTGTTCACCCATCTCGACGGCCGCTACCGGCACCGGGTGCGGGCGCACCTGGTCGCCTTCCCCGTGCTGCTCTACTGGTGGGTGCGCGGCCTGCGCTGCCTCATGGCCGAGGACCCGGTGGGCGCCGGGAAGCCGCGCTGGCGCGACTGGTACCGCGGTGCCCGGCGGGGGCTGCTGCCGCCGCCGCGCGCGGTCGTCCGGCTCTTCTTCTCCTACCTGCGGCCCGGCTACCACCCGTCCCAGTACGGGTCCACCACGCAGGCCGTCGCCTACCTCGCGTCCTCGCCCGCCGCGCGCGCGGCGCTCCACTAGGGGGTCCCCGCACGTGTCCCTGCCCGACCCGAGCACCCTTCCCCCGCCTCCGGCATGGGCGACCCCGCCGCCCCGCCGGGCCGGTGGCTCCCGCCCGGAGCCGCTGCTCGCGCTGCTCGCCCGGATCACCCCGCTGCTGGTGCGCGGCAGCGGGCGGCGGCCGGTGCGCGAGACGGCCGCCGTGGACCGCTCGCTGGCCCTGCGCGTGGCCGAGGTCACCGCGGCGGCCGAGGGCGTCGTGGGGCTGCGGCTGGTGCGGGCGGACGGCGGCACCGCCGCGCTGCCCGCCTGGCACCCCGGTGCCCACCTCGACCTCGACCTGCCGTCCGGGCGCCGCCGCCAGTACAGCCTGTGCGGCGACCCGGCCGAACGGGACGCCTACCGGGTGGCGGTGCGGCTCGTCCCGGACGGGGAGGGCGGGTCCCGCGAGATGCACGCCCTCGCCCCGGGCGCGGTCCTGCGCACCCTCGGCCCGCGCAACGCCTTCCCCTTGGCCCTGACCGGCTCCGGGTCGCTGCTCTTCCTCGCGGGCGGCATCGGGATCACGCCGATCCTGCCGATGGTGCGCGCCGCGGCCGCCGCCGGGGCGGACTGGCGCCTGGTGTACGCGGGGCGCAGCCGGGCGACGCTGCCGTTCCTGGCGGAGCTGGCCGAGTGCGCGGCGCACGAGCCGTGGCGGGTGCGGGTCCGCACCGACGAGGAGGCCGGTGGTCCCCCGACGGGGGCGGAGCTGCTGGCGGGCGCGGACGCGGGTACGGCGGTCTACTTCTGCGGTCCGCCGGCGCTGATCCCGGCGTTGCGCCCGGCCCCGGTGCTGCACGTGGAGCGCTTCTCGCCGCCGCCGATCACGGACGGCACCGCCTTCGAGATACAGCTCGGCCGGGACGGGGAGGCGCTCCCCGTCCCGGCCGACCGCACCGCGCTCTCCGTCCTGACGGGGGCGCGGCCCGCGACGTCGTACTCCTGCCGCCAGGGCTTCTGCGGCACCTGCCGGGTCCGGGTCCTGGCGGGCGCGGACGCGGTCCGCCACGGCGGCAGTGCGGCCGCCCGCCGCACGGACGACGCGATGCTCGTCTGCGTCTCGCGGGGAGCCGCCGGCTCCCGCCTCGTCCTGGACGTCTGAACCCGGCCCGGGGCCTACACGGACAGCGGGTCGAGCGGCATCGGGACGGGGTGGCCCTCCATCATCGCGCCCAGCCCGCGCACCGCGCAGACGTCGGGCCGGTCCGCGATCGTGACCGGCATCCCGGTGGCCTGACGGAGCATCATGTCCAGGCCGGGCAGCAGCGCGCTGCCGCCCGCGAGCATGATGCCGCGGTCGGTGAGGTCGGCGACCAGGTCCGGCGGGCACCGCCTGAGCGTCTGGCCGATCCCGTCGACCAGCGTCGCCATGGGCATCCGGATCGCCTGCCGCACCGCCTCGGTGTCGACGCGGACCGTACGGGCGATGCCGCTGGCGACGTCGCGCCCCTGGACCTCGGCGCTGGGCGCGGTGGGGCCGGGCGCCGAGAGGATCTCGTGCAGGGGCCGCACCGACTGGCTGGGCAGCACCAGTTCGTGCGTGTTGCGCAGGTGCTGGACGACGGCGTGGTCGATCGCCTCGCCGCCCACCGCGATGGTCTCCGCCGCGACGATCGCGCCCATCGACATGACCGCGATCTGCGTGGTGCTCGCCCCGGCCAGCATGATCATCGTCGCCTCGGGCTGCTCGACCGGCAGTCCGCACCCGATGGCGGCCGCGATGACGGAGTCGACGAGTTCGACCCGCCGCGAACCGAGGCCGTACATCGTCTCGACGGCGGCCCGCTGGGCCAGCGGCCCGCTGCCGTTGGGGGTGCAGACGGCCGCCCGGAGCATCGGCTTGCGCCGCCACGCCTTGCGGAGCTGACCGCCCAGCAGGTGACGGAGCATGCGCTGGGCCATCTCGATGTCGACGACCATGCCGGCCTGGATGGGGCGGACCACGCGGATGTGCTCGGGCGTGCGGCCCGTCATCTTCTCGGCGAGCGAGCCGACCGCGATGAGGGCACCGCTGTGCGCGTTGACGGCGGCCACGCTCGGCTCGTCCACGACGAGTCCCTGGTGCTTGAGGTAGACACGGGTGCGCGACGCCCCGAGGTCGACGGCAACGGAGCAACGACGCAGATGCGCCAGACTGACGGTCACGGCAGATCCTCCCCGAGGGGCCGGTTTCCCGGGCCCGCCCCTGCGGCGGCCCGTCTGATCATCGTGCGGGCGCAAATCGGGATCCGCCCGTTGTGGTACTCCGAGCGGTTGATCCGCCTATCGCATGATCCGTGCCGCGAGGACCGCGATGTCGTCGTCGGCCGGCTCCACGACCAGCAGGGACAGCACCCGGTCGACCAGTCCGCCCAGATCACCGTCGGAGTGCAGGCGCAACCCGGCGAGGCGGTCGAGCGAGGCGTCGATGTCCTCCCCGCGCCGCTCCACCAGACCGTCCGTGTACAGCAGCAGGACGTCACCGGCCCGGCAGGAGGCCGCGACGGGCTCGTAGCCTCCGTGGCCGGTGCCCAGCGGCGGCCCGACCGGTACGTCGACGATGTCGACCGTGCCGTCCGGCCGGATGACGGCGGGCGGCAGGTGACCGGCGCTGGAGTAGGTGCACGTGTTGCGCACCGGGTCGACGAGGGCCAGCAGGCAGCTCGCCGGACGGCCCGACTCGGTCTCCGAGATGAGGGTGTCCAGCCGGCGCAGGATGCGGTGCGGCGGCAGGTCGGCCGCGGCCACGAAGCGCAGCATCGAGCGGTACTGGCTCATGTCGACCGAGGCCTCCACCCCGTGCCCCATGACGTCGCCCATGGCCAGCAGGGTGCGCCCGTAGGACAGCCGTACGGCGTCGTACCAGTCGCCGCCCACCAGCGCGGTGCTGCCGGCCGGCTGGTAGCGGAACGCGGCCTCCACGGAGGGGTGCGGGGAGCCCGGCTCCGACATCAGGGCGCGCTGCAACTCCAGGGCGATGCCGTGCTCGTGGGTGTAGCGGCGGGCGTTGTCGAGATAGATCGCGGCCCGCCGGACGATGTCCTGGACGGTCTCGGTGTCCCGCTCGGTGAACCCCGGGGACTCGCCGCAGCGGACCAGGGTCACCGTGCCGATGGGCTCGCCGCGTGCCGCGAGCGGCACGACGAGCGCCGAGTGGATGCCCACCGAGCGGAAGGCGTCCATCCGCTCGCGGGCCGACCCGCCGTGGCCCAGGGCGTCGTCCTCGAAGAGGCTCTGCACCACCGGGCTGCCCGACTGCAGGCAGCGCGGGATGGTCGTGCCCGACGGGTACTCCACGTACTCCCCGGGCTCGCCGAAGATCTTGACCTGCTCGCGCAGGTTCGGCAGCGCGGCCATCGCCGCCCGGCGCAGCCGCAGCACACCGCGGTTGTAGGGGGTGCAGCGCTCGGTGGGGAAGACCTCGACGGTGGCGATGTCGGCCAGCAGCGGCACGAGGAACCCGGCGAGCTCGGCGCAGGTCTCGTCCATCTCCAGGGTGGTGCCGATGAAGGTGGCGGCGCGGTCCAGGATGGCCAGCCGCTCCCGGGCCCGTTCCAGCTCCTGCTGGTGCTGGCGCGACGCGCTGACCTCCAGCATGATCCCGACGAGGCCGAGCACCGTGCCGTCCGCCGCGTCCAGCCGGTGGTACGCGCCCTGCCAGTAGCGCCGGCCCGTCCCGGACTCCGCGTGGGTGCGGCCGCTGGAGGGCACCTCGCGCGACTTGCCGTCGGACAGGACCTGGCGCAGCGCCTCCTCGCCCGCGTCGTCCAGGTCCGGCAGCACCTCGGTGATCCGGCGGCCGAGGTGCGCCTCGGCGGGCAGGCCGTTCATCCGGGCGAGGGCGGGGTTGACGTAGACGTAGCGCAGCTGCGGGTCGTAGATGCCCACGCCCGCGGGGGTCCCGTCCAGCACCTGCCGC
The DNA here is from genome assembly GCF_042733315.1 of Streptomyces sp. NPDC059718. Taxonomy (NCBI): domain Bacteria; kingdom Bacillati; phylum Actinomycetota; class Actinomycetes; order Kitasatosporales; family Streptomycetaceae; genus Streptomyces; species Streptomyces sp. NPDC059718. The sequence continues at coordinate 90,691 of NZ_JBHWGA010000004.1, forward strand.
AGGACCCCGTCGTCCGGCGGTGACCAGCCGCCGGGCTCACCGTCACCGCTCACCCGGTCACCCTCCTGTCCGCCGAGTGCGCCCGTTCCCATGATCGGGCGGTCCCCCGCCGGGCGCACGCCCGGATGCGGTCACCCCGCCGGGTGGCCGCCGGGCGGCGGGGCGTGTCGTCCGGGCCCCGCGGTGACCGGCCCGAAAGGATCGGGCGATGCGATGGAGGACGGCGGCCGTGGCCCTCTGCCTGCTGCTGACCGCCTCGCCGGCGGTGGCCGGCGAGCACCCCGGGCCGCGCCCGGGCCCCCCGGCCCGGGTGGAGCGGCTGTACGCGCAGGCGGCCCGTGCGGTGCAGGCGTACGAGGACGCGGAGCGGGCGGTCCGCCGCAAGCGCGCCGACCTGCGGCTGCTGCACCGGGCCGCGGCGGTGGAACGGCGGAGGCTGGACGTGCTGCGTGACCGGATCGGGGCGATGGCGCGCAGCGAGTACCGCAACGGGGGGCTGGGGCCCTCGGCGCGGCTGCTGCTGTCCGGGCGGCCCGACCGGCTGCTGGAGGGCGCGACGCTGGCCCGGCAGGGCGACCACGCGCAGGCGGCGCTGCTGGCCGAGCGGATGCTGGCCGAGCGCAGGCTGGCGGCGGACACCGAGGCCGTCGACCGGACGCTGGCGGTGCTGGCCCGCGAGGCCCGCCGCAAGGACGCGCTCCGCCGGCGCATCGAGGCGCGGCTGCTGCGTGCCCGGGCCGGGCTGTCCGCCCGCGACCTGGCGCTCATGGCCCACGAGGGGCTCTCGGCGGCCTGCCCGCGCGACCTCCCCCGGACCTCGCCCCGGTCGTCCGCCGCCGCCCACCGCCCGGGCGCCCCGCACTGGGTGCGCCCGGTGGCGCACTCCACGCTGACCGCCGGCTACGACGCCTCCGGGGCGCACTGGGCGCACCGTCACACCGGCCAGGACTTCGCGGTGCCGCCGGGCACCCCGGTCCGCGCGGTGGGCGACGGCACGGTGGTGGTGGCCGCGTGCGGTGACGGCTTCGGCAACCAGGTCGTCGTCCGGCACGACGACGGCTACTGCACGCACTACGCCCATCTGTCCGTCCTGGAGGTCGTCCCCGGGCAGCGGGTCCGCGCCGGCGAGCGGATCGGCCGGTCCGGCAACTCCGGCAACTCCACCGGACCGCACCTGCACTTCGAGGTCCGCGTCACGCCGCAGATGGGTTCGTCGGTCGCCCCGCTGCCCTGGCTGGCCCGGCACGGCGTGCTGATCGGCAACTGACGGCCGCCGACCGGCACGGGAACCCCACCCCCCACAGCTTCCCCACAGGTTCGCTATTGTTCGGCCTCCGGCGCTGACCGTTTCGGCGCCGCTTTCTGACCTGTGGGGGGTCCTGCATGCGCATTCCGCGCGCACATCGGGCTGCCGTCCTCCGAAGTGCATCCGTTCTCCTTCTCACCACCGGCCTCGCGGCCGGACCGCTGACCGCCTGGCCCGCCTTCGCCGACGACGTGACGGTCAGCGGTCTGACGACCGGCGACGACGGCACCCTGGCCGTGGGCCTGGCCGACGGCGAGGCGCTGTGGGTCAAGGTGAGCGTCCGGGCCTCCGCGGCCGCGGACGCGCCCGTACTGGCCTCGACCGACGACCTGTCCTTCTCGTGGCAGCGCGGCTGGTACACCGACCGGCCCGTCGGCCTGCCCGCGGGCACGGCGTTCGGCGACTACCCGGTGGACGTCGACTACCGCCTGCCCGGCGGCACCGTCCAGCACTGGAGCGGCGCCGCGCACGGCGGGGCGGGGCTCTTCGGCTACCGGCTGCACACCGGGGTCGGCACGCTCGCCTACGACCGCGACCACACCGACTTCGACCACCAGTCGGCGGTGCTCACCGGTGCCGTCACGACCTTCGACCCGGCGACCGGCACGACCGGTCCGGCCGCGCCCGGCACTCCGGTGCGGGTCAACTGGACCGCCCGCGTCGGGGTCGACACCAAGCACGGTTCGGCGACGGCGACGTCCGGAGCCGACGGCACCTTCTCGGTCGGCGTGACGCCCGGCGGAGCGCTCACCGCGGGCACCGCCGTCGTCAGTGGCGGGGCCGACACCGACCCGGTGGCCCCGGCCGCCCTCCCGGAGCTGCCGGCCAAGGCGGTGCAGTACCGGATCAGCGCCGATCCGTCGGCCAAGCGGGTCCACCAGGGCAAGACCTTCACCATGCGGGGCACCGTCCAGCGGCTGACCGACGAGGGCTGGAAGCCGTTCGCCGGCGCACCCCTGGTCACCACCCCGCAGCCCCCGGACGTGTACCGGTACACCACGCCCGGCCTGATGGGCACGGGCACCGCGGACGCCTCGGGGAACTTCTCGCTCGCGGCGACGGCGACGAAGACCACGTACCACTACACCTACGTCAAGCCGTCGGAGTACGTGTCCGGCTTCGCCTACGCCGAGCACCTGGTCAACGTGCCCACGGCCGGCTCCTACTCGGGCGTCACGATGTCGCTGGACGCCTACGGGAAGGTCACCGCCAAGGGCAAGCTGGCGGGCTCCTGCTGGAACGCGCAGGTCTCCCTGCAGTACTCCAAGAACGGCAGCACCGGCTGGAAGACCCTCAAGTCGGGCTCCGCGGGGGACTCCTCCGGCGGCAAGTGCTCCTTCTCGGTGAGCGCCTACGGCTACACGGACGGCTACTACCGCCTGTACCACGCCGAGTCCGACGGGATGCTCGCGGTGGCCTCGGCCAAGAAGCGCCTGCACCGCACGGTGACCCGGATCGTCTCCTTCGACATGACGCCCAACAGCCCGCGCGTGGGCGGTGCGCTGAAGGCCCGCGGCACGCTGCAGTACCAGTCGGGCGGCAAGTGGAAGGCGTACAAGGGCGGGAAGGTCGTCATCGTCTTCCGGCCCAAGGGCGAGAGCACCTGGTACTGGACCGTGAAGGGCAGGACCGACTCCTCGGGCCGTTTCAGCCTCGGCACCAAGGCCTACGGCGACGGCACGTGGGGCGCCTACCTGGAGGCCGACTCCACGCACTTCTACAGCGAGTCGAAGACGGAGTACGTCAATGCCCGTTGAGTCCCGGCGCGCCCTCGCGCTGATCGCCTCGGTGGCCGCGCTCTCCGGCGGTCTCGCCGTCACCCCCGCCCTCGCCGACGACGCGGGCCCGGTCGGCATCGGTGTGGCCCGCACGGCCGACGCCGAGCGCGGCTCCTTCACGGTGCCGGTGTGGACGGACGTCCCCGGCGCCGCGGTCACCTCGGTCACGGCGACGGTGCGCGACGGCGACGCGGTCGTCGTGGACGCGCTGTCGCTCGCCGGAGCCGGCGAGCGCTGGTCGGTGCCGTCCGGCGCCCTGCTGAAGCTGACCGAGGACGGCGGCGCCATGCCGCACCTGGGCCGGTACGCCATCGACGTCACCGCCACCGACGACCAGGGCCACACCGTCACCCGCACGGGCGCCGGCACCCTGGACTTCACCCTGCGGCCGGTCCTCACCGGCACCGCCCTGACGCGGACGGTGCTGGACAAGGACCACCGCACGACGGCCGTCACCGGCACGCTCCTGGGCGTCCAGCCGGGCAGCGGCGACCAGGTGCCCGTCGAGGGCGCCACGGTCGGCGTGACCCGCACCTACTACTCCGTGGACGGGCGGCCCGACAGCACCGGGCAGGCCGTGACCGGGGCGGACGGGTCCTTCACCTCCCAGGAGTTCCCGGTCGTCGCGTGGTCCGGGCTGAGGGCGGCGCTCTCCGTGGACGACGGGCGGGTGCACGGGTCCGTCACCGCGGAGGCCGGGAGCCCGGAGATCCGGCAGACCGACGTGATCGTCACCGCCACGGCCGACCGCACCCGCGCGGTGCCCGGCCAGGCGGTGACGATCAGCGGCCACGTCAAGGACACCACGGGCGCGCCGGTCGCCGGGGTGCCGGTGGCGCTGGCGCTCAGCGGCACGGGTCAGGTCACGGTCACCACCGACGCCTCGGGTGCCTTCACCGGCAAGGTGATCGCGGCTCCCGCCGTGTACGGGTCCTGGTCGGCCGGCGAGGCGGACCCCTACCTGACCGCCTCCGTCTCCGCCGGCGGCTCGATCGTCCTCCCGGCGGACTCCGTCTTCACGGAGGCGAGCGCCAAGATCGCCGCGGACACCAAGGTGACCCTGTCCGCCCGGCTGTACGCCGCGTACGACCGGGTGACGTCCCTCTACCAGCCCCAGGTCGTCCACCTGGAGTACTCCAAGGACGGCAAGACGGGCTGGCAGGACCTGGGCACCGCGCACGCCGACAACAACGGCAGCGTGGTGACGATCACCAAGTGGGGTCACCTCGACGGCTACTACCGGCTGCACCACTACGTCTCCGACCAGCTCGCCGACAGCACCACCAAGCCGGTCCGGCTGACCCGCACCAACACCCGGATGTACTCGATCAAGGCGTCCGCGACGAAGGTGAAGAAGGGCGCCACCGTCACCTTCACCGGCACGCTGAAGGAGTACGTCTCCGGTTCCTGGCGGCCGTACAAGGGCCGGCACGTCGAGCTGTTCTTCCAGAAGAAGGGCTCGACGAAGTGGACGTACGTCGCCTCGGGCACCACGAGCTCGACGGGCAAGGCCACGGTGAAGGGCAAGCCGTCCTCCGACGGCAAGTGGCTGATCCAGCACTTCGGTGACTCCAAGCACTTCGACAGCGACGGCACCGCCGTCTACGTCGACGTGCGCTGACGCACGCGGCACCACCCGCACGAGGGCGGGGGCCGGCCGGGCGACCGGTCAGCCCCCGCCCTCGTCCTTGCCCGCCTCGGCGCGCAGGGACCGCCGCAGCCGGTGCGCCGCCCGGCGGTCCTCGTCGGAGGCGTCCGTGACGTCCAGGAAGATCTGGTCCAGCTCGGGGAACTCCCCGGCCAGGGTGCGCTTGATGCGGACCGCGGCCTCCTCCACGGTCTCGCTGTCGATGCCCTCGGTCAGGTCCACCCGGGCGGCCAGCAGCACCGAGTCGACCCCCAGGCGCATCGTCAGCAGCGCGGTGACCGTGTCGATCTCCGGCTGCAGGGTGAGCAGTTCGTGCGCCCGCTGCCGCAGCCGGGGGTCGGCGGCCTCGCCGATGAGGGTGTCCCGGCAGTCCTTGCCGAGCCGGTAGGCGACGTACATCAGCAGGGCGGCGATCGCCAGGGACGCGTACGCCTCCCAGGTGCGGTCGCCGGTGGTCCAGTGCAGCACCACGCCGGTGAGCGCCAGCAGCACGCCGAGCACCGCGGCGCTGTCCTCGCCGAGCACGGTGCGCAGCGTGGGGTCGTCGCCCTCGCGCAGTTCGGTGCGGAAGGGGCGGCCGTGCTCGCGGGCCCCGCCGCGTACCTGCAGCAGCGCCCTGAGCAGCGAGGATCCCTCGGCGAGCAGGGAGACGACCAGGACGGCCACGGCGGTCAGGAAGGCCTGCGTGGTGTGCGGCTCGCGTTCGTGGAACGCGGACACGCCCTGGTAGAAGGAGAAGCAGCCGCCCATCACGAAGATCCCCACGGCCGCGAGCAGCGACCAGAACCAGCGCTCCTTGCCGTAGCCGAAGGGGTGCCGCGCGTCGGGCCTGCGCCGGCTGCGGCGCAGCGCGGCCAGCAGGAAGACCTCGTTGAAGGTGTCGGCCACCGAGTGCGCGGCCTCCGACAGCAGCGCCGGCGAGGTGGTGAGCAGCCCGCCGACCGCCTTCGCCACGGCGATCACCAGGTTCGCGGCGAGGGCGATGAAGACGGTGCCCTTGGTCTGTTCGTCCTTCCCCATGGGGAGCGTGTGCCCCGCGACGCGGCGCTCAGTGGTGGAAGGCGGTGGGCGCCTCGCCGGGCGGGTGGAGCGGGTGCTCCTGGTCGCGCAGCTGGGGGAGGTAGCGCTTCAGGTCGGCGAGGAAGAGGTCGGCGAGGTCCTCGGAGAAGCCGTTGCGGACCACGATGCGCAGCACCGCCAGGTCCTCGCGGTCGGCCGGATAGGTGTAGGCGGGCACCAGCCAGCCGCGCTCGCGCATCCGCCGGGAGACGTCGAAGACGTCGTAGGCGGTGACGTGGTCGGCGGTGGTGAAGGCGAAGACCGGCAACTGGTCGCCGCGGGTGATCAGCCGGAAGTCCCCGCACTCCTCGATCCGCGAGGCGAGGTAGACGGCCACGTCGCGGGCGGTCTGCTGGACGGTACGGAAGCCGTCCCGGCCCAGCCGCAGGAAGGTGTAGTACTGGGCGACGACCTGGGCGCCCGGCCGGGAGAAGTTCAGGGCGAAGGTCGGCATGTCGCCGCCGAGGTAGTTGACCCGGAAGACCAGCTCCTCGGGCAGGGCGTCGGTGTCCCGCCACAGCGCCCAGCCGACGCCGGGGTAGACCAGCCCGTACTTGTGGCCGGAGGTGTTGATCGAGGCCACCCGGGGCAGCCGGAAGTCCCAGACCAGGTCCTCGTCGAGGAAGGGCGCGATCATGCCCCCGGAGGCCCCGTCGACGTGGACGGGGATGTCGAGCCCGGTCCGCTCCTGGAAGGCGTCGAGCGCGGCGCAGATCTCGGCCACGGGCTCGTAGGAGCCGTCGAAGGTCGAGCCGAGGACGGCCACGACCCCGATGGTGTTCTCGTCGCACATCGCGACGGCGGTGTCCGCCTCCAGGTGCAGCCGGTCGCCCTCCATCGGCACCAGGCGCGGCTCGACCTCCCAGAAGTTGCAGAACTTCTCCCAGCAGACCTGCACGTTGGCGCCCATGACCAGGTTGGGGCGGCCGGCGCCCGGGTGGCGGTCGCCGGCGCGCCTCGTCAGGCGGCGTGCGAGGGACGTGCGGGTGCCGTCGCCGGCACGCCTCATCCAGCGGCGCTTGAGGGCCATCCCGGCGAGCATGCAGGCCTCGGAGGAGCCGGTGGTGGAGCAGCCGACGGCGCTCTCCGGATCGGGGGCGTGCCACAGGTCGGCGAGCATCGACACGCAGCGCCGCTCCAGTTCGGCGGTGCGCGGGTACTCGTCCTTGTCGATCATGTTCTTGTCGAGGCACTCGCCCATCAGCACCCCGGCCTCGGGCTCCATCCACGTGGTGACGAAGGTGGCGAGGTTGAGCCGGGCGTTGCCGTCGAGCATCAGCTCGTCGTGGACGAGCTGGTACGCCGTGGCGGGCGCCATCGGGCCGTCGGGCAGCCGGTGCTTCGGTGGCGCCGCGCGCATCCCGGCGACCGGGTCGGCCCCGGCGTAGAAGGGGTTCACGGCGAGCTTCGGCAGGCCCTCGGCACCTTTGTGCAGCGACATACCGTCACGATACGTGTGAAACCGGTCACCGGCAGGTCGGGCGGCGACCGGCCCCGGCCGGGGTCCGGTCAGCCCGCCGAGGACGTCGACAGCTTGGCCGCGAAGCCCAGGAAGAGCGCCGCGGCGCCCGAGGTGAGTCCCGCCGCCAGGCGCCTGCGACGACGGAACTGGGCGGCCAGGTAGGTGCCGCCGAAGATCAGCAGCGTCAGGTAGCAGAAGCTGAAGACCTGCGCGATGGCGCCCAACGCGAGGAAGGACAGCGCGGGGTGGGCGTAACCGGGGTCCACGAACTGCACGAAGAAGGAGATGAAGAACAGGATCGCCTTGGGGTTGAGCAGGCTGATCACCAGCGCCCGCCGGAACGGCCGCTCGGCGTCCGCCACCTCCTCGGCAGCGGTCGTCAGTGCCACCGGCTCGGTGCCCCGGGACCGCCACATGCCCCAGGCGGCCCGCGCCATGCCGACGGCGATCCACGCCAGGTATCCGGCGCCCGCGTACTTCACGATGCCGAACAGCACGGCGTTGGCCTGGAGCAGCCCGGCCACGCCCGCCGCCGAAGCGGTCATCAGCACGGTGTCGCCGAGGAAGACGCCCAGGGCCGCGCGGTACGCCGTCCGGACGCCGCGGCGCGCCGCGACGGACAGGGTGTACAGCGAGTTCGGCCCCGGCAGCAGCACGATCAGTACGGTGCCCAGCACGTACGTCGACAGGTCGGTGATTCCCAGCATGCGCACCAATATGGCACTTGCACCTCACGTGGCGTGAGGCCGGAGGGTGTGGTCATGAACACGAGCACGGGCTACCCGGTCGGGCAGGTGGCGGGTTTCGCCGGCGTGACCGTCCGCACGCTGCACCACTACGACGAGATCGGACTGCTCTCGCCCAGCGCCCGCAGCCACGCGGGCCACCGGCGCTACAGCGACGCCGACCTCGACCGGCTGCAGCAGATCCTCTTCTACCGGGAGCTCGGCTTCCCCCTGGACCAGGTGGCGGTCCTCCTCGACGACCCGGCCGCGGACCCGCGGGAGCACCTGCGGCGCCAGCACGAACTGCTGACCGCGCGGATCGGGAAGCTGACGGAGATGGCCGACGCCGTCCAACGAGCCATGGAGGCACGCACGATGGGCATCAACCTCACGCCCGAGGAGAAGTTCGAGGTCTTCGGGGACTACGACCCCGACCGGCACGCCGAGGAGACCCGGGAACGCTGGGGCGACACCGAGGCGTACGAGCAGTCGCAGCGCCGCGCCGCCTCCTACACCAAGGAGGACTGGCTGCGCATCAAGGCCGAGCAGGAGGACTGGGGCGCCCGGCTGGTCGCGCTGCGCGGGTCCGGCGCCCCGGCGGACGGCGAGGCGGCGATGGACCTGGCCGAGGAGCACCGGCGGTTCATCGTGGACCACTACTACGACTGCACGTACGAGATCCACACCGGTCTCGCCGAGATGTACCTGGCGGACCCGCGCTTCAACGCCTTCTACGAGGCGATCGCGCCGGGCACCGCGCAGTACGTCCACGACGCGATCGTCGCCAACGCTAGGCGGGCGCGGGGCTGATCACCGCCGCCGTGCCGTAGGCGCACACCTCGGTGCCGGCGTCGGCGGCCTCGCCGACGTCGAAGCGCATCGCCAGCACCGCGTTGGCGCCGCGTGACTGCGCCTGTTCCACCAGCCGCTCCATCGCCTGGGTGCGGGTCTGGGCCAGGGTCCTGGTGAGTCCCTTCAGCTCGCCGCCGATCAGGGACTTCAGGCCCGCGCCGATCTGGCTGCCCAGGTGGCGGGAGCGCACGGTGAGGCCGAACACCTCACCGATCACCCGTTCCACCCGGTAGCCCGGCACGTCGTTCGTGGTGACCACCAGGACGGCGGACCGGGGCGACTGTCCGCCGCCGTACTCGTCGATACCCATACGGGCATCGTCGTCCCCCCGCCGCCGTCCCGCGCGGTCTCAGTACTCCAGGTGCGGTGCCCGGTCCGGGGCCGGGCAGATCCGGTGGCCCGCGTGGTCGAAGACGTACAGGTGCGCGAGGTCGACCAGCAGCGGCACGTGCTGTCCGGCGCGCAGCCGCAGGTCGGGCCCGGTGCGCACGACCAGGTCGCCGCCCCCGGTGGCGGGCCGCTCGGTCTCCGGCCGCTGCCCCGGCGGGTCCAGTACGGCCGTCTGGCCCTGGCCGGAGACCCGTGCGGCGGCCTTCTGCACCAACCGGCCGAGGCCTGCCGCGCCGACCTGCCGGGACGCCGCCCGGGAGCGCTGCCGCCCGGTGCCCGGACGGGCGGACTCCAGTTCGGGCACGACGGCCGCGCGGGCGCCGGTGCCGAGGTGCACCAGCGACTCGTGGCCCTGGTACTCCACGTGCTCCACGACACCGCTCAGCACCACCTCGCCCGGCCGCGCGCTGCTCGGCCGGTCGATGCGCACGGCCTCCGAGCGCAGGCCGACGATGACCGGCCGGCCCTGCTGGATGCGGAGCATCTGGTGGTCCCTGCTCAGCGGCTGGGGGAGGACGAGCCGCTGCCGTCCGAGGTCGATCCACATCCCGCCGTCCAGCGGGGCCACCACGGTCGCCTCCATGAGGTTGATCCGCGGGGTGCCGATGAAGGCGGCCACGAAGACGTTCTGCGGCAGGTGGTACGCCGCACGCGGGGTGCCCACCTGCTGCAGCACGCCGTTGCGCATGATCGCCACGCGGTCGCCCAGCGACATCGCCTCGGCCTGGTCGTGGGTGACGTACACGGTCGTCACGCCCATGCCGCGGGTCAGCCGGGCGATCTCGGCGCGCAGGTGCGAGCGGAGCTTGGCGTCGAGGTTGGACAGCGGCTCGTCCATCAGGAAGACGGACGGGTGCCGCGAGATGGCCCGGCCCATCGCGACCCGCTGCCGCTCGCCGCCGGACAACTGGCCCGGGTAGCGGTCGAGGATGTCCTCGATGCCGAGCGTCCGCGCGGTCTCGGCGACCCGGGGCCCGGTGTCCTGCCCGGGCATCTCGAAGCGCAGCGGGAAGCCGATGTTCTCCCGGCTGGTCATGCTCGGGTAGAGGGCGAAGTTCTGGAAGACCATGGCCATCCTCCGGTCGCCCGGCGCCAGGTCGTTGGCGTACTCGCCGTCCAGGAGCAGCTCGCCGGAGGTGATGTCCTCCAGGCCGGCGATCATGCGCAGCACCGTGGACTTGCCGCAGCCCGAGGGGCCGAGCAGCACCAGGAACTCGCCGGGGGCGATGTCCAGGGAGAAGCGGTCCACGGCGCGCACGCCGCGGCCGTAGGTCTTCGAGACGTCGTGCAGGGAGATGGCGCGAGTCATGTGGGTTCCGCCGGATCATGATGATTCAGGAGTGACGGGCGACTTGCGGTGTTGCACGGTAAAACGCTTGGGAGGACCGTAGCCGAGCGTTCGCGGACTGGGAACGGTTCGGTCGCGACCACGTTGATACTTTTGGCGCGTGACGACTATCGCCCTGGGCCCGCAATGGCTCGACCCCGATTACCTCATCTCGTCAGCGGGCCTGATCGGCCTGCTGGCGATCGTCTTCGCCGAGTCGGGTCTGCTCATCGGCTTCTTCCTGCCGGGTGACTCCCTGCTCTTCACCGGCGGCCTGCTGGTCGCGGGCGGCAAGCTCGACTATCCGATCTGGCTGGTCTGCGTGCTGGTCGTGCTCGCCGCGGTCGCCGGCGACCAGGTGGGCTACCTCTTCGGCCGCAAGGTCGGGCCCTCGCTCTTCCGGCGCCCGGACTCCAGGCTCTTCAAGCAGGAGAACGTCGAGAAGGCCCACGAGTTCTTCGAGCGGCACGGCGCCAAGTCGATCGTGCTCGCCCGCTTCGTGCCGATCGTGCGCACCTTCACCCCGATCATCGCCGGCGTCAGCCGCATGAACTACCGCGTCTTCGTGACGTACAACATCGTCGGCGGCCTGCTGTGGGGCGCCGGGGTGACCCTGCTCGGCTACTGGCTGGGCCAGATCGCGTTCGTCCACGAGCACGTCGAGCTGATCCTGGTCGGCATCGTGCTGCTCTCGGTCGTCCCGATCGCCATCGAGTTCCTGCGCGCCCGCGCGGCCTCCCGCAAGACCGGGCCCGGGCCGCTGCCCGGCGCTCACGAGTACGAGGCCGAGGACGAGGCCGGCCAGCCCCCGCTCCAGCGGGGCTCCGGCGGGCGGCACCGCGCGAACCGCCGTTAGCCGACGGAGGGAGTGGGCAGTCGTCCCGCTGTGCCAGGGGGGAGGGTGACCGCACCCTCCCCTCTGGCGCACCCCGGCACCGTCGAGTGATCACGCGTCGAAAGGAGGATCCCGTGGCGCACCCCAAGGAGCCCGACGGGCCCGAGCAGCCGATCGGCGGCTCGGAGTTCACCCCGCCCCTGGGCGTGGAGCTGCCCAGGCCCGAACCGCAGGGTTCCGCCTTCGCCCGCCCCGGGACGCGGACCTCGTCGCAGCTGTCCCACCCGGCCTTCACGCCCCCCGAGGGCATCCCGGTCGTCAGCCTCTCCAAGGAGACCCCCTGGCCCGACCGGATGCGCACGATGCTGCGCATGCCCGTCGGCGAGCGCCCCGCTCCCGAGCAGCCCGCCCGGCGGCCGGAGGCGGAGGGCGGCCCACCGGTCCCGCGTGTGCTCGACCTCACGCTGCGCATCGGTGAGCTGCTGCTCGCCGGCGGCGAGGGCGCGGAGGACGTCGAGGCCGCGATGCTCGGCGTCGCCCACGCCTACGGGCTCGGACGGGTCGAGCCGACCGTGACGTTCACCCTGCTGGGCATCTCGTACCAGCCCTCGCTCGTGGACGCGCCGGTCACCGCCAACCGCACGGTGCGCCGCCGGGCCACCGACTACACCCGTCTCGCGGCCGTCTTCCGGCTGATCAACGACGTCACCGCGGCCGACCTCAGCCTGGAGGACGCCTACCGGCGGCTCGCCGAGATCCGCCGCAACCGGCACCCGTACCCGGGCTGGCTGCTGACCGCGGCGGCCGGGCTCCTCGCCGGCGCGGCGAGCATGCTGGTCGGCGGCGGCGGTCCGCTGGTGTTCGCGATCGCCGCGCTCGGCGCGATGCTGGGCGACCGGCTGGCCTGGCTGTGCGCGGGCCGAGGCCTGCCGGAGTTCTACCAGTTCGTCGCCGCGGCGATGCCCGCGGCCGTCATGGGGGTGCTGGTCGCCCGGTTCGGCCAGCACCTGCCCGGTACGAGCACCCTGCAGGCCTCGGCGGTCATCACCGGTGGGCTCTTCGCGCTGATCCCGGGAAGGGCCCTGGTCGCGGCCGTCCAGGACGGCCTGACCGGCTTCTACATCACCGCCTCCGCGCGCCTGCTGGAGGTGATGTACCTCTTCACCGGCATCGTCGTCGGCGTGACGCTGATCCTCTACGCCGGGGTCAGCCTGGGCGCCGGACTCGACCCCGACCAGGTCTTCCGGGCCTACGAGAACCCGCCGGTGCAACTGGTCGCCGCGATGGTGCTGAGCCTGGCCTTCGCCGTGCTGCTGCAGTGCGAGCGCGGCGTCCTGGTGGTCGCCGCGCTCAACGGCGGTGTCGCCTGGACGGTCTACGCGGCGCTGCACCAGGAGAAGATCGGCATCGGCATGTCGCCGGTCGCGGCCACCGCCGTCGCCGCCGGCCTGGTGGGTCTCTTCGGCCAGGTGCTCTCCCGCTACCGGTACGCCTCCGCGCTGCCGTACGTCACGGCGGCCATCGGCCCGCTGCTGCCGGGTTCCGCGACGTACTTCGGGCTCCTCGGGCTGACCCGCGGTCACCTGGACCAGGGATTCGCCTCGCTGACGAAGGCGGCGGCGCTGGCGCTCGCCGTGGCCATCGGGGTGAACCTGGGAGGAGAGATCGCGCGGCTGTTCATCAAGCTGCCAGGTGGGGCTGACCAGGCACGACGCCGCGCGGCGGCCAAGCGGACCCGCGGTTTCTGAGCCTTCCGGGCACCGTCGTCTCGCCGCCCGGCGATCGCACGGGCAACCTGATGTTAACTGTCCGTATCGTGGTCGTAGTTGACTGTAATCGGTTTTAGGGGTTTCACTTCACCAACTGGAGTCCGTTCCGGGGCAAAACCCGACCTTTCGGAGGCATGGAGCCTTGGCTGACGAGCACCTGAGCCCGCTGGACCTCGCCTTCTGGAACCTGGACTCGCCGGGTCACCCCATGCACCTGGGCGCCGTGGCCGTCTTCGACCGCGACCCGGAGCACCCGGTCGACGCCGACGGACTCGCCGCGCTGCTCACCGCCCGGGCCGAGGCCGTACCGCGGATGCGGCAGCGCGTGAAGGACGTCTGGTACGGCGTCGGAGGCGCCGCCTGGGCGGCCGACGAGCACTTCGACGCCCGGCACCACGTCCACGCCGTCCGGCGGGCCGACGCCCGGGCCGCCGTCGCCGAACTGATGTCCCGGCCCATGGACCGCGACCGGCCGCCGTGGGAGGTCTACGTCATCGAGGGCGCCCCCGACGCGCCCTTCAGCGTCCTGGTCAAGCTGCACCACGCCCTCGCCGACGGCCTGCGCGCCGTGGAGTTCGGCGCCGCCCTGCTCGACCAGGGGGCCCGCACCACGGCGGCCGCCCCCGCCCCGGCGGCTCCGGCGTCGCGGTCCGGCGCCGAGGCGGCCGTGCCGGCCCAGGTCCGGGGGCCCGGCATCCACCTGCCCGCGCTGCCGCTGCCCGATCCGCGGCAGGTCGTCGCCTCCCTCCCGGACCGGGTGCGCGAGGCCGGGCGCGCCCTGGGCATCGGCTCGGCCGTGCTGCGCGCCTCCCTCGACCCCGGCGGGCCCGCCGCGCTGGGCGCGGCCTGGACGCCCGGCGGCGCGGAGCGCCGCTTCGCCACCGCCTCCCTCGACGTCGACGACCTGCACCGGGTCCGCAAGACCAGCGGCGGGACCGTCAACGACGTCGTCATGGCCGTCGTCGCCGGCGCGCTGCGGCGCTGGATGCAGGCCCGCGGCGACGACCCGGCGGGTCCGGGCCCGCGCGCCCTGATCCCGGTGGCGCGGCGCCGCCGCAGAGGCGTGCGCGGCGGCCGGGGCAACCGCATCTCCGGCTACCTGCTGCGGCTGCCGGTCGGCGAGCCCGACCCGCTCGCCCGGCTGCGCGACGTCCGCGCGGGCATGGACCGCAACAAGGACGCCGGACCCGACTCGGGGCCCGGTGCCGTGGCGCTGCTGGCCGACAGCGTGCCGCCGCTCGCGCACCGCTTCGCCGCGCCGCTGCTCGCCGCCTCGGCGCGACTGCTGTTCGACGTGCTGGTCACCAACGTGCCGATGCTCGACGTGCCGCTCACCCTGGACGGCTGCCGCATGACGGAGCTCTACCCGATCGCCCCGCTCGCCCGCGGGCAGTCGCTGGCGGTCGCCGTCTCCACGTACCGCCGCCGGGTCCACATCGGGCTGCTCGCGGACGCGGAGTCCCTGCCGGACGCCGACACGCTCGCCAGTGCCCTGCACGGCGCGCTGGCCGAACTGCTCGACGCCTGCGGGTGACGCCTCCGGACACGCGTGAGGGCGGCCCGCCCCGGCAGGGAGCGCGCCGCCCTCATGGCCGCGGGAGCGTACGGGGTCAGTGACCGCCGTGCTCCTTCAGGCGCTTGTAGGACGCCTCGATCTCGGCCTCGGCCTCGGCGCGGCCCACCCAGTTGGCACCCTCGACGGACTTGCCGGGCTCCAGGTCCTTGTAGACCTCGAAGAAGTGCTGGATCTCCAGGCGGTCGAACTCGGAGACGTGGTGAATGTCACGCAGGTGCTCGACCCGCGGGTCCGAAGCGGGCACGCACAGCAGCTTGTCGTCGCCGCCGGCCTCGTCCGTCATGCGGAACATGCCGATCGCGCGGCAGCGCACGATGACGCCGGGGAAGGTCGGCTCGTCGAGCAGGACCAGGGCGTCCAGCGGGTCGCCGTCCTCGCCCAGGGTGTTCTCCACGAAGCCGTAGTCGGCCGGGTAGACCGTCGAGGTGAACAGGTGCCGGTCCAGGCGGATACGACCGGTCTCGTGGTCCACCTCGTACTTGTTGCGGGAACCCTTCGGGATCTCGATCGTTACGTCGAACTCGAGCACAGCCTGTCCTCCATGATCAGCACATACTTCTGGTGATTAAGTGTCTCCCACGCTTGTGTGTGGTCGCGAAAGGGGCTGGTCCGGGGTGCCCGTCTCGAAGAACTGGCAGGTGGTGGCAGGTTCGGCTGTCGCAGGACTTGCCGTGGCGCTGACGGCTGTGGCCGCAGCAGGACCGTGGGAGTCAGGCCAGCGTACGGCCGAACGGGCGATCGCCGCCTCCCGGGACGGTCAGGGGAAGCAGGCGCGTCCCCACAAGAAGGCCGGCGGGGGCGGCCACAAGGGGGCGGTCGCCCCGGTGCCGCCCGCCCCCGAGGTGCTCACCGCCGTGTCCGGGCCGCAGGGTGCGCCGCTGCCGACCAAGGCCGGACTGGCGGGCCGGCTCGGCCCGTTGCTATACGACCCCGCGCTCGGCGCGCTGACGACGGGCGCCGTCGTCGACGCCGTGTCGGGCCGGACCGTGTGGGGGCAGGGCCCCGCCACGGCCGCCGTCCCCGCCTCCACCACGAAGGTCGCCACGGCCGTCGCGGCCCTGTCGCTGCTCGGGGCCGACCACCGGCTCACCACCTCCGTGGTGGCCGCGGGCAAGGACCGCGTCGTCCTGGTCGGCGGCGGCGACCCCACCCTGACCGCCCGCGCGAAGCCCGGGGGCGGATGGACGGCGGCCTCCCTGCGCACCCTCGCCTCCGACACCGCCCGCGCGTTGCGCGCCAAGGGCGTCCGCTCGGTGAAGCTCACGTACGACACCTCGCTCTTCACCGGCCCCGCCGTCCACCCCATCGGGCACAACGACAACATCGCGCCCGTCACCGCCCTGATGGCCGACGAGGGCCGCACCGACGGCAAGAGCTTCAAGGGCCCGGCCGCCCGCGGGTGGGACCCGGCGGCGGACGCGGCGGCGGCCTTCGCGGACCTGCTGCGCAAGCGCGGCATCGAGATCGACGGCGCGGTGAAGGCCGGCAAGGCGCCCACGCGCACGCACGCGGCCGACCGGCTGGCGGAGGCGCGGTCCGCACCCCTGGCCGACCTGGTCGAGCGCATGCTCACCAACAGCGACAACGACATCGCCGAGGCCCTCGCCCGGCACACCGCCCTCGCCGCGGACCGCCCGGGGTCCTTCTCCGGAGGTGCCAAGGCCATCGGCTCCGCACTCCGCGAACTCGGGCTCCCGCTCAAGGGGGCCCGGTTCGTGGACGGCAGCGGGCTCAACCGCGCCGGCCACCTCACGGCGGAGCAGCTGGCGCGGATGCTGGCGCTGGCGGCCGACTCCGACCACCCCGAGCTCCGCCCCGTCCTCACCGGGCTGCCGGTGGCGGGCTTCACCGGGTCCCTGCGGGAACGCTTCACCTCCGCGGGCGGCGGCGCGGGGCTCGTCCGCGCGAAGACGGGCACGCTCACCGGGGTCAACGCGCTCGCCGGGACGGTGGTCGACGCGGACGGCCGCCTGCTCACGTTCGCCTTCCTGACCAACGGCACGACCAACCCCACGGCCGCGCAGTCCGCCCTCGACCGCCTCGCCGCCGGCCTCGCCACGTGCGGCTGCCGCACGTAGGGGTTGTGGGAAGTCGTTCCGCAAGACGGAACACACCCCCCACGACGGCGCCGCACCTGTGCGGTGCCGCGGGTTGCGCCGGCGTCCGCACGCCGGTGGGTGGGGGTGTGCCAACCCTCCCCCAGCCTGCGGCCGGGGGGACCCCCATGCCTTGCGGAACGACTTCCCACAACCCCCACGAGGCACGGGGCCGTGCCGCGGGCGAGGAACGCTCCCGGGGAGGGGGACAAGCACGTACCGTGAAGGAATGACGAGCATCGGTGGTGCGGAGATGGTCGACTGGAACCTCGCGGTCGCGACCGCGACCCGCTTCGTGCGGCCCGGACCGGACGTGAGCCGGGACGAGGCGCGCGCGGTCGTGGCGGAACTGCGGCGGCACGCAAAGGAGTCGGAGGCGCACGTCCGGGCCTTCACCAGGATGTTCGGCGATCAGGAGGACCCGGCCGACACCGGGACCCCGGTGCTGATCGTGGACCGCCCGGGGTGGATCAGGGCCAACGTCGCCGGCTTCCGAGAAGTGCTCAAGCCGCTGCTGGACAAGATGCAGGCGCGCAAGCCGGGAGGTCCCGGCGGCGCCGTGCTGGGCACCGTCGGCGGGAAGGTGACCGGCGTCGAGGTCGGGATGCTGCTGAGCTTCCTGGCCTCACGCGTGCTGGGCCAGTACGAGACCTTCGCCCCCGCGACCCGTGAGATGCCGGCCGGCCCCGCCGCGCCCGGTCCGGGCGAGCCGCGCACCGGGCGGCTCCTGCTGGTGGCCCCCAACATCGTCCACGTGGAGCGCGAACTCGACGTGGACCCGCATGACTTCCGGCTGTGGGTGTGCCTGCACGAGGAGACCCACCGCACCCAGTTCACGGCCGTGCCCTGGCTGCGGGACCACATCGAGCAGGAGATCCAGGCCTTCCTCGGCGAGACCGAGATCGACCCGTCGACGCTGATCGAGCGGCTCCGCGAGGCGTTCCAGGCCTTCTCCTCCGGCAACCGGCCCGACGCGGACGAGGCGTCGGTCGACGCGGACGGCGACGAGGGCCGCAGCCTGATCGACCTGGTGCAGACCCCGAACCAGCGGGAGATCCTGGGGCGGCTGACCGCGGTCATGTCGCTGCTGGAGGGGCACGCCGACTACGTGATGGACGGGGTGGGCCCGGACGTCGTGCCGTCCGTGGCGGAGATCCGGGAGAAGTTCCAGCGCCGCAGGCAGAGCGGTGCCGGGCGGATGGACATGGCGCTGCGCAAGCTGCTGGGGCTGGACGCCAAGCTGCGCCAGTACCGTGACGGCGAGCGTTTCGTGCGGGCCGTGGTGGACGGGGCCGGGATGGACGGCTTCAACCGGATCTGGACCTCGCCCAACACCCTGCCCACCAAGCAGGAGATCGCCAAACCCGCGGACTGGGTGGCACGGGTGCACGGGCGGAGCGAAACCTGAGTCGACCCGGGGCACAACAGGCCCCGGGGCCTCCCGGTTCACCCGTCCGAGGGACCGTGGGCGCAGGGTAAGCGTGCGATGCTCGAGTATTGCCCGCTGTCTGTCACCATCTAGCTACCCTGCGTCATCTTCACCGTCCCGACGCCTCCCCCAGCCTCTCCAGGAGGGAAACCGGACATGGGTCCCCACCCCGCGGTCGCGGCGATACGCCTGGCGGTCCGCCGCGTACTCCAGGACGTCCTGACCGACCACCCCGGCGGCAGCCCGCTCGTGCTCGCCGCCTGCAGCGGCGGAGCCGATTCGATGGCCCTCGCCACCGCCCTCGCCTTCGAAGCGCCCAAGCTCGGCATCCGGGCCGGCGGCGTCACCGTCGACCACGGCCTGCAGGACGGCTCGGCGGCCCGCGCCGTCGACGTGGCCGACCGGCTGCGCGGTCTCGGACTCGACCCGGTGGACGCCGTCGCGGTCACCGTGGGCCGCCAGGGCGGCCCGGAGGCCGCCGCCCGCGACGCCCGGTACGCGGCCCTCGACGCCGCCGCGGAACGCGCCGGCGCCGCCGCCGTGCTGCTCGGGCACACCCGGGACGACCAGGCCGAAACGGTGCTGCTGGGGCTGGCCCGCGGCTCCGGCATCCGGTCGCTGTCCGGCATGCCCGCCGTGAACGGCCGTTACCGCCGTCCCTTCCTGCTGCTGGACCGTGACACGGTCCGCAAGGCCTGCCTCGCGCAGGGCATCGACGTGTGGGAGGACCCGCACAACCAGGACCCCGCTTACACCCGCTCCCGGGTCCGCCACGAGGCGCTGCCGGTGCTGGAGAAGTCCCTGGGCAAGGGTGTCGTGGAGGCGCTGGCCCGCACCGCCCAGCTCTCCCGGGACGACGCCGACGCCCTCGACCAGTGGGCGGCCCAGGCCGAGCGGACCGCCGTCGACGCCGACGGCGGGCTGGACGTCGCCCGGCTGCTGACCCTCCCCGCCGCCGTGCGCCGCCGGGTGCTGCGCCGTGCGGCCGTCGCGGCGGGCTCTCCCGCCGGTTCGCTCTTCGCCCGGCACGTCGAGGAGACCGACCGCCTGCTCACCGCGTGGCGCGGTCAGAAGCCGCTCAACCTCCCGGGCGGCGTCGTCGTCGGCCGGCGGAATGGCAGACTGTTCTTCCAGGCCCTGTAGACCGAGCCGGAAGTTGTGCGGGTGAACGAGAACGACATGGGCACCGACCTCGAGAAGGTGCTCATCTCCAAGCAAGAGATCGACGCCAAGCTGGCGGAGCTGGCTGCGCAGATCGACAAGGACTACGAGGGCAAGGACCTCCTGATCGTCGGCGTCCTCAAGGGCGCCGTCATGGTGATGGCGGACCTCGCGCGATCCCTGTCCTCCCAGGTCACCATGGACTGGATGGCGGTGTCCTCGTACGGCGCCGGGACCAAGTCCTCGGGTGTCGTGCGGATCCTCAAGGACCTGGACACCGACATCGCCGGCCGGGACGTCCTGATCGTCGAGGACATCATCGACTCCGGACTGACCCTGTCCTGGCTGATCAGCAACCTCGGCTCGCGCCGTCCGGCCTCGCTCGAGGTCTGCACGCTGCTGCGCAAGCCGGACGCCGCCAAGGTCGAGATCGATGTGAAGTACGTCGGCTTCGACATCCCCAACGAGTTCGTGGTCGGATACGGCCTGGACTTCGCGGAGAAGTACCGGAA
The DNA here is from genome assembly GCF_042733315.1 of Streptomyces sp. NPDC059718. Lineage (NCBI taxonomy): Bacteria > Bacillati > Actinomycetota > Actinomycetes > Kitasatosporales > Streptomycetaceae > Streptomyces > Streptomyces sp. NPDC059718. The sequence continues at coordinate 110,616 of NZ_JBHWGA010000004.1, forward strand.
CCTGCCGTTCATCGGCACCCTTGCGCCGCACGTGTACGGCGGCTGAGGCTCCGGGAACCCCGACGCCCTCCTCCGCGTTGGAGGGGGGTAACGCTGTTTGTTTATGGTCTCCGGCGACTTCGGGTGACAATGCTGGGGTACCGTCCGAAGGTCGGTTCATACACCGGATGCACCGGCGGCCCCCAGGCCGCGGTGCCTCACTGTGGCAGGAGGGACGGGGCGATATCGCCCCGCATGGATGGACGTGAAGCGCTATTTCCGTGGGCCAGTCATGTGGATCGTGCTGGCTGTCCTCGCCGTGGTCGTATTGATGCAGGTCGTCGGTTCTTCCGGTGGCTACAAGACGGTGGACACCGGCCAGGCCATTGAGGCGATCAACAGCAACCAGGCCAAGTCCGCCGAGCTGACCACCGGCGACGAGAACACGATCAAGGTCGAGCTCAAGGACGGCGCCAAGGTAGGCGACAAGGACCTGGGCTCCAAGATCAAGGCGAGCTACATCGGCGACCAGGGCGTCGACGTGGCCAAGATCCTGCAGGCGAAGGTCGACGACGGCGACAAGAGCACGCTGCCCGACGGCTACACCGTCGCGCCCTCGAAGCAGAACGCCTTCGTCGGCATCCTGCTCTCGCTGCTGCCCTTCGTCCTCATCGTCGTGGTCTTCCTGTTCCTGATGAACCAGATGCAGGGCGGCGGCTCCCGGGTGATGAACTTCGGGAAGTCCAAGGCCAAGCTGATCACCAAGGACACCCCGAAGACCACCTTCGCCGACGTGGCGGGCTCGGACGAGGCCGTCGAGGAACTCCAGGAGATCAAGGAGTTCCTGCAGGAGCCGGCGAAGTTCCAGGCCGTGGGCGCCAAGATCCCCAAGGGTGTGCTGCTCTACGGCCCGCCCGGAACCGGCAAGACCCTGCTCGCGCGCGCCGTCGCCGGCGAGGCGGGGGTCCCGTTCTACTCGATCTCCGGTTCCGACTTCGTCGAGATGTTCGTGGGTGTCGGCGCCTCGCGTGTCCGCGACCTGTTCGAGCAGGCCAAGGCGAACGCCCCGGCCATCGTCTTCGTCGACGAGATCGACGCCGTCGGCCGGCACCGCGGCGCGGGCCTCGGCGGCGGTCACGACGAGCGCGAGCAGACGCTGAACCAGCTGCTGGTCGAGATGGACGGCTTCGACGTCAAGGGCGGCGTCATCCTGATCGCCGCCACCAACCGCCCGGACATCCTGGACCCGGCGCTGCTGCGCCCGGGCCGTTTCGACCGGCAGATCGCCGTCGACCGCCCGGACCTGCAGGGCCGCCTGGAGATCCTCCGGGTCCACCAGAAGGGCAAGCCGGTCGCCCCGGACGTCGACCTCAAGGCCGTCGCCCGCCGGACCCCCGGCTTCACCGGTGCGGACCTGGCGAACGTGCTCAACGAGGCGGCGCTGCTCACCGCGCGCAGCGACAAGAAGCTGGTCGACAACGCGATGCTGGACGAGGCCATCGACCGTGTCGTGGCCGGCCCGCAGAAGCGCACCCGGATCATGTCCGAGAAGGAGAAGAAGATCACCGCGTACCACGAGGGCGGTCACGCCCTGGTCGCGGCGGCTTCTCCCAACAGCGACCCGGTCCACAAGATCACGATCTTGTCCCGCGGCCGTGCCCTCGGCTACACGATGGTCCTGCCGGACGAGGACAAGTACTCCACCACCCGCAACGAGATGCTCGACCGGCTCGCCATGACCATGGGCGGCCGCGCGGCGGAGGAGCTCGTCTTCCACGACCCCACCACGGGTGCCGCGGACGACATCGAGAAGGCCACCACCACGGCCCGCGCGATGGTCACCCAGTACGGCATGACCGAGCGGCTCGGTGCGATCAAGTTCGGGTCGAGCGACGGGGAGCCCTTCCTCGGCCGTGAGATGTCCCACCAGCGCGACTACTCGGAAGAGGTCGCCGGGCTGGTCGACGAAGAGGTCAAGAAGCTCATCGAGACCGCGCACAACGAGGCGTGGGAGATCCTGGTCGAGAACCGCGACGTCCTCGACAACCTCGTTCTGGCCCTCCTGGAGAAGGAGACGCTGAACAAGGAGGAGATCGCCGAGATCTTCAAGTCGATCGTCAAGCGTCCGTCGCGTCCGGCCTGGACGGGTTCCTCGCGGCGCACGCCGTCGACCCGCCCGCCGGTGCTCTCGCCCAAGGAGCTCGCCCTGACCAACGGCACCCAGCCGACGGCCAACGGCAGCACCACGGCGTCCTCCCTGAGCAAGTCCGCCGAGACGGTGGAGCTTCCGGAGGAGCCCAGCCCGGAGTCCTGACGTCCGCGACGTGGCCTTGGTCACGGACATCGGAATGCGTGCCGCGCCCCCCAGGTTTCCTATCCTGGGGGGCGCGGCGTTTCCGCGGTTCCCGCGGTCCACGCATTTCGGTACGTCTGAGGAACGAGGCACACATGACCGACCCGGTGACCCTGGAGGGCGATCTGCGCCCCATCGGCGAGTTCGACGAGAAGCGTGCCGAGAACGCCGTCCGTGAGCTGCTGATCGCCGTCGGGGAGGACCCCGACCGCGAGGGACTGCGGGAGACCCCCGGCCGGGTCGCGCGGGCGTACCGGGAGATCTTCGCCGGGCTCTACCAGGAGCCGGAGGACGTCCTGACGACCACCTTCGACCTCGGGCACGACGAGATGGTCCTGGTCAAGGACATCGAGGTGCTGTCGAGCTGCGAGCACCACCTGGTGCCGTTCGTGGGCGTCGCCCACGTCGGCTACATCCCCTCCGTGGACGGCAAGATCACCGGTCTGTCGAAGCTGGCCCGCCTGGTCGACGTCTTCGCCCGCCGCCCGCAGGTGCAGGAGCGGCTCACCACGCAGATCGCGGACTCGCTCATGCGGATACTCGAACCGCGCGGTGTGATCGTGGTCATCGAGTGCGAGCACATGTGCATGACGATGCGCGGGGTCCGCAAGCCCGGCGCGAAGACCATCACCTCGGCGGTGCGGGGCCAGTTGCGCGACCCCGCGACCCGCGCGGAGGCGATGAGCCTGATCATGGCCCAGTGACCTGAGGGGCCGCGGGCCCGGCCCGCGGCCCGGTCGGCGTTCCGGTCCCCGGTCCCCGGTCTCCGTTCCGCGTTCCGCGCTTCCCGCCCGGCGACGGAACCCGCCCGCCGGAGTTCACGTCCTACAGGGCGCAAATCTCCGACGAGAGTGGGCCGTGCGGTGGTGAACCGCATCGCCGGGGCGTGGTGGCTGATGTCTGTCGTGGCAGAGGAAGATCTGGCTGTCCGGGTTCCCCGGGACAGGGTGCGGCGACTCCCACGGCTGATGCCGGGGTCGGCGGCGCCCCGCGTGGTGGGGAGGGCGTGCGCGCTGGTGGGGCTGCTGGACCTCGCGGCAGCGGTGTTCCCCGGGTTCCGGCACAGCCGGATGCACGTGCTCGCCGGGGTCTTCCCGGGGACGGTCACCTCGGTGGCCGCGGCGGCGGGGGTGGTCACCGGCATCCTGATGCTGATGCTGGCGCACGCCCTCAAGCGCGGGAAGAAGCGCGCCTGGCGGGCGGCCGTGCTGCTGCTGCCGGCGGGCGCGGTGGCGCAGGTGCTGCACCGGCACTCGCTGGGCGGGGCCGTGTTGTCGGCGGTGCTGCTGGCCCTGCTGATCGGGTACCGGGCGCAGTTCTCGGCGCTCGGCGACCCCCGTACCCGGCTGACGGCGGTCGCGGCCTTCGCGGGGCTGAGCGCGCTCAGCCTGGTGGTGGGACTGGCCGTCGTCAGCGCCCACCCGGCGGCGGAGACGGGCCACCCGTCCTGGACGGACCGGCTGGCCGAGGTGGTCTGCGGGCTCTTCGGCTTCGACGGGCCGGTCTCCTACGCCACCGGCCAGGCCACCGACGTCGTCGCGTACTCGCTGGGCGGGCTGGGGTTCCTGATCGCCGCCGCCACCGCGTACCTGGCGCTGCGCCCGGCCCACCCGGTCGCCGAGCTGACGGCCGGGGACGAGGAGCGGCTGCGGGCGCTGCTGCGACGGCACGGGGCCCGCGACTCCCTGGGGCACTTCGCGCTGCGCAGGGACAAGAGCGTGGTCTTCTCGCCGAGCGGCAAGGCCGCGGTCTGCTACCGCGTGGTGTCGGGGGTGATGCTCGCCAGCGGCGACCCGATCGGCGACGTGGAGGCCTGGCCGGGGGCGATACAGCGGTTCATGGCCGAGGCCCGGGCGCACGCCTGGATCCCCGCGGTCATGGGCTGCAGCGAGACCGGCGGGGAGGTGTGGACCCGGGAGACCGGTCTGGACGCCCTGGAGCTGGGCGACGAGGCCGTGGTGGAGACCTCCTGCTTCTCCCTGTCGGGGCGGGCGATGCGCAACGTGCGGCAGATGGTCAAGCGCACCGAGCGCGCGGGGTACGTGTGCCGGGTCCGGCGCGTGGCGGAACTGGGCGAGGAGGAACGCGACGCGGTCCGCCGCGCCGCGGACGCCTGGCGCGGCACGGACACCGAGCGGGGCTTCTCCATGGCGCTGGGCCGCTTCGGCGACCCGGCGGACGAGGAGTGCGTGGTGGTGACGGCGCACGACGCGCAGGACGCGCTGAGGGCGGTGCTGCACTTCGTGCCCTGGGGCGAGGACGGCATGTCGCTGGACCTGATGCGGCGCGACCGGTCCGCCGACCCGGGGCTGAACGAACTGCTGATCGTGGCCGCGCTGAGCGAGGCGCCGCGACTGGGCGTGCGGCGGGTCTCGCTGAACTTCGCGATGTTCCGGTCGGCGCTGGCCCGCGGGGAGCGGCTCGGCGCGGGGCCGGTGCTGCGGACCTGGCGGGGTCTGCTGGTCTTCCTGTCCCGGTGGTTCCAGATCGAGTCGCTGTACCGGTTCAACGCCAAGTTCCAGCCGGAGTGGCTGCCGCGCTTCCTGGTCTTCCGGGCCACCGGGGACCTGCCCCGGATCGGCCTGGCCGCCATGCGGGCCGAGGGATTCGTCACCCTGGCGCTCCCCGCGTGGGCCTCCCGGCGCCTGCGGTGAGCCGCCCGCTCTAGGCTGACCCCATGGGTACGATGCGCGGCCGCGTGGCCGGATTGCCGTCCTGGGACCGGTGCGCGGTCATGGGTGTGGTCAACGTCACGCCGGACTCGTTCTCCGACGGCGGCGACTGGTTCGACACGGACCTGGCGGTGAAGCACGGCCTGGACCTCGTCGCGGCCGGTGCCGACCTGGTGGACGTCGGCGGTGAGTCGACCCGTCCGGGTGCGGCGCGGGTGGACGAGGCGGAGGAACTGCGCCGGGTGGTCCCGGTCGTCCGCGAGCTGGCCAGGGCCGGGGTCGTGGTGAGCGTCGACACGATGCGGGCCACGGTCGCGGAGAAGGCGGTCGAGGCGGGCGCGGCGCTGGTCAACGACGTCAGCGGCGGCCTGGCGGACCCGGCGATGATCCCGGTCGTCGCGGCGACGGGCAGCCCGTTCATCGTGATGCACTGGCGCGGCCAGAGCATCGACATGAACAACCGGGCGGTCTACCGGGACGTCGTCGGCGAGGTCACCACCGAGCTGCGGCGCAGCTTCGAGCGCGCGGTGGCGGGCGGCATCGCCCCGGAGCGGATCGTCCTCGACCCGGGGCTGGGCTTCGCGAAGAACGCCGAGCACGACCTGACCCTGATCGCCCACGTCGAGGACCTGCTGGCCCTCGGCCGCCCCCTGCTGATCGCGGCCTCCCGCAAGCGGTTCCTCGGCCGCGTGCTGGCCGGCGAGGGCGGCGATCCGCCCCCGGCCAGGGAACGCGACGCCGCCACGGCCGCCGTCACCGCCATCGTGGCGGGCCGCGGCGCCTGGGCGGTCCGGGTGCACGCGGTGCACGACAGCGCCGACGCCGTACGGGTCGCACGGGCGCTGGAAGGGGCTCGGTGAGCTACGTGTCCGACCAGGTGCCGAAGGGTGCCGGGACAGGGGAACGAGGGAGCTTGGTGAGCGACGCACGCGAGCAGATGACGAGGGTGCCCGCCGCGGGACGCGGGGCGGGCGGCGCGACGGACGGGGGGACACGATGACGCCGCGTACCGCCGAGGCCGCACGGGTCGAGGAGGCGAACCAGGCCTTCTACGACGCCGTGGAGCGGTCCGACCTGGACGCGCTGGAGGAGCTGGTGCTGACCGGCCCGCTGGCGGAGACGGTGTCCGTGGTGCACCCGGGCTGGCCGGTGCTGCGCGGGCGACGCGAGGTGATGCGCTCGTACGCCCTGATCATGGCGAACACCGAGTACATCCAGTTCTTCCTGACCGACGTGGAGGTGGCGGTCGACGGCGACACGGCACTCGTCACCTGCACCGAGAACATCCTCACCGGCGGTCCCGCCGAGGAGGAGGGCGAGATGGGCTCCCTCGTGGGCGGCCTGGTGGTCGCCACGAATGTGTTTCGGCGCACACCGGAGGGCTGGCGGCTGTGGGTGCACCACGGTTCCCCGGTGATGGCGGACGGGGCCGACGAGGACGCCGCGGAGGACGCCGACAACGGCGGCGAGGGGTCAGCCTGAGGCCTTCTGACCACTCGTTCGTGCCAAGAAGTGGTGAAGGCCGGAGTAGGCCGCCGCGTCCCGGGGTAAGCGCGGGGCGGTCGGCCGCCTCGGTGCCCGGTACTGGGGACTGTCGGTGGTCGAAGGTACATTCGAGTAAGGGCGGAGCGGCCCTCCCCTCCCGCTGGGCGGGCGGACCGCGCCCGCCCGTCCGTCCGACGACCAGCGGGAGTGAATCGTGGATCGTGTCGCGCTGCGCGGCCTGAAGGCCCGCGGGCACCACGGCGTGTTCGAACACGAGCGCCGCGAGGGCCAGGACTTCTTCGTGGACCTCGTCCTCGGCCTGGACACCGCACCCGCCGCCGCCACGGACGACCTGACCAGGACCGTGCACTACGGCATCGTGGCCGAGGAGGTCACCGCCGTCGTCGAGGGCGAGCCCGTGGACCTGATCGAGACCTTGGCCCAGCGGATCGCCGACCAGGTCCTCAAGCACGACCTGGTCCAGGAGGTGGAGGTCACCGTGCACAAGCCACATGCCCCGATCACCGTCCCGTTCGCCGATGTGTCCGTCACCATCACCCGGAGGCGCCCGTGAGCTACGACCCCACCGTGCAGCCGGTCCCGGCCTCCGTCGTCGCGCAGGTCGACGCCGCGGACTCGACGCTGCAGAATCCGAAGTTCGCCGTCATCTCGCTGGGCAGCAACCTCGGCAACCGCCTGGAGACGCTGCAGGGCGCCGTGGACGCCCTGGAGGACACCCCGGGCGTCCGGGTCAAGAAGGTCTCGCCGGTGTACGAGACGGAGCCCTGGGGCGTCGAGCCGGGCTCGCAGCCGAACTACTTCAACGCCGTCGTCCTGGTCAGGACGACGCTGCCGCCGTCCTCGCTGCTGGAACGCGGCCGGGCGATCGAGGACGCCTTCGCCCGGACCCGCACCGAGCGCTGGGGCGCGCGCACCATCGACGTCGACATCGTGGCCTACCAGGGCGTCGTCTCCGACGACCCGGAGCTGACGCTGCCGCATCCGCGGGCGCACCAGCGGGCCTTCGTACTGGCGCCGTGGCTCGACATCGATCCCGCGGCGGAGCTGCCGGGACAGGGGCCGGTGGCCGGTCTGCTGGCGGGCGTGGGCCGGGAGAGCGTGTGGGCCCGGGGCGACGTGGAACTCAGGCTGCCGGAGTAATCGTTACGATCCCGTCGGTACGTTCGTCGATGTGATGTGGGGAGCGAGCACTCGGTGAAGGCGCTGCGCATCAGGACCCTGGTCGGACTGTTCGTGGTGGCCGGAGTGCTCTCCTGGGCCGGCGCGAAGCTCTGGGACTCGCTGGGCACCCTGCCGGGCGTGCCCGTGGCCGCGCCGATCGTGCTGGCGCTGATCGCCGCCGTGCTGGCGGCGACGGCGCTGTCGTTGCGCTCCAGGCTGCGCGCGCAGCGCGAGCGGCGTCCGGGAGCCAAGGGCGTGGACCCGCTGCTGGCCGCCCGGGCGGTGGTCTTCGGCCAGGCCAGCGCGCTGGTCGCCGCCCTGGTCGCGGGCATGTACGGCGGTGCGTGCGTCTTCCTCGTCATGTACCAGCTGGACAACGACCCCCGCCGTGACCAGGCGATCTACGCAGGCACCGCGGTGATCGCCGGCATCGCGGTCTGCGCCGCCGCGATCTTCCTGGAGCGGGTCTGCCGCCTCCCCGAGGACGAGGACGACAACCGCACCGGCGCGGTGGGCGGCCGGGCCTAAGCAGCACGCGCCGCGGCCGGGCCGTCTCAGTAACCGCGCCGGACGTTCTCGGCGGCGGCGTCGGCCTGCCGGCGGGAGCGCCGTCGGCGCTCGGCCGTCAGCTCGGCCAGCGCGCCGTCGAGGGCGGCCAGGACGCGGGCCTTCGCGGGGTCGGTCACGCCGGGTGCCGCGTCGGCGGCCGGGCCGCCGCGCAGGCCGAGCGCCCCGGTGAGGGCGGCGAGGACGGGCTCGTCCGCCGCCATGCGGTCGGCCGCGCGGCGCCGGGCGGGGGAGTCGCCCAGCACGGTCCGGGTGTCGCGGACCAGCCAGCTCCGGTGCCGTTCCCGTACGACCTCGCCGCCGGCCTCCAGGGCGGCCAGGTAGACGCCGGCCAGGCCGCGGCCCCTGCGCCACAGCCAGTCGCCGGGGGTCTCGTACGGCGCCCGGCGCACCAGCGCGGTGGCGGCCTCCTCCAGCAGAGGGTCGGCGATCTCCGGGTTCCCACCCGGGACCAGGCGGTCGCCGTGCAGGGCGACGGCCCCCGCGGCGAGGAGGTCGACGGCCTCGGCCGCGGCGAGGGCGAGGGAGAGGTCGCCGGGTTCCACGGCGCGTTCGGCGGCCCGTTCCAGGGCGGTGATGATCAGGTCCCGCGGGGTGGTCATGGAACGCTCCGCATCAGGAGGCATCGGCGTCCGGTCCGGCCCGGCGATTGTCACCCGGCCCCGTCCCGGCCGCCACCGTCCGCCCCGCGTCCTCGTCCTCGCCGTCGTCGCCGTCCTCGTTGACCGAACGGCGCAGCGCGGTGTGGAGCGTCGCCGGGGTCAGCACCCCGGCGAAGCGGTCGCCGTCCACGACGGCTATCCAGCCCGCGTCGTGCTGGAGCATCGCGCTGAAGGCCCGCTTGAGGGGGGCGCCCACCGGGACCCAGGCCTCCAGGCGGCGGGTGTGGTCGGCCACGGTGCCCGAGGTGAGGGTGCCCGCGGCGACGTAGCCGCGCAGCCCGCCGTCGTCGTCGAGGACGACGGCGTAGGGGGCGCCCTGCTTCGCCAGGACGGCGGCGGCCTCCGCGGCGGGGGAGCCGGCGCGCACGACGGGCGGGTGCTCCAGGTCGGCGGTCTCGACCGGCGTGACGGACAGCCGCTTCAGACCGCGGTCGGAGCCGACGAAGTCGGCCACGTACGGGGTGGCGGGGGAGCCGAGCACGGTCGCGGGGGTGTCGTACTGCTCGATCCGGCCGGGGCCGAAGACCGCCATGCGGTCGCCGAGCCGGACCGCCTCCTCGATGTCGTGGGTGACGAACAGCACGGTCTTGCGCACCTGTTCCTGCAGCCGCAGGAACTCCGACTGCAGTCGCTCGCGCACCACCGGGTCGACGGCGCCGAAGGGCTCGTCCATCAGCAGCAGCGGCGGGTCGGCCGCCAGTGCCCGCGCCACACCGACCCGTTGCCGCTGCCCGCCGGAGAGCTGCTCGGGGTAGCGGGAGCCGTGCACGGACGGGTCCAGGCCGACCAGTTCCAGCAGCTCGGCGGCGCGCGCCCGGCGCTTGGCGCGGGTCCAGCCGAGCAGGTGCGGCACGGTCTCGGTGTTCTCCAGCACGGTCTTGTGGGGGAACAGCCCGACGTTCTGGATGACGTAGCCGATGCGGCGGCGCAGCCGTACCGGGTCGGTGCGGGCGATGTCCTCGCCGTCCAGCAGGATCCGGCCGGCGGTGGGCTCGATGAGCCGGTTGACCATCTTCATCGTCGTGGTCTTGCCGCAGCCGGACGGCCCGACGAGGGTCACGAGTTCGCCCTCGCGCACGTCGAAGGACAGGTCGTCGACGGCGGTGGTGCCGTCGGGGTAGCGCTTGGTGACGTTCTCGAAGCGGATCATCGGGACCTCTCGTCGGCGCTGGGCGGTGCGGCTCACCCCCCAGCTTGGTACACGCTCGGCGATGGTTGTGAAGGGGGTGTTGCGAGGATGTGGCGGGACGCCGGGAATGTCGGTGGCCGGGTTTACGCTCACCTGCATGATCTGAAGCGGGCGGGGGAGGTGGCATCGCATGGCCGGACGGGACTGTCTCGCGGCGAACGACTGGATCTGCGGCGAGTTCGTACGCACGCGCAGCCAGGAGTTGCTGGACGCGGGTGTGCAACATCTGTGGATCACCGTGGCGTCGGTGGCGGCGGGCGTGCTGCTCGCGCTGCCGCTGGCCCTGCTCGCCCGGCGCTGGCGGGCGGCCGCGGCGCCGGTGCTGGGGGTGACGACGGTGCTCTACACGATTCCGTCGCTGGCCCTCTTCTCGCTGCTGGTGCCGGTGTTCGGGATCTCCGCGTCGGTGGTCGTCACCGGCCTGACGCTGTACTCGCTCACCATCCTCGTCAGGAACTTCCTGGCCGGACTGGACGCTGTGCCCGAGGATGCCCGGGAGGCCGCGCGCGGCATGGGGTACGGGCCGATACGCCTGCTGTGGGAGGTCGAGCTGCCGCTGGCGCTGCCCGCGGTGATGGCTGGCGTGCGCATCGCCACGGTCGCCACGGTCTCCCTCACCACGGTCGGCGCGATCATCGGCTACGGGGGTCTCGGTAATCTCATCAAGGACGGCATGAAGAGCTTCTTCAAGGCTGAGGTCCTCACCGCGTCCGTGCTCTGCGTGGTGTTCGCCCTCGTCGCCGATCTGCTGCTGCTCGGGGTGCAGCGGCTGCTCACGCCGTGGACCAGGGCCGCGAAGGCGGTGGGCTGATGGGGACGATCCCCGGCGCGTGGGACTGGCTGACCACGGGCGCCAACTGGACCGGCACCGACGGGGTGCTGCAGCGGCTCGGCGAGCACCTCGTGCTGACCTCCGTGTCGTTGGCCATCGCCTGCCTCGTGGCCCTGCCGGTCGCGGTCCTCCTCGGGCACCTCGGCAAGGGCGGCGCGCTCGCCGTGAACCTCTCCAACGTCGGGCGGGCGGTGCCCACCTTCGCCATCCTGGTGCTGCTCATCGTCGCGACGAACTCGGCGCGCTACTGGCCCACCATCATCGCGCTGGTGCTGTTCGCCGTCCCGCCGCTGCTCACCAACACCTACGTCGGCATGCGCCAGGTCGACCGGGACGCGGTGGAGGCGGCCCGCGGCATGGGGATGTCCGGCGGCCAGTTGCTGGCCCGGGTGGAGCTGCCGCTCGCGGCGCCCTTCGTCATGAGCGGGGTGCGCTCGGCCGCCGTCCAGGTCGTCGCCACCGCCACGCTCGCCGCGATTCCCGGTGAGGGCGGCCTCGGCCGCATCATCACCGCGGGCTTCGCCCAGTACGACACCCCGAAGGTCGTCGCCGGCGCGGTGCTCGTGGCCGCGTTCGCCCTGCTCGTGGAGGGAGTCTTCCTGTTGCTGCAGCGCCTGGTGTCCCCCACGCGGAAGTCCCGACCCGCCCGAAGACCTGCCCGTCCCATACATCAGATGGAGTTCTCATGAGCAAGGCCCTTCGCACCGCCACCGCCGTGGCCGCCGTGGCGGTCCTCTCCGCCGGCCTGGCGGCCTGCGGCGGCGACAGCCTGGAGAAGAGCGGGGGAGGGGGCAGTTCGTCGGCAGGCGGCGGCAAGGGTTCCCTGACCGTCGGCTCGGCCGGGTTCACCGAGAGCACGGTCCTCGCGCAGCTGTACGCGCAGTTGCTGACCGACGCCGGCTACAAGACCACGATCAAGACGGTCGACAACCGCGAGCTGTACGAACCCGCCCTGGAGAAGGGCCAGATAGACGTCGTCCCCGAGTACGCGGCCACGCTCGCGGAATTCCTCAACGCGAAGGCGAACGGCAAGGACGCCGCGCCCGTGGCCTCCTCCGACGTCGACGCCACCGTCACGGCGCTCACCGAACTCGCCGGCCCGCGCGGGCTGAAGGTGCTGCCGGCCGGTGAGGCGGTCGACCAGAACGCGTTCGCGGTCACCAAGGACTTCGCGGAGAAGAACAACCTCAAGACCCTCTCCGACCTCGGGAAGTCGAAGATCAAGGTCAAGCTCGCCGCGGGCGAGGAGTGCTCCATCCGCCCCTTCTGCTCGCCCGGTCTGAAGAAGACCTACGGCATAGACGTCACGTCGGTCGACACCAAGGGCGTCGGCACCGTCCAGGCCAAGCAGGCCGTCAAGGACGGCACCGACCAGCTGGTGCTCACCACGACCACGGACGCCACCCTCGACCAGTTCGGCCTGGTGCTCCTGGAGGACGACAAGGGCCTGCAGAACGCCGACAACGTGCTGCCCGTCGTCAACGCGAAGGAGGCCGGCGGGGCGGACGTCGCCGCGGCCCTGGACAAGCTCACCCAGGTCCTGACCACGGCCGACCTCACCGAGCTGAACAAGCAGGTGGACGCGGAGCGCAAGAAGCCCGAGGACGTGGCCGCCGACTACCTGAAGTCGAAGGGCCTGCTGAAGGGCTGAGGCCCCGGCTCCGGCGGACGGGCCCGGACGGACAAGATCGACTAAATGGTGGCGGGAGGGCGTTCGCGTGACGTTTGGTGTACGCGCGGGCGCCCTCCGTATTTCTCGTTGTGTGTTCGGTGAGAAATCGGATGCCGCGGCCCCACACGACGCACGGGCACGCTAAGTTCCCTTCCATGCCCCGTGGACGTCACCGCCATTCCCAGCCGCTGCACCGGCTGCTCCCGCCCGTGACGGTCGCCGGCTCCGCCGCGGCCCTCGCCGTCGGCGCGCTGGTGATCGGTGATCCGGTGCTGCTCCGTGTGTTCGTCGTCGCGGCGGCCGGTGTCGCCGGTGGCGGTGCCTTCCTGCTGCGCAGCTGGGACCGTGCCGCCGGCAAGCAGGTCGCCGACCTCAAGACCGCGCGTGTGCGCGACGAGTGGCGTGCCGACGAGCGGATCGCGGAGCTCGAGGTGGACCTCGAGGACTCCCGCGAGCTGCGCGGCAAGCTGGAGAACAAGCTGCGCGGCAAGCGCGCCGAACTGGCCCGGCTCCGTACGGAGCACGCGGACCTGCTGCGCCGCTACGCCACCGCCGAGTCCGAGCGGGCCCGCGCCCTGGAGGACGGCCGCGTCGCCAAGAAGGCGATCGGCTCCGCGCTGCCCGTGCCCTACACCTCACCGGTCAGCCCGGCCGCGTACCTGCGGGCCGCCTCCGCGCTGCGGGACCTGTCGCGCAACGGCGCCCGCCAGCAGGCCGCGCTCACCGTCGAGGAGGCGCGCCGCCGCGACCTCGCCGACACCGACGAGCCGCAGGGCAGGCACGCGCTGGACCCGGCCGTCCGTGAGCGTCCCGCCGACGCCACCACCAGCGGCAGCGGGAACACCCCGGCGCTGCCGGTGCGCCAGCCCAAGCTCGTCCCGGCGGTCGCCGCGGCCGTGCTGCCGTACGCCAAGCCCAACCGGCAGGCCAGCCGCGCCCAGGGCGGCTTCGACTTCTTCGGCACGAAGAACGAGAAGGCCCGCCCCCAGGAACTGGAACCGGCCGGCGGGGCGGCGCCCGCGGGGGCGGACCTCGCCGACGTCGTCGGGGACGAGGCCGTGGCCGAGCAGGCCGAGGTCATCGACCTGACCGTGCACGACGAGACCGAGCAGCTGGACCTCAGCGAGCTGCGCGCCCAGTCCTCCTGACGTCCGGCCTCCTGACGTCCGGCGGGCCGCCCGCGGGCGCCCCGCCGGTCACTTGTCGATGTCGCCGACGACGAAGAACATCGAGCCCAGGATCGCCACCATGTCGGCGATCAGCGTGCCCGGCAGCAGTACGGCGAGCGCCTGGATGTTGTTGTAGGACGCCGAGCGCAGCTTCAGCCGGTACGGCGTCTTCTCGCCCTTGGACACCAGGTAGTAGCCGTTGAGCCCGAGCGGGTTCTCGGTCCAGGCGTACGTGTGGCCCTCGGGGGCCTTGAGCACCTTCGGCAGCCGCTGGTTGACGGGTCCCGGGGGCAGCTCGGCCAGCCGGTCCAGGCACGCGGCGGCGAGGTCCAGGGCGATGTGGGTCTGCTCCAGCAGCACCTCGAAGCGGGCCAGGCAGTCGCCCGCGGTGCGGGTGGGGACCTTCAGGGTGTCCGCCAGCTCCCCGTAGGCCAGGTACGGCTCGTCCCGGCGCAGGTCGAAGTCGACGCCCGACGCGCGGGCGATCGGCCCGCTCACCCCGTACGCGTGCACGTCCCGCGCGGGGAGGACGCCGACGCCGCGGGTGCGGCCGCGGAAGATCTCGTTGCCGAGGACCAGGTCGTCGAAGGTCCCCATGCGCGAGCGCACGGCGGCGACGGCGGCACGGACCCGGCCGTGCCAGCCGCTCGGGAGGTCCTCCTTGAGGCCGCCGACGCGGTTGAACATGTAGTGCATGCGGCCGCCGGAGACCTCCTCCATGACCGCCTGCAGGTCCTCGCGCTCGCGGAACGCGTGGAAGATCGGGGTGATCCCGCCCAGTTCGAGGGGGTAGGAGCCGAGGAACATCAGGTGGTTGAGCACCCGGTTCAGCTCGGCGAGCAGCGTGCGGGTCCACACCGCGCGCTCGGGCACCTCCATGCCGAGCATGCGCTCCACGGCGAGCACGACACCGAGTTCGTTGGAGAAGGCGGAGAGCCAGTCGTGCCGGTTGGCCAGCATGATGATCTGGCGGTAGTCCCGGGCCTCGAAGAGCTTCTCGGCGCCGCGGTGCATGTACCCGATGACCGGTTCGGCCGAGCCGATCCGCTCGCCGTCCAGGCTCAGGCGCAGGCGCAGCACCCCGTGCGTCGAGGGGTGCTGCGGGCCGATGTTCAGCACCATGTCGGTGCCTTCGGCGGCGCCGCCGATGCCGATCGTGGTCTCCGTCATGGCCCCAGTTTCCCATCCCTTTACGCGTCCCGGGGCGTGCCCCCCGGAGCTTCCCCTGCCGCCGGCACGGGCTGCTCCAGCCAGAGGAAGCCACCGAGGCCGGACGGGTCGGTGAGCTCGGCCGCCTGACCCGCGCGGGCCAGGGCGCGCACGTACCCGGCGGGGTCGGAGGAGGCCAGGGAGAGCGGCGGCCGGGCCCCGGTGACCCCCAGGGTGCCCAGGGCCTCGCGTTGGGTGCGCAGGACCGCCCCGGGGCCCGCGCAGGCGTCCATCGCCACGTGCGCCGTGATGTCGCAGGAGCCGTCGGGCACCGGCGGTGAGACCTCGCGGCCCGCCCGGAACGCGGTGAGCGTCCCGTACGGCGGGCGGGCCCCGGCCACGTGGCCGTAGTCGACCGCGACGGCGAGCCCGGCCTCCAGGGAGGCCACCGCGGCCGCCCAGGCGGAATCCCGCCGGTGGCCGATCTCCGCCCGGGTCCCGGCCTCCGCGCCCTCGACCGGCCACCAGCGGCGCAGCCAGGCGGCGTCCTCCCCGGCCACCGCGTCGCCGAGGCGCTCGGCGCCGTCCGAGGCGCGTACGAGGACGTGGCGGGGCACACCGTGCGCGTCGGTCTCCGCCACCGCGACCGGCACGTTGTCCAGCCACTCGTTGGCGAAGAGCAGGCCCCGCAGGCCCCGCGGGAGCTCGTCGGACCAGGTCACCCGGGCGTCCAGGCCGTCCGGTCGCGGGGCCTTCTCCACCGCGTGGGGCCGCAGGCGGGCGCGCAACGTGGCGGGAACCACATCGAGCACCCCCGTGAGCAGTTCCCCGGCGCCCGCGCCGACGTCCACCAGGGCCAGCTCGCCGGGGTGCCCGAGGTCCGCGTCGACGCGCTCCAGGAGCCGGGCGACGGCCCCCGCGAACAGCGGCGAGGCATGCACCGAGGTGCGGAAATGGGCGGCCGGGCGCTCCCGGCGGAAGAAGCCTCCCGGGCCGTACAGGGCCCGCTCCGTGGCCTCCCGCCACCCCGTCCACGCGGCTGTGCTGTCGATCACGTCTCCACCGTATGTGCACAACCCGGGGCTTCGGACGGTTGAGCGGTCCGTCACCGGTTCCAGGTAGGGTGCCGTGGTCAGAGGTGTGTCCGCCCGTGACGGCCGCGGATGAATCGATCATGAACATTCGGCCATCACGGGAGCGTATGCCTATTGCCGGATGGCCCGGTACTGATAGGTGCTGTGCAAGTGACAGGCAGTGGAAGGTGAAGAGCGGATGACGGCCGGCAACAACGGTGCCCCCGAGCCCGGGAGTGACGACCCCTTCGCGTACCTGTACCGCCAGGACGGCGAGGAGCCGGGTCAGGCGGCTGCTGCCCAGCCCGGTGTGCCCCGCACCTCGTACAACCAGGTGCAGCGGGTCGGCGAGCGGCGCCAGCAGCAGCCGCAGCAGCAGGGCGGCTACGGCTACCCCCAGCAGCAGCCCGCGTACGGCCAGCAGGCGCCCTCCTACGGTCAGCCGCAGCCCCAGCAGGCCCAGGCGACCCAGCAGTTCCCCCAGGGCCCCGCAGGCCCGTCAGGACCGGCCGGCGGCGGCAGCCGGCGCGCCGCGTCCCCGCGTCCCGGCGGCCCCAACAGCAAGAGCCTGCTGATCGGCGCCGTCGCCGTGGTCGCCGCCGTCGCGATCGGCATCGGCGTCGCCATGGCGGGCGGTGACGACGACAACCCGCAGGCGGGTGGCGGCGCCACGCCGACCGCGAGCAGCGACGGCGGCAAGGACAAGAGTTCCGGCGAGCCCTCGGCCTCGGCGAGCGCGACCGAGCCCGGTGTCGTCGACGCGGCCTCGCTGGCCAAGGCGGGCGGCGCCCGGGTCGGTTCCCAGTACAAGGGCACCCTGGCGGCGGGCGGCAAGTACGTCGAGAACATGAACGCGGTGGGCGCGTCGGTGACCTGGACGGTCGACGTGCCGAAGGACGGCTCGTACGACTTCTGGATCCGCTACGCCAACGCGGAGAAGGACTCGGCCAGCGCCACGACCGTGGTCAACGGGACGCCCCAGAGCTACAAGCCGGACCTGAAGAACTGGGGCAAGGAGGGCGACTGGAACGCGTGGTACCGCTCCTACGTCACCCTCGACCTGAAGCAGGGGAGCAACACGATCGCCCTCACCTGCGGTCAGGGCGACGCGTGCCACTTCAACCTCGACCAGGTGGCGCTCCTGGACAAGGGCCAGTCGCCCGAGGGCTGGAAAAGCTGATCCGGCCGCGGCCCGCCGGCCACGGCGGGCTACGGCCGTGAGTCGCCCTCCCGGATCACGGTGATCCGTCCCAGCAGGTCCTCGTACACCCCGCGGTCGAACTCGCCCGCGACCGGTGCCGCCACGGTGGCCGCCGAGAGGGCGACGGCGCGGGCGAGGCGCCGCGGCCAGTCGAGGCCCTCGACGAGCCCGGAGAGCAGGGCGGCGACGGCGGAGTCGCCCGCGCCGGCGGGATTGCCGGGGACGGGCGCCGGGGGCCGGGCGGTCCACACGGTGCCGTCCTCGGCGAGGGCGAGCATCCCGTCGGGGCCGAGCGAGGCGGCGACGGCGCGGGCGCCGCGGCGCCTGGCGTCGCGGGCGGCGCGCATGGGCTCCGTGGCGCCGGTGAGCCCGGTCAGTTCGGCGGCGTTGGGCTTGACCAGATCGGGCCGGGCGGCCAGGCCGCGCCGCAGCGGCTCGCCGCTGGTGTCCAGCAGCACCGGGACCCCCGCGGCGCGCGCGTCCCGCACGAGTTCGGCGTAGCAGCCGACCGGCAGTCCGGGCGGCAGGCTGCCGCACAGCGCCACGGCGCGCGCCGCGCCGCCGTCCAGGAACTTGCGGTACGTACCGAGGAAGGCCGCCCACTCCTGCGAAGTGATCGTCGGGCCGGGCTCGTTGAACATCGTGGTGTCGCCGCCCGACTCGTCCACGACGCCCACCGTCCGCCGGGTGCTGCCGGAGGTGGGCACGAGGGCGTCCGTGACGCCGTCGATCCCCGTCAGGTAGGCGCGCAGCCGGTCACCGGACGCGCCGCCCGCGAAGCCGGTCGCGACGGCCTCGTGGCCGAGCGCGGCGAGGACGCGGGCGACGTTCAGCCCTTTGCCGCCGGGACGTTCCGCGGCCTCCGACACCCGGTGGGTGGTGTGCGGCCGCAGCCGGGGGACGCGGTAGGTCACGTCGATGGCGGCGTTCAGCGTGACGGTGACGATCACCGCATGATCCCTTCGAACAGCGTGTGCGATGGGAAGGGATCATGCCAAAGGAACGCCCGGAGGCACAGACCCCGCCGCCCGGGGGTCCGTCAGGGCTCGACGACCCAGCTGCCCTTCCGCATCACGCCCACCAGGTCGAACGACGCGTCCAGGACCACCAGGTCGGCGTCCTTGCCCGGCTCCAGGGAGCCGATCCGGTCGTACGCGCCCAGCAGCCGCGCCGGGTTGACGCTCAGCGCGCGCACGGCGTCGCCGACGGGCAGCCCGTCCACGGTCACCGCCCGCTTGAACGCGGTGTCCAGGGTCAGCGTGGAACCCGCGATGGAGCCGCCCTCGACGAGCCTGGCGACGCCGTCGACGACGTCGACCTCCATCGGGCCCAGCAGGTAGCGGCCGTCGCCGAAGCCGGCCGCGTCCATGGCGTCGGTGATGAACGCGACCCGGTCGGCCCCGGCGCTGCGGAACGCCATCTCCAGGACGGCCGGGTGGAGGTGGACGCCGTCGTTGATGAGCTCGACGGTGACCCGCTCGTCCTCCAGCAGTGCGGCGATCGGGCCGGGTGCGCGGTGCAGCAGCGCGGGCATGGCGTTGAACAGGTGCGTCGCCACGGTCGCGCCCGCCTCGACGGCCTGCAGGGTGGCCTCGTACGCGGCGTCGGTGTGGCCGACGGCGGCGATGACGCCGTGTTCGGCCAGCAGCCGCACCGAGTCGAGCCCGCCGGGCAGTTCGGGGGCGAGGGTCACCATGCGCGCGGTGCCGCGGGCGGCGTCGAGCAGCTTGCGGACGTCGGAGGGGTGCGGGTCGCGCAGCAGCGAGGGCTTGTGCGCGCCGCGCCGGTGCGGGGAGATGAACGGCCCCTCGAAGTGGATGCCGGCCAGGTCGCCCTGCTCGACCAGTTCGGACAGCAGCGCGGCCTGCCGGGACAGGTCGTCCAGGTCCCCGGTGACCGTCGAGGCGAGCAGGGTGGTCGTGCCGTGCCGCCGGTGGGTCGCGACGCCGGTGAGGACGGCCTCGGCGTCACCGGAGGAGAAGGACGCGCCGCCGCCGCCGTGCACGTGGATGTCGACGAAGCCGGGGACGATCCAGTGTCCGGCCAGGTCGCGGGTGGACGCCTGGAGCGGGTCGTTCGCGACGATCGAGCGGCCCTCGACGGTCAGCCGGCCGTCCTCGACCACGCCGTCCGGCAGCACCACACGGGCACCGGTCAGCACGCTAGTTGCCGCAGTCAAGCGGTCACCTCCACGGAGAGAAGATCCCAGGCGAGCAGCCCTGCGCCCAGGCATCCGGCGGTGTCCCCGAGGGCCGCCGGCACGATGAGGGGGAGTTGCTGGAAGGTCAGCCGCCGCTCGACGGCGGCCCGCAGCGGTGCGAAGAGGGTGTCGCCGGCCTCGGCGAGCCCGCCGCCGACGATCAGTGTTCCCGGGGTCATCAGGGTGATCCCGGTGACCAGGCCGTCGGCGAGGGCGGCGACGACCTCGTCCCATACGGCCGCCGCGCGGGGGTCGCCCGCCTCGACGGCGGCGGCGCAGCCGGCGGCCCCGGCGTCCGGGCTCCCGCCCGCGGCCTGCCAGGCGCGGGCCACGGCGGCGGCGGAGGCCGCCGTCTCCAGGCAGCCCCGCTGGCCGCAGCCGCAGACCGGGCCGCCAGGGCGGACGACGACGTGCCCGAGCTCGGTGGCCTCGACACGGCCCTCGATGCCGATCGCCCCGGCGATGCCGGTGCCCAGCGCCACGAACAGGAAGCGCTCGGCGCCCCGCCCCGCGCCCAGCCGGCCCTCGGCGAGGCCGCCGGCGCGCACGTCGTGGCCGAGGGCGACGGGGGTGCCGTCGAGGCGGGCGGTGAGCAGGTCGCGCAGGGGCGCGTCGCGCCAGCCGAGGTTCGCGGAGTAGACCGCGATGCCGGCCCGCTCGTCGACCAGCCCGGGCACGGCGACCCCGGCCGCGGCGGCGGGCTCGCCGTAAGCGCTTTCGCCGTAGGTACGAAGGTCCGCGGCGAAGTCGAGCACGGAGTCGACCACGGCACCCGGGCCGCGCTCCCGGCCGGTCGGGCGGCGTGCCTCGTGCAGCAGCGTGCCGTCCGCCGCGACCAGGGCGGCCTTCATGCCGGTGCCGCCCACATCGAGGGCGATGACGTGTCTCACGGGTGACAGTGTCGCGCGGGACCCGGCAAAAGGTCTAGTCCACTCGTCGAAAGAGATCGCGTGCCGCGCGCGAACGGGCACCAGGCGGGGTTGCGGGCGCCAACCCCGAGTGGTGTAGACCTCACGAGGGGGGTCGGGGTGGGGACTCCGTGTGACCGGAGGAACACCCGGCGCATCCGCCGGCCGGAGACGACCCTGAGCGCGACGGCCGAGGCGGGCGCGCGCGACGCGGATATGGTTGTCGGATGGAACGGGACGAGACCGGGGCGGACGCCCCCGCGGACGGGCTGACGGAGCAGGACCGCGCCGTCCTCGACATCGCCCGCCGCACGTGGGCCGGACCCGGCGCGAAGGAACGTGCCGTCCGCGAACGCCTCGGCATCTCCCCCACGCGCTACTACCAGCTCCTCAACGCCCTCCTCGACGACCCCCGCGCCCTCGCGCACGATCCCGTCACGGTCAACCGCCTCCGCCGCACCCGCGACACCCACCGCACCACCCGCTGACGCCCGCCCCACGGGGTCCCACCCCGGCGGCGGCGCGATGGATGCCCCTGCTGGTGACCGGTGGTCCGGGGTTCGGGCGGGTGGGTGGGAGACGGCCCGCCGCAGGCGCAGTGGACCCGCGGGCGGCGATGGAGGGCTGCCGGGCGGTGGGCGCCGCAGGTCCGCGCCGTGCGGGCTCCCCTCCTCGCGGCAGTGCGATGGGCGTCCCTGCCGGTGACCGGTGGTCCGGGGTTCGGGCGGGTGGGTGGGAGACCGCCAGCCGCAGGCGCAGTGGACCCGCGCGCGGCGACGGCGGGTTGCCGTGCGGCGGGCGCCGTCGCGGCCGCAGGCGCGTGGACCCGCGCGCGGCGACGGCGGGGGTCCCGCCCGGAGGGCGCCGCACGGCGCGGGGGCGGAGAACACCGCCGGAGGCGGGATGCTTCCGTACGCCGGGCATGCCCCCCGCAGGGGTCGGTATGGTCGGGGGCATGAGCCGCAGCCGCACGGACGAACTGCCGGTACCCACGACGCCCGAGGGCAAGGACGGCCTGGCCGCACTGCTCGCGGAGCCCCGCAGGGCGGTGCTGGCCCTGGACTTCGACGGGACGCTGGCGCCGATCGTGCCGGATCCGGACGCCGCGCGGGCGCATCCCCGCGCGGCCGCCGCACTGGCCCGGCTGGCGCCGCGGATCGGGTCCGTCGTGGTCGTGACGGGCCGCCCCGCGGGCGTGGCCGTGCGGTACGGGGGCTTCGCCGGCGTGCCGGCCCTGGAGCACATGGTCGTGCTGGGCCACTACGGCGCCGAGCGCTGGGACGCCCGTTCCGGCGAGGTCAAGGCGCCCGGCGCGCACGCCGGGGTCAACGCGGTGCGCGCGGAACTGCCGGGCGTGCTGGACGCGATCGGGGCGTGGCACGGCACGTGGGTGGAGGACAAGGGCCGCGCGGTGGCCGTCCACACGCGCCGCACGGAGGATCCGCAGGCCGCGTTCGAGGCGCTGAGCGGACCGCTGCGCGATCTGGCCGACCGGCACGGGCTGATCGTGGAGCCGGGCCGGATGGTGCTGGAGCTGCGGCCGCCCGGCATGGACAAGGGCGTGGCCCTCAACGACTACCTGCGGGAGGTCGGCGCCGGTCCCGTGCTGTACGCCGGTGACGACCTGGGCGACCTGGCCGCCTTCGGGGCCGTGGAGAAGCGGCGTGCCGACGGCCTGCCCGGTGTGCTGGTGTGCAGCGGCAGCGCGGAGGTGGCCGAGCTGGCCGCCCGGGCGGACCTCGTCGTGGACGGCCCGGAGGGCGTCGTGGCGCTGGTCGACGCCCTCGCGGACGCCCTGGAGGAGCGGGACGGTCAGGACGGGGCCGAGAGCCAGCCGCCGGTCAGCGACTGAACCGCGGACCCGTCGAGGTCCGCGAGCTTCACGCCCGTGAACTCCCGGGCCCGCGGGGAGGTCTGGACGCGGAAGGGCGGCCGGTCGGCGCCGAGCACCTCGACGATCGGCGCCGCGGCCTCGTCGATGGTCTGGGCGGCCGTGAACGCCTGCGTGGTCCGGTCGAGGTAGTGGGTGAACGCGGGCCGGTAGGGGCCCGCGGCCGCCGCGTACGCGGGGATGTCGATGCCGAGGTTGGCGACGAACTCGCTGCCGACCGCGCCCGGTTCCACGACGCTCACGGTGACCCCGACCGCGGCCGCCACGGGCGCGAGCGCCTCCATGTAGCCCTCGACCGCGAACTTCGCGGCGCAGTAGGCCTCGTTGAAGGGCTGCCCCACGACGCCGCCCACGCTGGTGACGGTGACCAGCCGCCCGCCGGAGGCGCGCAGGTGGGGCATCGCGGCCTTGGTGACCTCGACGACGCCGAAGAAGTTGACGTCCATCGTGGCGCGGACGTCCGCGACCGTCTCCAGCTCGATCGTGCCGATGTGCCCGGCGCCGGCGTTGTTGACCACCGCGTCCAGGCTGCCGAACTCCACGACGACGTCCTCCACCACCGCGGCGACCAGCCGGGCGTCGGTCACGTCCAGCCGCTTCACGTGGACGTGTTCGGCGACCCCCGCCCCCGCCGCGGCCTTGCGGAGGGCGTCCGCCTTCCCGGGGTCGCGCATGGTCGCGACGACGTTCCAGCCGGCACGGGCGGCGGCCACGGCGGTGGCCAGGCCGATGCCTGAGGAGGTGCCGGTGATCAGGACGGTCCTGGGGGTGCCGGTGGTCATGGGGTGGCTCTCGCTCTCTGCCGGGCCGCGCGGGTGCGCGCGTACTGATGACCGCACCCTAGACAGCCCGGCGGCCTCCGCCCGGTCAGCTCCGGCCCGGGGTGTCCGCGTCGTGGACGAGGAGGGCGACCTGGACCCGGTTGTTCAGGCCGAGCTTGCCGAGGATGCGGGAGACGTGGGTCTTCACCGTCGGCACGCTCATGTGGAGCCCGGCCGCGATCTCCGCGTTGGACCGGCCCTCCCCGATGGCGAGGGCCACCTCGTGCTCCCGCTCGCCCAGCGACGCGAGCCTGCGCCGTGCGGTGGCCCGCGCGCCGCTTCCTCCGGCGCCGGAGGCGGCGACCTGGGCGATCAACTGCCGTGTCACCGACGGGGACAGCACCGGTTCGCCGGCCGCCACCTTCCGTACCGCCGCCACGATCTCGCGCGGCGCCGTGTCCTTCAGGACGAAGCCCGCCGCGCCCGCGCGCAGCGCCCGCAGCACGTGCTCGTCGGTGTTGAACGTGGTCAGCACGATCACCTCGGGCGCACCCGGCCGCGCCCGCAGCGCCTCGGTGGCCGCGAGGCCGTCCACGACGGGCATGCGGATGTCCATCAGCACCACGTCGGGGGAGTGCTCCTGGACCAGTGCCGCCACCTCGCCGCCGTCCGCCGCCTCGGCGACGACCTCGACGTCCGGCGCCCCGCCCAGCATCATCCGCAGCCCGGCCCGCACCAGCGGGTCGTCGTCCACCAGCAGCAGCCGCACCATCGTCACGCCGCCCACGGTAGCCAGGCGCGCAGCCGGAAGTCCCCGCCGGCCCGGCCGTGCTCCAGGTCGCCCCCGGCGAGCGAGGCCCGCTCCGTCAGCCCGATCAGGCCCTGCCCGGCGCCCGGGATGGCCGGCACCACGGCCGCCGCGGCCGGCACCGGGTTGGTGACCTCGACGGTCAGCCCCCGCGCGGGACCGCCGGCGAGCCGCACGGTCACCTCCGTGCCGGGGGCGTGCTTGCGGGCGTTGGTCAGCCCCTCCTGCACGATCCGGTACGCCGTGCGCCCCGAGGCGGCGGGCGCCGCCGACACCGCGTCGTCGTCGGCCTCCAGCACGATCCGCATCCCGGCGTCCCGGGACTCCTCGACCAGCCGCGGCAGGTCCGCCAGCGTGGGCTGCGGCCGTCCGCCCGCGCCGTCCGCCGTACCGGACCCGTCCGGCTCGCGCAGGACGCCGATGATGCCGCGCAGGTCGTCCAGCGCCTGGTGCGCGCTCTCCCGGATCACCCCGGCGGCCCGCTCGATCTCCGCGGGGGACGCCCCCGGGTGGAACTCCAGCGCTCCCGCGTGGACGCTCAGCAGCGACAGCCGGTGCGCGAGCACGTCGTGCATCTCCCGGGCGATCTCCTCGCGCGCCTGCCGCCGGCCGCGCTCGGCGTACGAGGCCAGCAACTGGCGCCGGGAGCGCACGTAGAGCCCCCAGCCGATCGAGCCCGCCATGATCACGAAAAAGGTCGTCGCCGAGCCGGTCTCCGGCAGGTCCGGGTCGGGCCCCCGCGCCACGAACAGCGGCAGCGGAGCGAACGCCAGTGCCGCCACCCAGGCGGTCGTGCGCAGCGGCCGGTACGCCGCCACGGTGAAGACCGCCACCGCGGTCGGGCCGCCGACCAGGTGCGCGAACCACCCGGTCACCAGCAGCACCACCGCCAGCTGCACCGGCCACCGCCGCCGCAGGAACAGCGCCGCGCACGCGGCCGCGCTGACCGCCTGCTCGACGGTCCCGACCGGGGCACCCACCCCGTCCACGGACAGCACGGAGAAGGCCGCCGCACCGAGGAAGACCGCGATGTCGGCGACGATGCCCTTCCGTACGCGTCGCATGTCCCCGAATGTACGGTCCCGGGGCGCCGGCACCACCCCCGCGCCCCAAGTCGAGACTTTCGGACGACAGCCCGCGCGCGATCGGCGACTTTCGCCGACAGCCCGCGCGGGCGCCCGCTCCCTAGCCTCGTGGCATGAAGGGATTCCTCGGCTTCCTCGGCTTCGTGCTGCTCTCCCAGGGCATCGGCGGCATCGCCTACGAGCTCACCGGCGGCTGGTTCCGCCTGTGGGCGCTGACCCACCGGATCGGCTTCCTCGACGGTTACGAGATCTACGTGTGCGTCCTCCTGGTCGTCCTCGGCGTCGCGGTCTTCTTCGCGGCGGAGTCGGCGGGCAAGCGCTCCTGACGCCCGGTCGCGCACGGCCGCGCACGGCCCGCCCCGGTCCCCCGTTCCTGTGCGACGGGGGCCGGGGCGGTGGCACATGTAGGGGGTCGGGTCACCAGTTGTTGTTGTCGCGGACGATCGCTGCGCACTCCACGACGGCGCGGGCGGTGGGGATGGGCGGAGCCATGCCGTCGGTGTTCCGGACGGTGACGGTCCATCCGTTGCCGGACCGCTGGCTCGTCAGCACGGCCAGGTCACTGCTGCTGAGGACGAAGCCGCCGCCGGTGACCTCGGTGCGCGAGGGGCAGCGCGCCGAGACGGTCTGCGTGGTGCCCGAGGGCACGGTGGAAAGGACACCCAGGAACTCGGCGGTCCTCAGCCGCCCGAAGTTGTCCCGGTTGCCGCCGCCCTGGACGGGGTTCGAGGCGGCGTCGTCGGCGACCGCGGCGGTGCGCGCGGTGGCGGAGGCGTGCGTGGGACCGGCGAATGCGGTGGTCGTGACGACCGCTGCGGCGACCGTCATGGCTCCGGCGACGCCCCAAAGCACCTTACGACGGGGTCGACCGGACATGGTCTTCTTCGCTCGTATGTTCATCTCTCTGCCTTCGAAGATGACGGAAGGAGCTCGCTCCGGGTCGAAGCGATTGCGCTCATCGTCACCTTGTGCGAGGTGTTCCGCACTTTGGGTGACCAAAGAGGATGAACGGTGCCCGGGGCGCGATCTGACGGAGCGGCGGTACGACGCTCGGTCAGCACGCCGGAAGGGGCCTCAGGTGGTGCCTGCGGCCGCCCGCGGTTTCACGCGTGGCCGCTGCCGCACGATGCCCGCGCGGACCAGCGAGGCGCCGCGCGGAGCACCCGACGGGGCGTCGGATGCGGGGGCGGCGGTGGCGCAGGGCGGGCAGGGGCCGGTCCGGCCGGGGGGCAGCGGGTCGCCGCAGCCGGGGCATTCGGGGAGCGGGACCGCCGGGGCGGCGGGGTCGCGGGCGGGTCGCGGTGCGGGGAGCTTGTCGCGCAGGCGCCGGGCGATGAAGCCGGCGGGGGAGTGGACGGCGGGCGGCAGCCCGGAGGACAGGGCGGTGCCCAGCTCCAGCTCGCTCGCGCCGTGTGCCAGCCAGCGGGCGGCGAGCGGGGCCAGCCGGGCCGCCTCGGCGACGCCCAGGGAGAGCCTGGTCTCCCGCCGCCCGAGGCGGTGCAGCGCGGCCGCGGCGCGGGCGACCAGCGGCTCGTCGGCGGGGGGCCCGGGGTGGGAGGTGTTCTCCTTCTCCCTGTTCTCCCCCTTGGGGGATGCGCCGACGGCCCGTACGGACGGCGCACCGGCGGTCGGGACGCTGCCACCCGGAGCCGCGAAGGCCGCCTCGACCTCCGCGGGGTCGCGCAGGGGCACGTTGGAGACGAGCACCCGGGTGGTCCAGCGGCCGGTCTCGCGGCTCTGCGTGCGGCGGGTGTGCACATAGCCCTCCGCCTCCAGCTGCTGCCGGGCCCGGCGCAGAGCGATGCGCCCCTCGGGCATCTTCTCGCCGATGGACTGCAGGGTCTCCCGGGACCCCTCCGGCAGGGAGAGCGCCCACTGCAACAGCCGTACGGCGGTGCCGTTCAGGCGCGGATGGCGGATGAGGTCGTTCGGCGTCTGGGAGAAGAAACGGGTCGGCGGGATAGCATGGCGGATCATTTGCGGGCTCCTTGAAAGCCTCGTGGGTGTAGGCCCCCGGCCGGTGTTGGCGCACCACGGGGGCCGCTTCATGCGGCAAGCACGAAGGGTGATCGGCCGGTTACTCTACCGGTGTCCCGGTGCTGTCGGCGACGAAGGCGACGAACGCCGTCCACGCCTCGCCGGTGAAGGCCAGCGCGGGCCCGGCGGGGTCCTTGGAGTCCCGCACGTGCACGGCGCCCGGGGCATGGGCCACCTCGACGCACTGGCCGCCCTCGCTGCCGCTGTAACTGCTCTTGAACCAGGCGAGTTGGGACGTCATAGCTCCCCCGCAATCTGCTCGATCACTCTGGCGGAGTCCCCCACGCTGAGGGCCTGTGAGCGGATCATCGCATAGCGCTGGTGGAGTTTGCTGACCTCGTCCCGGCCGTCCACCAGCACGCTGCGGCCCTGGACTTCGAGATAGGCCAGCAGTCGCAGATCGTGGGTCTCCAGCAGCGACATGGGGCCGTCGAAGCCCGCGTGGGCCTCGTGCGAGAGCGGCATCACCTGGACCGTCACATGACGCAGCGCTGCGGCCTCCAGCAGCCGCTCCAACTGGCTCCGGTGGACGGCCCGTCCGCCGACCGGACGGCGCAGCACCCACTCCTCGATGACGAAGGCGAGCTGCGGCGCCGGGGCGCGGGTCAGCAGTGACTGCCGGGCCAGCCGGGCCCGCACCCGGCGCTCGACTTCCTCCGTCGCCAGCGTCGGGCAGTAGGCGCCGAGCACGACGCGGGCGTACTCCTCGGTCTGCAGCAGGCCGTTGATGACGTGCGTGTCGTAGGTGTAGAGACTCACCACGGCCCGCTCCAGCTCCGCGTACTCCTCGAACCAGGAGGGGAACTCCGCCCGTTCGAGATGGCGCGCCGCGGACCGCAGCACCCCGCCGCCGTCGCCCAGAAGGGTTCCCGCCCTCTCCACGAACGCCGGAGGCGGCATCCGCTCGCCGCGCTCGATCTTGACCACCAGCGACTTCGAATAGCCGACGTGCGCGGCCAGTTCGTCGGTCGACACCCCGCGGGCCTCCCGCAGGGACCGCGCCACGGAACCGAACATCCGCATGCTGGCCGAGCCCTCGCCCTTCGCGGACACGGGACCACCTCCCCGGTACACACGCCGTACACAGCCGCGGACCGGTCCCGACACAACTGATCCGGGGTCAGGTCCGCCCTGGTCAGGCTAGCCACGGCACGGAACCGTTGGACCCATGACGCAGGAATCTCCACCCGCGGCGGCGATGCGCGTCGTCGCCGAGCCCGCCCGCATCGCCGAGGTCCGCCGGGCCGTACGCGAACAGCTCCGCGCCTGGGGGCGCGAGGACCTGGCGCCCGCCGCCGCGCTGTGCGTCACGGAGATACTCGCCAACGTGCACCGGCACGCGGGCTCCCCGGAGTGCGAGCTGACGCTGGACGACCTGGCCGGGGAGGGTGTGCGGGCCACGGTCAGCGACCGCTCCCCCGTCCTGCCGGTCCCGGCCCCCGGGCCGCCGGACTGGGCGGCCGAACGCGGGCGCGGCCTGCACCTGATCGCGGCGGCGGCGCACCGGTGGGGCGTGCGGCCGACCCCCGACGGCA
Organism: Streptomyces sp. NPDC059718; assembly: GCF_042733315.1. Classification (NCBI taxonomy): domain Bacteria; kingdom Bacillati; phylum Actinomycetota; class Actinomycetes; order Kitasatosporales; family Streptomycetaceae; genus Streptomyces; species Streptomyces sp. NPDC059718. The sequence continues at coordinate 139,026 of NZ_JBHWGA010000004.1, forward strand.
AGCAGGTGTGGGTGGTGCTGCGGTGAGGCCCGCCTCGTGGACCTGGCTGGACGACACGGCCTTCGGGCCGGTGGCGTTCCTGCTGCTGGCCCATCCGCACGGGAGCGGGACGGAGGAACTCGCCGTGCTCCTCGGGCTGGCCGAGCCCGGGCGGCGGCTGCCGGAGCTCGGCGAGCGGATCACCGTCCCCCGTCCCGGGCGGGCCACGGTGCGCGGCGCGGACGGCGGCCCGCTGCTGGAGGTCGCGGCCGGGGACCGGTGGGCCGCCTTCGTCGCGGGCGGCGGACCGGTCGCGCTCGTCGTGGGGCTGGACCCGCTCGCCCGCCGCGCACCGCTGCCGCAGGTGGAGACCTACCTCGCCCTGGGCACGACCGCCGGACGCATCCGGCTGGGGATCAGCCGGCGGGCGCCCTCACCTTCCTAGCCCAGCGCCCGCAGCTGGTCCAGGAACCACTGCTGCGGGGGGAGCGCCGTCGAGGCCGCCGCGAGTCGCTTGGTGGCCTCGGCCCGCTCGCCGTGCGACAGGGACAGCGCCTGGTGGAGGGCGTTGGCCGTGGCCCGGATGTCGTACGGGTTGACCACGAACGCGTCGTCCGCCAGCTCCTCGTACGCCCCCGCCTCACGGGAGAGCACCAGCGCCACGCCGTCCTCCGAGACGACCGGGATCTCCTTGGCCACCAGGTTCATGCCGTCGCGGATCGGGTTGACCAGCGCGACGTCCGCCAGGCGGTAGGCGGCCAGGGAGCGCGCGAAGTCGTCCTTGACGTGCAGGACCACCGGCTGCCAGCCCGGCGTGGCGAACTCCTCGTTGATCTCCTCGGCCAGGTCGGAGACCTCGTCCGTGTACTCCCGGTAGACGGCCAGGTCGTGACGGGAGGGGTAGGCGAAGGCGATGTGCACCACGCGCCCCTGCCATTCGGGGTGGTCGCGCAGCAGCTGCGCGTACGCGAGCAGACCGCGCACGATGTTCTTCGACAGCTCGGTGCGGTCCACGCGCACGATGACCTTGCGGTCCGGGCCGCCCACGGTCTCCTGCAGCGCCGCCAGGCGCTCGTCCACGTCCGGCCGGTGCGCCCGCTCCCGCAGGAAGTCGGCGTCCGCGCCGAGGCCGTGCACCCCGATCCGCGTGGTGCGGCCCTTGTACGTGATCGTGAGGCTGCCCTCGTCACGGATGACGGAGGCGCCCAGCACGTCGGCGCAGCACGCGGCGAAGGCGTCCGCCCAGCGGCGGGTCAGGAAGCCGGCCCGGTCGGCGCCGAGGATGCCGCTCAGCACCTCCGCGGCGACGTCGTCGGGCAGCACGCGGAAGTAGTCCGGCGGGGCCCACGGGGTGTGCGAGAAGTGGCCGATGCGCAGGTCGGGGCGGCGCGAGCGGAGCAGCTGCGGCACCAGCGCCAGGTGGTAGTCCTGCACCAGGACGGCCGCGCCCTGGCCCGCCTCCTCGGCGAGCGCGTCGGCGAAGGCGGCGTTGTACGCCACGTACGCCGCCCACTGCTCGCGGAAGTCCTCGTCGAAGACGGGCTCCAGCGGGGTCTGGAACAGCATGTGGTGGACGAACCACAGCACCGAGTTCGCGATGCCGTTGTAGGCCGACGCGAAGGTGTCCGCCGGGATGTCCAGCATCCGTACGCGCTGGCCGCCGGTGTCGGCGGTGGACAGCCGGCCCGTACCCCCGGAACTGCGCAGGACGGCGGCCCGGTCCCCCTCGCCGAGCGCCGCGCAGACCCAGACGGCGTCCGCGTCCGGCCCGATCGCGCTCAGGCCCGACACGAGTCCGCCGCCGCCGCGGCGGGCGGTGAGCGTGCCGTCCTCGCGGAGGCTGTACGACACGGGGCCGCGGTTGGACGCGACCAGTACGCGCGCGGCATGCGATGCGACCATGCGGCCAGCCTAGCCACGCATCCCCGACCGCAAACGTACGAGCTAGCCCAGCCGGGGGTTTCCGGCCGTGACCTGTTGCGGGTCGCCGCAGGTTCGGCCTGGGGGTTGTGGGAAGTCGTTCCGCAAGGCGGAACGGGTTGGCACACCCCCACCACCGGCGTGCACACGCCGACGCAGCCCACGGTACTGCCCAGGTGCGGCGCCGTTGTGGGGTTGCGCCAGCCCTCCCCCAGCTACCGCTGGGGGTACCCCCAACCTCCGGCGAGCGGCCGACCCGCAACCGGGTTACAGCGTCACGCCACCGCGCGGTGGGCGTATTCGGGGACCGTCCGCATCGGGGGGCGCTCATCCGTCGCGACCTCGTGGACGCGGGGCTCGAAACCGCCGTCCGGGGACCGGTCGAACTGTGTGAGGACGGGCCGCACGAGATGGCCCCGGGCCAAGCGGATCTGGGCCGTCCGGTAGATCGCCGCGGCCATGCGGCCCAGCGCCTGGCCGTCCTGGTGCCGGTGGTGCCGGACCCCCACGTCGACCTGGGCCAGCGCGTCGAGCCCGACCGTGTTGAGCGCGTCCACCAGCAGCCCGAGCTCGACCCCGTACCCGACGGGGAACGGCAGCCGCTCCAGCAGCGAGCGGCGCGCCGCGTACTCGCCGCCCAGCGGCTGGACGAACCCCGCCAGCTGCGGCCAGTGCAGGTTGAGCAGCGGCCGCGCGACCAGCTCCGTCACCCGGCCCCCGCCGGCCGGGACCACCGTGCCGCCGGTCTCCAGGGGCCGGTCGTACATCGCCTTGACCAGCTGCACGTCCGGATCCGTGAGCAGCGGCCCGACGATCCCCGACACGAACCGCGCGTCGAACTCGCGCAGGTCGGAGTCGACGAAGCAGACGATCTCCCCGCGCGTCACGAGCAGCGAGCGCCACAGGACCTCGCCCTTGCCGGGCAGGGCGGGCAGCCGCTGGAGCACCTCGTCCCGGTGGACGACGACCGCGCCCGCGGCCGCGGCGACCTCGGCCGTGCGGTCGGTCGACCCGGAGTCCAGCACGACGAGTTCGTCGACCAGCGGCACCGCCTCGCTCATCAGCTCGCGGCGGATCGTCCCGACGATCGCCCCGACCGTGGCCTCCTCGTCGAGGGCGGGCAGCACGACGCTGACCGTGCCGCGCGCGCCCGCGGCGCGCTTGGCGGCGAGCAGTTGCGGCAGCGGCCTGTGGTCGGCGGTCCAGGACCGCCGTTGCAGCCAGCCGGCCACCTCGTCGAGCACCGGGTTGCTCCGTTTCTGCCCGTCTCGCAGGACGGACGGCCCATGACCAGGTTCGAGGTCGTCGGTTACAGTCTTGAACACGAGGCATGACCATCGTATGTCCGCGGTGATCGCGCCTCGTCGGACAAATGCCCGGGCCCTGCGCCCGGTGCCATACCGCTCATCCAGAGGGGCAGAGGGAACGGCCCGTTGAAGCCCCGGCAACCCTCCCGCCGACCGCGAGGTCCAGGTGGGGAAGGTGCCAATTCCGTCTCGCGGCGAAATGCGCCGTGAGGAAGATGAGGAGAAAGGGCCTCGCCTGACATGGCTGCGCAGACCGTTGCACCCGCGTCCACCGATTCCGCCTTCGGCCCCGCGTCCGCGCTCTCCTGCCGCGAGTGCGGTGAGCGCTTCCCGCTGGAACCCATCTTCGCCTGCGAGGTCTGTTTCGGGCCGCTCGAAGTGGCGTACGACCTCCCGGGCGGCGACCCCGAGACCCTCCGCAAGCGGATCGAGTCCGGGCCGAACAACATCTGGCGCTACGCGCCGCTGCTGCCCGTCCCCGCGGACGTGGCCTCCAAGCCCAACCTCAACCCGGGCTTCACCAAGCTGGTCAAGGCCGACAACCTCGCCCGCGAACTGGGCGTCACCGGCGGCCTGCACATCAAGGACGACTCCGGCAACCCGACCCATTCCTTCAAGGACCGGGTCGTCGCCATCGCCCTGGAGGCCGCCCGCACCTTCGGCCTCACCACCCTGTCCTGCTCCTCCACCGGCAACCTGGCCGGCGCCGTGGGCGCCGCGGCCGCCCGGGCCGGCTTCCGCTCGTGCGTGTTCATCCCGCACGACCTGGAGGAGGGCAAGGTCGTCATGGCCGCGGTCTACGGCGGCGAGCTGGTCGGCATCGAGGGGACCTACGACGACGTCAACCGCTTCTGCAGCGAGCTGATCGGCGACCCGATCGGTGAGGGCTGGGGCTTCGTCAACGTCAACCTGCGCCCGTACTACGGCGAGGGCTCCAAGACGCTCGCGTACGAGATCTGCGAGCAGCTGGGCTGGCGCCTGCCGGACAACATCGTCATCCCGATCGCCTCGGGCTCGCAGCTGACGAAGATCGACAAGGGGCTGCGGGAGCTGATCAAGCTCGGCCTGGTGGAGGAGAAGCCCTACCGCATCTACGGCGCGCAGGCCGAGGGCTGCTCCCCGGTCTCGACCGCCTTCAAGGCCGGCCACGACGTGGTGCGCCCGCAGAAGCCGAACACGATCGCCAAGTCGCTCGCCATCGGCAACCCGGCCGACGGCCCGTACGTGCTGGACATCGCCCGCCGCACGGGCGGCGCCGTCGAGGACGTCACCGACGAGCAGGTGGTGGACGCCATCAAGCTGCTCGCCCGGACCGAGGGGATCTTCGCCGAGACGGCCGGCGGCGTGACGGTCGGCGTGCTGCGCAAGCTCATCGAGAACGGGCAGCTCGACCCGGCCGGTGAGACCGTCGTCCTCAACACCGGCGACGGCCTCAAGACGCTGGACGCCGTCGCCCCGACCTCCCGCCCCACGGCCACCATCCGCCCGAGCCTCGACGCGTTCCGCGCCGCCGGCCTGGCCGGCTGACCCCGACCGCACCGGCCGACCCAGACTGAAGGTGAACCCAGCATCATGAGCGCTACCGTCCGCATCCCGACCATCCTCCGCACCTACACCGGCGGCCGTGCCGAGGTCCCCGCCGAGGGCGGCACCCTGGCCGAGGTCATCGACTCGCTGGAGCAGAGCCACCCCGGCATCTCCGCGCGGGTCCTGGACGACACGGGCAAGCTGCGCCGTTTCGTGAACGTCTACGTCAACGACGACGACGTCCGCTTCTCCGAGGGTCTGCAGACCGCGGTGGGCGAGGGCGCGTCCGTCTCGATCATCCCGGCGGTCGCCGGAGGCTGCTGAGCCGCACGGCCCGTGGGCGACAGGGGTGCCGGGGACGACCCGGCGCCCCTGTGTGCCGAGCGGTAGTTGAAGGCCTGTACAGTTGCCTCCGACGGCTCGCAACTCCCTGCAACGCTCTGCGCAACCCCTCTTCTCCGGGGTGGCCTTGTCGACGATTTATCGCCAAATTCACGTCGCGTTTGTCGCGTTGGCCGCTTATGTCCGGTCCGAGTTGCCCCGGATTATTCGCCGATCAGGCTCTTCTTCCGATTCTCTGTGCCCGGAATTCTCGTCCGATTGACCTGTTGCAGACAGCGTCCGGGCAGATACATTCAGCCGCGGTCGACGCGTTCCGGCGCACGCCCCCTTGGCTGTAGGGGGTGAGGTCTGACCCGGGTCCGCGAGGTGCGGGTCTGCGAAGGGCCAGCAATAGGGGAGTTAGGAATGGCTCAGGGCACCGTCAAGTGGTTCAACGCGGAGAAGGGCTACGGCTTCATCGCGGTCGACGGTGGTGCGGACGTCTTCGTGCACTACAGCGCGATCCAGATGGACGGCTACCGCACCCTCGAGGAAGGTCAGCGGGTCGAGTTCGAGATCTCGCAGGGCCAGAAGGGGCCGCAGGCGGACATGGTCCGTCTCGCAGCCGGCTGACGCGCCGCGCATCGGCCACGGAGCACTTTCGCGTACGGCCGCTCAAACGTACGCGTCGAGGCCCGCCCCCCACACGGGGGCGGGCCTTGGTGCTGTCCGGGGCGGCCGCGGACCCGACCTGCGGGTTGTCCACGGTCCCGGCCAAGCGGCTTGCACTCTCCTGGGGCGAGTGCTAATCATTGGCGTTAGCACTCTGACGTTGAGAGTGACAAAGGACCGAGTGGGTGAGGCCCGCTCGACCGTCGTAAAGGAACCGGCGGGAGGGCAGGCCGTCCGTCGCGGGCGCCGGCACGGTCCTGGAGTAATCCTTCCCCGCAGCCGTGTGCCGCGGGGGGACCCCAAGTCCGGGAGGACCACTTCACATGGCCAAGATCATCGCGTTCGACGAGGAGGCACGGCGCGGTCTCGAGCGCGGGATGAACCAGCTCGCCGACGCCGTCAAGGTCACCCTTGGCCCCAAGGGCCGCAACGTCGTCCTCGAGAAGAAGTGGGGCGCCCCCACGATCACCAACGATGGCGTGTCCATCGCCAAGGAGATCGAGCTCGAGGACCCGTACGAGAAGATCGGCGCCGAGCTGGTCAAGGAGGTCGCGAAGAAGACGGACGACGTCGCCGGTGACGGCACGACGACCGCGACCGTCCTCGCCCAGGCGCTGGTCCGCGAGGGCCTGCGCAACGTCGCCGCCGGCGCCAACCCGATGGCGCTCAAGCGCGGCATCGAGAAGGCCGTCGAGGCCGTCTCCGCCGCCCTGCTGGAGCAGGCGAAGGACGTGGAGACCAAGGAGCAGATCGCCTCCACCGCCTCCATCTCCGCCGCCGACCCGCAGATCGGCGAGCTCATCGCCGAGGCGATGGACAAGGTCGGCAAGGAAGGCGTCATCACCGTCGAGGAGTCCCAGACCTTCGGTCTGGAGCTGGAGCTCACCGAGGGTATGCGCTTCGACAAGGGCTACATCTCGGCGTACTTCGCCACCGACCTGGAGCGTATGGAGACGTCCTTCGACGACCCGTACATCCTGATCGTCAACTCCAAGATCTCCTCGGTCAAGGACCTGCTCCCGCTGCTGGAGAAGGTCATGCAGTCGGGCAAGCCGCTGCTGATCATCGCCGAGGACGTCGACGGCGAGGCCCTGTCGACCCTGGTCGTCAACAAGATCCGCGGCACCTTCAAGTCCGTCGCGGTCAAGGCCCCGGGCTTCGGCGACCGCCGCAAGGCCATGCTCGGTGACATCGCCATCCTCACCGGTGGCACCGTCATCTCCGAGGAGGTCGGCCTCAAGCTGGAGAACGCCGGTCTCGACCTGCTCGGCCGCGCCCGCAAGGTCGTCGTCACCAAGGACGAGACCACGATCGTGGACGGCGCCGGCGACCAGGACCAGATCCAGGGCCGCGTCAACCAGATCCGTGCCGAGATCGAGAACAGCGACTCGGACTACGACCGCGAGAAGCTCCAGGAGCGTCTGGCGAAGCTGGCCGGCGGCGTGGCCGTCATCAAGGCCGGTGCCGCCACCGAGGTCGAGCTCAAGGAGCGCAAGCACCGCATCGAGGACGCGGTGCGCAACGCCAAGGCCGCCGTCGAGGAGGGCATCGTCGCCGGTGGTGGCGTGGCGCTGCTCCAGGCGTCCAACGTCTTCGAGAAGCTCGAGCTCGACGGCGACGAGGCCACCGGCGCGTCGATCGTGAAGCTGGCCCTGGAGGCCCCGCTGAAGCAGATCGCCGTCAACGCCGGCCTCGAGGGTGGCGTCGTGGTGGAGAAGGTGCGCAACCTGACCCCGGGCCACGGCCTCAACGCCGCCACGGGCGAGTACGTCGACCTGATCGGTGAGGGCATCATCGACCCGGCCAAGGTCACGCGCTCCGCGCTGCAGAACGCGGCCTCCATCGCCGCGCTCTTCCTCACCACCGAGGCCGTCATCGCCGACAAGCCGGAGAAGGCCGCCGCGCCGGCCGGCGGCGGCATGCCCGGCGGTGACATGGACTTCTGATCCTCCGGGATCAGGACTCCGCACCACGGCAGAAGACCGAGGGCGGTACCCCACGCGGGGTACCGCCCTCGGGCGTTTCCGGCTGCCGCCCGGTCACGGGACGGCGACCGGTGCGTCGAGCAGATCGCGCCAGGTGCGCACCGCCTCCGCGTCGACCGGCCCGGCCCAGCCGCCGGGGCGGACCGCGCCCCCGACGTGGAAGGCGTCGATGCCGCCCGCGAGGAGCCGCGGCAGGTGCTCCGCGCGGAGCCCGCCGCCCACCATGAGCTGGGGCTCGCCGGGACGGCCCGCCTCCGCCAGCAGATGGCCGAGCCCGGCGTCCACCCCGCGCGCGGAGCCCGCCGTGAGGAAGGTGTCCAGTCCGGGCAGTCCGCGCACCGCCGAGCGCACGGCCTCCCGGTCGGCGGAGTGGTCGATGGCGCGGTGGAAGGTCCAGCGGGCACCGGAACCGATCGCGTCGACCAGCAGGCGTACGGCGGCCAGGTCCGGCGCGCCCGACGCGTCGAGGAACCCGAGCACGAACTCGTCGGCGCCCTCGCCGCGCAGCGCCGCCGCGGCGGCGCAGAGCGCGTCCGTCCCGCGGGTGCCGCCCACGGCGAAGTCGGCGCGGGCCCGCAGCATCACCCGGACCGGGATGTCCACCGCGGCCCGGACGGCGGCGAAGGTCTCCCGGGACGGCGTCAGGCCGTCCGCGGCCATGTCCGTGACCAATTCGAGGCGGTCCGCGCCGCCCGTCCGGGCCGCGAGGGCGTCGTCGGCGTCGAGCGCGATCACTTCGAAAATTGGTCTAGACATATCTCTAGGGTGTCACATGCCCGCACGTGCCCGCGACCCCCCGTACCGCACAATGACCTTCATGGCTGACACCGCACCCGAAACCGGCTCCGCCCTCCTCGCCCGCTGGTGCGACCTGCTGCGCCGCTGCCAGACGGAGTCCGTCGACCCGGTGCCGTACGGCAAGGACCTGATCGCCCGCTGGGCCGAGCCGCACCGCCGCTACCACACCACCACCCACCTCACCGCCGTCCTCGACCACGTCGAGGCCCTCGCCGGGCACGCCGAGGACCCGGACGCCGTGCTGCTCGCCGCCTGGTTCCACGACGCCGTCTACCGGCCCGACCGCTCGGAGAACGAGGAGCGCAGCGCCCGGCTCGCCGAACGCGCGCTCCCCGAGGCCGGGGTCCCCGACGCGATCACCGCCGAGGTCGCCCGCCTGGTCCGGCTCACCGTCACCCACCACCCCGCCGAGGGCGACCGGGACGGCGAGGTCCTCAGCGACGCCGACCTGGCCGTCCTCGCCGGCGACCCCACCGCCTACGCCGAGTACGCGGCCGCCGTCCGCGAGGAGTACGGCTTCGTCCCCGACGACGCCTTCCGCGCCGGCCGCGCCGACGTCCTGCGCCAGCTCCTGCGGCTGCCCCGGCTGTTCCGCACCCCGGAGGCGTACGGGCGCTGGGAGGCCACCGCCCGGCGCAACCTCACCACCGAGCTGGAACTGCTCGCCCCGGGCGACGTGGACGACGCCCGTCGATGACTGCGGCGCCCACCGATGACTCCGGTGCGCGCGGGCGGTCCTTGTCCGTGCGGGGAGCCGCCCGCGGCACGCGACGAAGGGGTACGACAGCGATGACCGACGACACCGAGGTGCAAGCCGCCGTCGCGGCCGGGTTCCGGGACCTGGCCGACCTGCTCGACGGGGCCCCCGCCGCCTGGTGGGACACCCCCTCGCTCTGCGAGAGCTGGCGGGTGCGCGAGGTCGTGGCGCACATGACGATGGCGGCGCGCTACTCGCAGGAGGCGTTCATGGCGCTCCTCGCCGAGCACGGCTTCGACTTCACCCGGCTGTCCGACGCCGTCGCCGAGCGGGACGGCGCACTGCCCACCGGGGAACTGGTCGGCTGTCTGCGCTCCGAGGTGATGGGGCGGTGGCAGCCACCGGGCGGCGGTGCCCACGGCGCGCTCAACCATGTGGTGATCCACGGGCTGGACATCACCGTGCCGCTCGGCACGGGACGCCGCGTCCCGGGGGAGACCCTCGGCATCCTCCTCGACGACCTCACCGCGGGCGGTGGGCACGCGCACTTCGGCGTCGCCGTCGCGGGCCGGCTGCTGCGGGCCACCGACCTGGACTGGTCGTACGGTTCCGGCCCGGAACTGCGGGGCACCGGCGAGGACCTGGCCCTGGCGATGTGCGGGCGCCGCCTCCCCGCCGGCCGGCTGGAGGGCGAACCGCTGTGAGCGGGACCCCGACCTAGGTCCTGCCAGCCTCACCCTGGGGGGACCTGTGCTTGGGGCGGCGCAGGCCGGCCTCGGTGAGGTGGCGCAGGAGTTCCTTGCTGCCGACCTCGACGGCGCCCGCGGCGACGGCCGAGGCGTAGCGCTCGCTGGGGACGTCGTAGTGGTCGGCGTCGAAGGCGCGGCGGGGGGCGCCGATGGCGGCGGCGAAGGCGTGGAGCTCCTCGTACGAGGTGTCGCTCACCATGTGGGACCACATGCGGCCGTGGCCCGGCCAGGTCGGCGGGTCGATGTAGACGGTCACGTCAGCGGGGCCCGCCGAGGGTCGCGGACAGGCCGCCCACGGGGGCGACGGCCTCGCCGAGCGACTCGCACACCCAGTGCGGGTCGGGCCCGAGTTCGGGCTCCACGTCGAGGGCGTGCGGGTCGGTGCAGCGAGGGCAGAGCGGCCAGCGGCCCATGCGTTCGAGCAGGGCGTCCTTGACGTCCTGGGCGACCAGCCCCGCGACGAACGCGGCGCCGTCGGGCCACTGCTCCACCCACCAGCGGCGCTGGGAGACGGCGTCCTCGACGAGCGAGACGATGTGTGCGTCGGCGACGCCGGTCGCGGTCAGGTCGGCGAGGACGAGCGCGCGGGCGCTGTGCAGGGCCGCCTCCAGGCCGGCGGAGGAACCGGGTGCGTCAGGATCCATGGCCCCCATTGTGGACCAACCGCCGCGCAGGCGTCCTTGACGTCGTCAGGAGGTGAAAATAGCTTTCGTCCGTGGCCGAGAAGATGAAGGAAACCTTCAACACCGGTGGGCTGGCCGCCAAGGTCAGGACCATGGCCCCGTCCATGACCCGGTCGATGCAGCGGGTCGCGGAGGCCGTGGCCGCGGACCCGGCGGGCTGCTCCCGGCTGACCGTGACGGCGCTCGCGGCCCGTACGGGGACGAGCGAGGCCACGGTGGTGCGCACCGCGCGCGTGCTGGGCTACCCCGGCTACCGGGACCTGCGGCTCGCGCTGGCCGCACTGGCCGCCCGCGTGGAGGCGGGGGCACCGCCCGCCGTCACCCCGGACATCGCGGTGGACGACCCGCTGGCCGACGTGGTCACCAAACTCGCGCTGGACGAGCAGCGGTGCCTGGCCGACACCGCCGCCCAGCTGGACGTGGCCCAGCTGGAGGCGGCCGTGGCCGCGCTGGCCGCCGCCCGCCGCATCGACGTCTACGGGATCGGGGCGTCCAGCCTGGTCGCCCAGGACCTGGTGCAGAAGCTGCTGCGGATAGGCCTGGTCGCGCACGCCCTGGGGGACCCGCACCTCACCCTCACCAACGCGGTCCAGATGCGCCAGGGCGACGTCGCCGTGGCCGTCACGCACTCCGGCCACACCCACGACGTGGTCGAGCCGCTGCGCGCCGCCTTCGACCGGGGCGCCACCACCATCGCCGTGACCGGCCGGGTGGACGGCACCGTCACCCAGTACGCCGACCACGTGCTGCTCACCTCCAGCGGCCGGGAGAGCGAACTGCGCCCGGCCGCCATGGCCAGCCGCACCAGCCAGCTGCTGGTGGTGGACTGCCTGTTCGTCGGGGTCGCCCAGCGCACGTACGACACCGCGGCCCCGGCCCTGTCCGCCTCGTACGAAGCCCTCGCCCACCGCCACAGCCCGCGAAGGAACCACCCGCAATGACGCACGCCGAGCTCCGTCGCGAGCTGGACCACCTCGGAACCGAGGCCTTCCGTGCCGAGCTCGCCGAGGTCGACCGGCTCCCGACGCTCGACATCGCCCGGCTGATGAACGCCGAGGACGGCACCGTGCCGGCCGCCGTCGCGGAGCAACTGCCCGTCATCGCCGCCGCCGTCGACGGCATCGCCGCGCGCATGGCCCGCGGCGGCCGCCTGGTCTACGCGGGCGCGGGCACCGCGGGACGGCTCGGCGTGCTCGACGCCAGCGAGTGCCCGCCGACCTTCAACACCGCGCCGGGCCAGGTCAGCGGGCTCATCGCGGGCGGGCCCACGGCGATCGTGGACGCCGTCGAGGGCGCCGAGGACAGCGGGGAACTGGCCGCCGCCGACCTGGACGCCCTCGGGATCGGCCCGGACGACACCGTGGTCGGCGTCTCCGCCTCCGGCCGCACCCCGTACGCCGTCGGCGCCGTGGAGCACGCCCGCGCCCTGGGCGCCCTGACCGTCGGACTGTCCTGCAACCCGGGCTCCGCGCTGGCCGCCGCGGCCGACCACGGCATCGAGGTCCTCACCGGCCCGGAGTTCCTCACCGGCTCCACCCGGCTGAAGGCGGGAACGGCGCAGAAACTCGTCCTCAACATGCTGTCGACGATCACGATGATCAGGCTGGGCAAGACCTACGGGAACCTGATGGTCGACGTGCGCGCCTCCAACGACAAGCTGCGCGCCCGGTCCCGGCGGATCGTGGCCCTGGCCACCGGCGCGCCCGACGACGAGATCGAGGCCGCCCTCACCGCCGCCGGCGGCGAGGTCAAGAACGCCGTCCTCGTCGTCCTCGGCGGCGTGGACGCCCCGACGGCCGCCCGGCTCCTGGCGGAGGCGGACGGCCATCTGCGCGCGGCACTGCTCGCGGCCGTCACCGACGGCCGCGGATGAGCGTGCGCGTGGCCCACCTGAGTGCCCGGTCCTGGCCGCTCCGGTGGCTGTGCGGTTCCTCGCTCGCGGCCGTCGCCGACGGCCGCGAGCGGGCATGGGGTCAGGCCGCGCGGAGCGCTTCCGGCAGGGGCGCCGCGTGGAGGACCGCGAGGCCGGAGACGGCGCGGGTCAGCGAGACGTACAGGCGGCGCAGGCCGGTGCGCTCGTCGGGCTCGCCGTCGACGACCGCGGCGGGTTCGTCCAGCACGACGTAGTCGTACTCCAGGCCCTTGGCCAGGGAGGCGGGGACGAGCGTGAGGCGGGCTTCGGGCGTGGTCTCCGCACCGGGTGACAGGTACGGCAGGCCGGCCGCCGCCAACGCCTCGGCCAGTGCGGGCACGCGCGCGTCGGCGGCGATCAGGCCGATGGACCCCTCGCGGTCCAGGGCCTGCCGGCAGGCGGCGAGCACGGCCGGGGTCAGCCCGCCCGCCGGGACCTCGGTCACCGAGAAGGCGCCCGGGTTCTCCCGGACGGAGGTCGCCTCCTTCAGGCCGGGTGCGATCTCGGGCAGCAGCCGGGAAGCGTAGGCGATGACCTCCAGCGGGACGCGGAAGCCCTGGGTCAGCTCCTCGACCCGCGACCCCGGCTTGCCGAGGTGCTCCAGCGCCTCCTCCCAGGTCCCCGTCGCCCACGGGGTGGTGCCCTGGGCGAGGTCGCCCAGCACGGTCGCGGAACCGGTGGAGCAGCGGCGGCCCACCGCCCGGTACTGCATGGGGGAGAGGTCCTGGGCCTCGTCCAGCACGACGTGGCCGAGCGAGGCCGTGCGGTGCACCAGGTCGTGGGCCTCGTCGACCAGCACGGCGTCGGCGGCCGACCACTTGGCGGAGGCGGCCGAGCGGGCGGGCTTCTCCCAGAGGATCTCCTTCTGCTCCTCCTCGGTCAGCACGCCCTCCGCGCACGCGGCCAGGAACTCCGGGTCGGACAGCAGCCGCAGCACCGTCTTCGCCGGGTCCACCGGCGGCCACGCCTCCTTCACGGCCGCCTTGACCGCCGCGTTGCGCGCGACCGCGTCCTGCACCCGGTCGTCGGGGGCCTCCCCGGCCGCCTCCATCCGGACCAGCACGGCGTGCGCGATCCGCTGCGGCAGCGCCTCGCGGGCGGCGCCGTAGCGGATGTCACGCGCCATCAGCTCGCGGACCAGCTCCTCCAGTTCGTACGCCGGGACGCGCCAGCGGCGCGAGCCGCGCACCACGACCACCGGCTCGGTGGGCATCCGGATGCCGGAGCGGACCGCGCGCCGCAGCACCTCGGCCATGCGCGCGTCGCCCTTGACGTCGGCGGCGGCCGCCGAGTCGGTGCCCTTGACCGGGACGTGGGCGACCAGGTCGTCGACGGTGGCCTGCTTGACGCTCAGCTCGCCCAGGGCGGGCAGCACCTGCTCGATGTAGTGCAGGAAGGACGCGTTGGGGCCGATGACGAGGGTGCCGGTGCGGGCCAGCCGTTCGCGGTGCGCGTAGAGCAGGTACGCGACCCGGTGCAGGCCGACGGCGGTCTTCCCGGTGCCGGGCGCCCCCTGGACGCAGACCGTGCCGCCGACCCCGGCGCGGACGATCTCGTCCTGCTCGGGCTGGATGGTGGCGACGATGTCGCGCATCGGGCCGACGCGCGGCCGCTCGATCTCCTGCTGGAGCAGCTTGCTGGAGGTCTGCGCCTCGTCCGGGTCGGTGAGGTGCTCGTCCTCGTACGCGGTCAGCTCCCCGCCGGTGTAGCCGAAGCGGCGACGCAGCGCCACGTCCTGCGGGTCGGTGCGGGAGGCCCGGTAGAAGGGCTGGGAGACCGGCGCGCGCCAGTCGACGACCATGGGGTCGCCGTCCGCGTCGTGCACGTGGCGGCGGCCGATGTAGAAGCGGTGACCGGCTTCGGCGCCGTCCGCGTAGTCGAGACGGCCGAAGAACAGCGGGGTGTGGGCGAGGTCCGCGAGCGCCTTGATGCGGGCGGTGATCTCCGACTGCAGCACTTCCGCGTTCACCCAGTTGGCGGTCACGTCCCGGATGTCGAGGGCCTCGACGTCGGCGCGCATCGCGCGCAGGGCGGAACGGGACGAGGCGAGGTGGGAGCGTTCGCGGTCGAGCGGATTGTCGGTGGTGAGGGACTGTTCCCCTGGCACGGGTTGCCTCCGGCGGCACGTAGGGCATGGCTCAGCCGGCCCCTGACCGGCGCGCACGGGGGCGCGGGGCGGGGCGCTGTCCTGATACGGATCACGACTCGGGCCGACCGGTTTCCGTCCGGCCGGTGGCGCCGTCCCTCAAGGGGGCGGGCGGCAAGACGCAGGATCCTACGCCTCGGCGACGGCAGGTGCTAACCGTTTTCCCACCCACCCGTAGCCGGAACCTCTGCCCAAAGCGTCACGTATGCGTACATTGGGGGCATGGCACGACCAGTGGTCTCCCGCGTCCGCGGCAGCACCGCCATCGCCGAGGACCCCGGGCACCGGCATCCGGTCCACCCCGTCGGGGACGCCCTGCGGGCGGTCCGGGTCTACGTCGCCACGGCCGTCCGCGTCGTGGTGCTGGGCCAGGACGGCTCCGCCGCGCGCGACTGACGCGGCGGGCCTCCCGGCGCGGCCCCGCCGACGGGTCAGAGCAGCTCGTCCGCGTCGACGATGCGGTACGCGTACCCCTGCTCGGCCAGGAACCGCTGGCGGTGGGCGGCGAAGTCCTGGTCGATGGTGTCGCGGGCGACCACGGAGTAGAAGCGGGCCTCGTGACCGTCCGCCTTCGGCCGCAGCACCCGGCCGAGGCGCTGCGCCTCCTCCTGACGGGAACCGAAGGTGCCCGAGACCTGGATGGCGACCGTCGCCTCCGGCAGGTCGATCGAGAAGTTGGCCACCTTGGAGACCACGAGCACCGAGATCTCCCCCTGCCGGAAGGCGTCGAAGAGCTTCTCGCGCTGCGCGTTCGTCGTCTCGCCCTTGATCACCGGCGCCCCGAGGTGCTCGCCCAGCTCGTCGAGCTGGTCGATGTACTGGCCGATCACCAGCGTCTGCTGCCCGCGGTGCTTGGCGACCAGCGCCTCGGCGACCTTGCGCTTGGTCGCGGTCGTCGCGCAGTAGCGGTACTTCTCCTCCGGCTCGGCGGTCGCGTACGCCAGCCGCTCGGAGTCGGTCAGGTTGACCCGCACCTCCACGCAGTCGGCGGGCGCGATGTAGCCCTGCGCCTCGATCTCCTTCCACGGCGCGTCGAAGCGCTTGGGACCGATCAGCGAGAAGACGTCCGACTCACGGCCGTCCTCGCGTACCAGCGTCGCCGTCAGGCCGAGCCGGCGGCGGGCCTGGAGGTCCGCGGTGAACTTGAAGACCGGCGCCGGGAGCAGGTGCACCTCGTCGTAGACGATCAGGCCCCAGTCACGGGAGTCGAAGAGCTCCAGGTGCGCGTAGACGCCCTTCCGCTTGGTCGTCAGCACCTGGTACGTGGCGATGGTGACCGGACGGATCTCCTTGCGGGTGCCGCTGTACTCGCCGATCTCGTCCTCGGTCAGCGAGGTCCGCTTCACCAGCTCGTGCTTCCACTGCCGGGCCGAGACCGTGTTCGTCACCAGGATCAGCGTCGTCGCCTTCGCCTGCGCCATCGCGCCCGCGCCCACCAGCGTCTTGCCGGCGCCGCAGGGCAGCACGACCACGCCCGAGCCGCCGTGCCAGAAGCCCTCCACCGCCTGCTCCTGGTAGGGGCGGAGCTTCCAGCCGTCCTGGTCCAGCTCGATCGGGTGCGCCTCGCCGTCCACGTAACCGGCCAGGTCCTCCGCCGGCCAGCCCAGCTTGAGCAGCACCTGCTTGATCTGGCCGCGCTCGGAGGGGTGGACGACCACCGTGTCGGGGTCGAGCCGGGCGCCCACCAGCGGCGTGATCTTCTTCGAGCGGAGGATCTCCTCCAGCACCGGACGGTCCGTGGAGGTCAGCACCAGGCCGTGCGCCGGGTGCTTGCTCAGCGTCAGCCGGCCGTAGCGGGCCATCGTCTCGGCGACGTCCACCAGCAGCGCGTGCGGCACCGGGTAGCGGGAGTACTGCACGAGCGCGTCCACGACCTGCTCCGCGTCGTGCCCGGCGGCGCGGGCGTTCCACAGCCCCAGCGGGGTGATCCGGTAGGTGTGGATGTGCTCGGGCGCCCGCTCCAGTTCGGCGAAGGGGGCGATGGCACGCCGGCACTCGTCGGCGAGCTCGTGGTCGACCTCCAGCAGCAGGGTCTTGTCGCTCTGGACGATCAGGCAGGACACGCAAACCTCCGCGAATGGGCGGGCCGGGACCGGGAAGGGGGCCGGGCTGAACTATCCATGGTCCCCCATCCCCGAGGGGAAACGTCCCGGTCCTCCGGATCGATACCGCGCCCCGCCCCGGCCGGCGCCCCGTGCCCGCCCAGCGACAGGGTCACGCCAGGTCGTCGGCGAGTTCGGCGACACCGGTTATCCGGTGCAGCGCGAAGGTGCGGACCTCGTCGGCGGTGTGGTCGTACGCGGTGACGAATCCGCCCTCCACCCGCATCGGGCCGATCACGCGCTGGCTCGCCGCGCCCTCCGCGTTGACGTAGCCGATCCACACCGACTCGCCGGTCAGCACCGCCGCCTGCATCGTCGCCAGCGTCTCGGCCGCCGCCGTGCGCGGCAGCCGGCCGTCGCCGTGGCCGCCCGGGCGCTCCGCGGGCTCCCTGCGGACCGCGGTCGAGGCCCGGTCACCGGCCCGGATCGCCTTGACGGCCGCTCCGAGCAGTGTCCCGTCCGGGGTCGGCGGCCCGTCCACCACGGGTACCGGCGCGCTGCGCGGCGGGGTGCGCCGGGCGTCCGCGCGGGTGATCAGCACATCGCCCTCGGCGGACTCGGCCGCCGGCGCGTGGCCCAGCGCGCGCAGCCGCTCCAGCAGCGTCGCCGGATCGCTCTGCGCCGCGAGCACCGTCGGCGCGAGGCGGCGCAGCCCGAGGCCGGCCGCCCGGCGGTCGGCCAGCAGCTCGCTGAGCAGCGCGTCGTCGTCGCAGCGCACGTACGCCGAAGCCGCGCCCACGCGCAACCGGCCGTGCCGGCGGGCGACGTCGTCCACGAGGTAGCTCAGCGGCTGCGGCACGGGCGTGCGCGAGTGCGCGGAGAGGAAGGCGTGCAGGTCGGCGGCGGTGCGGCCGGCGTCCAGCGCCCGGCGCACCGACTCCTGGGTGAAGCGGAAGACGGTCGCGCCGCCCTTGGACTCCACGTCCGCCAGGACGTGCAGGGTCTCGGCGAGGTGCGGCTGCAGAGGGCCCGGCGCGACCGCCGTCAGATCGGCCTGGAGCAGCACGTGGTCCAGCGGCTCCGGCAGCAGCGGCCCGAGCAGTACGGCCGCCGCGTCCCCGGAACGCCGCAGCAGCGCGCGGCCGTGCGCCGCCAGCGCGCCACGGCCGGTGACCCCCAGCATTTCCGCCTCCGTCACCGTCCAGCGCACCAGGTCGGCGCGGAGCGGGTCCATCGCGGCGCCGCCCCGCAGCGGGCGCTCCCAGCGCAGCCGGGCCAGCAGCGCGTCCTGGTCCGCCGAGGCGCCCTCGGGGAGCGCGGCCAGCAGCTCCAGCGTCCGGCGGCGCACCTCAGGGGCGAGCGAACGGTCCAGGTCGGGGCCGAGCGCCGCCAGCGCGCGGCCCTTCACGTCCCGCGTGCCGACGACACCCGGTACGCGGGTGGCGGCCAGCCACGCCGTGACCAGGGCCGCCCAGCGGTCCTGGGCGGGCAGCGTCAGCCACCCGTCGGCCGCGGGGGTCGGCGCGTACGCCTCGTCCAGCTCCCCGTCCGCGGCGACCAGGCCCGCGGCGTACGCCACCTCCACCCAGAACGCGGCCAGCGGATCCGGCACGTCCAGCGCCGTGGCCACCCGCTTCAGGTCCCGCACGCTCAGCCCGCCCGCACGCAGCACCGACGGACCGCCGGTCTCCCACTGCTTCAGCAGCTCCTCGACCGTACGGACCGCTGTGAAGGCCTGGCCCGCGGCGTTCCCGTCCACAGCCTGTGGATCGTGCTGCTTCGGTTCCACGGCCGGCGCGACCGGCTCCGGGGCGCGGTGCGCCCTGCCGTCGCGCAGATGCAGGGCCACCTCGCGGGGGAGCACGACGTTGCGCGCCCCGGCCGGCAGCAGCAGCCCGCGCTCCAGCAGCCAGGCCACCGGGGACGGCGGCACCGACACGTCCGCCACCTCCCCGTACGGCGGGCCCCACGCCAGCCTGCGCAGCACCGCCGCGGCCTCCGGGGGCGCGCCGTCGAGCAGTGCCGCCATCCGCGCGCGGTCGGCGAACAGCGAGGTCAACGCCCCCACCGCGCTCACCGGGTCGTGCGTGGGCGGCAGCCCGGCCACCGTGAGGATCTGCTGCAACCGCGTCGGCGACATACCGGAGGTCGCCTCGGCCACGGTCGGCCCGAGGCCGGTCGGGGACGGGGTCCCCGCGGCCGGGGCCAGGATGTCGCGCGCGGTGCGCACCAGGCGCAGCCGGTCGTCCTCGCCCCACAGCAGTGCCTGCGCCCGCAGCGTCGCCACCGCGCCGGGCAGCGCCTCCGCCGACTCCGGGCCCATCAGCGCGGCGAGCGCGTCGTGTCCGGCGCCGTCCGGAGCGACGGCCAGGGCCTCGGCGGTCTGCAGCGTGAACCGGTCCAGGCGTTCGAGGGCGCGGACGACGGAGGCACGGGTGCCCGCGCGGGTCGCCAGTTGCGAGAGGTCGTTCGGGACCGGGTTCAGCAGGTCCGGGCGCGCCCGGAGCAGTGCGGACAGCGCGTCGTCGCCGCGGGCGCGCAGATCCTCCGCGAGCGTGCGCGGCGCCGCCGCGGGGCCGTCAGTGCTCATCTCCCCCACATTAGCCCTGCCCGCCCCCAACCCACGGTGGGCGTCGCCACGGCTTTCCCCAAGCGTGCCCGGTGCCCGGGTTTGTGGGCAGGCGGTCCGCCGCCAGGCGTGGGGGCGCCCCCAGCGGAGCTGGGGGAGGGTGGGCACAAACCCCACGACGGCGCCGCACCTGTGCGGTACCTGGGGTGTCGTCGGCGTGTGCACGCCGGTGGTGGGGGTGTGCCAACCCGTTCCGCCTTGCGGAACGACTTCCCACAACCCCTTGGCACGGCCCGGGGGCGGTAGCGTCGGGGCATGGGTGCGGAGGAGAGCGACCGGCTGGTACTGGACTACCTCAGCAAGGTGGGGGACCTGGCACAGACTGCCCTCCCGGCCGACCGGCGGCGGGACCTCGTGGCACGCCTGCGCAAGGACATCGACCGGGAGCGGCACGGCAGCGACAACCCCGCCGTGGTGCGGCGGATCCTGGGCCGGCTGGGCGCCCCGGACGCGGTGGTGCAGGGGGAGGCCGCCGCCGCGGTGCCCGCGCCCCGCACCCCGGTGGACCCCGCACCGGCGGAGCCGCAGTGGTGGCGGCTGCCCGACCAGCGGACCCAGTCGCCGTCGCCCTCGCCCTCGCGGACGTTCCTGCCCGGCGACGAACTGGCCGGGCTGCCCGGCATGACCGGTGGCCTGCTCATCCCGCTGACCCCCGAGGAGGAGCCGGAGGCCGCCCCGGACGCCGTCAAGGAGGACCCGGAGGCCGCGGCCGAGCCGGACGCCGCCCCGGCCGAGCGCCGCGGGCGGCGGCGGTGGCGGGCCGGTCTCCTGGAGTCCGTCGCTGCGCTGCTGCTGCTGACCGGCGCCGTCCTCGGCTCCTGGATCGCCCTCCTCGCCGGGTGGGCCGTGGCGTACGGCTCGCGCCGGCTGTCCCGCCGCGCGTCCCGGTTCGCGGCGCTGGGCCTGCCGGGGCTGACCGCCGCGGCCGCGCTGATCTGGATCTGGGGCCGCTTCGCCGGACGGTGGGGCGAGCCGATCCCCGAGGGCGGCCTGGACTCCGCCATCGCCGACGCGCTGCCCACGGTCGTGCGGATCGCGGCCGTCGCCTCCGCCGCCTTCCTGCTCTGGCGGGGGAGCAGGGCCGGCCGGCGGCCTCGTTAGAGCGGCTGCCATGCCCGCTTCCCAGCCGACGTCCCCGATAACGGTCGGTTTCGACCTCGACATGACCCTGATCGACTCACGGCCCGGCATCAAGGCCACGTACGAGCGCCTCGCCGAGGAGACCGGCGTCTTCATCGACGCCGCGCTCGCCGTCACCCGCCTCGGACCGCCGCTCGACTGGGAGCTGGCGCACTGGTTCCCCGCGGAGGACATCCCCTCGGTCGCCGACCGCTACCGGGCGCTGTACCCCGAGTTCGCCGTCGCCCCGACCCCGGCCATGCCCGGGGCGCGCGAGGCCGTCGCCGCCGTGCACGCGGCGGGCGGGCGGGCCGTCGTGGTCACCGCGAAGCACGAGCCGAACGCCAAGCTGCACCTCACGCACCTGGGCCTGGAGGTCGACGAGGTGCGCGGCTGGCTGTGGGCCGAGGCGAAGGCCGAGGCGCTGACCGAGTACGGGGCGGCGGTCTACGTCGGGGACCACGTGGGGGACGTCGTCGGGGCCCGCACGGCCGGCGCGCTGTCCGTGGCGGTGGCGACGGGCCCGGTCACGGCGGACGAACTGCGCGCCGCGGGGGCGGACGTCGTACTGGCCGATCTGACGGAGTTCCCCGCCTGGTTCGCCTCCTACGCCCCGGACCCCGACGCCGTCGCCTGATGGCTCTGCGCCCGCGCGGAGCGCAGCAGCCCGGCCAGGGCCAGCGCGAAGCCGACGCCCATGAGCATCGACACCAGGTAGGCGGCGGTCGGCAGCGGGTCGGATCCCAGGAAGAGCGGGGCCACGGTGGCCAGAGTGCCGAGCGCGCCGACGACGAAGACGGCGGCGCCGGCGCGCACGAGGAGATCGCCGGGTTTCCGGGTTTCGGTGGTCACCGGACCAGGGTAGATCGCCCGGGGAAGTCGCAGCGCACCGGCCGGACGGTGGCCGGGGCAGGAAGACCACGGAGTCTTGTCACACGCCCCTGGGCCATTAGCCTTATGGGCAGCGGGTCTGCCAAGAGGCCCGCTGTCTTGCTATCCAAGAGCTTTTTTCCGTCTACAGCGAGGACGAGGTCGGACGTGCCTACCGGCAAGGTCAAGTGGTTCAACAGCGAGAAGGGCTTCGGCTTCCTCTCCCGCGACGACGGCGGCGACGTCTTCGTGCACTCCTCCGTCCTGCCGGACGGCGTGGCCACGCTGAAGCCGGGGCAACGAGTCGAGTTCGGGGTGGTCGCCGGACAGCGCGGTGACCAGGCGCTGTCGGTGACCCTGCTGGAGCCGGCGCCGTCCGTGGCGGCCGCGCAGCGACGCAAGCCCGACGAACTGCTGCCCATCGTCCAGGACCTCACCACGCTGCTGGAGGACGTCGCCCGCTCGCTGCAGCGCGGCCGTTACCCGGACAAGGCCCACGGCCACAAGATCGCGTCCGTCCTGCGCGTCGTCGCCGACCAGTTGGACGTCTGACACCCCGCCCGGGCGCGGGCTCACGACTCGAGCGCGTGCGGACCGAGGGGCGGCACCAGTCCCTCGGCCGCGGCCCGGGTGAGCAGCCCGCGGACCGCCGCGTAGCCCTCCTCGCCGAGCGCCGAGGTGAACTCGTTCACGTACAGCCCGATGTGCTGGTCCGCCACCTTCGGGTCCATCTCCTGCGCGTGCTCCATGACGTAGCCGCGTGAGGCCTCGGGTTCGTCCCAGGCCATGTGGACGGAGGTGCGGGCCGCGGCCGCCAGTTCGCGCAGACGCTCCTCGCCCAGGGAGCGCTTGGCGATGATCGCGCCGAGCGGGATGGGCAGCGTGGTGGTCTGCTCCCAGTGCTCGCCCATGTCCGCGAGTTTGTGCAGCCCGTAGTCCTGGTAGGTGAAGCGCGCCTCGTGGATGACGAGCCCCGCGTCCACCCGGCCGTCCCGCACCGCCGGCATGATCTCGTGGAACGGCAGGACGACGATCTCCCCGACGCCGCCCGGCACTTCGGCGGCCGCCCACAGCCGGAAGAGCAGGTACGCCGTCGAGCGCTCGCTCGGCACCGCCACCGTGCGCCCGCTCAGGTCGGCGCCCTTGCCGGTGCCCTCGTCCCTGGTCAGGACGAGCGGGCCGCAGCCGCGGCCCAGCGCGCCGCCGCAGGGCAGCAGCGCGTACTCGTCGAGCACGTAGGGGAGCACCGCGTACGAGACCTTCAGGACGTCGAACTCGCCGCGCTCGGCCATCCCGTTGGTGACGTCGATGTCCGCGAAGGTCACGTCGATCGCCGGCGCGCCCGGGACCAGGCCGTGCGCCCAGGCGTGGAAGACGAAGGTGTCGTTGGGGCACGGGGAGTAGGCGATCCGCAGTGCGCGCTCTTGGCTCATGTCCGATCTCCAACGTCGAGTACGGCGGGTTGCTTCCCGAGCCGGGCGAAGGCGTCCGCGAGCGTGTCGAGCGCCTCCCCGATCCGCCAGGCCGCGCGGTCGCGCGGGCCCACCGGATTGGACACCGTACGGATCTCCAGGACGGGCAGCCCGTGCGCCGCGGCCGCCTCCGCGACGCCGAAGCCCTCCATGGCCTCGGCCGGCGCCCCCGGATGACGGCGCGTCAGCTCTGCGGCCCGCCCGGCCGTCCCGGTCACCGTCGACACCGTCAGGACCGGCCCGTACGCCGCGCCGAGCATGTCGGCGACCCGGCGGGACAGCGGTCCCGGCGGGCGGTGCTCGGAGGTGCCGAAGCCCAGCTCGGCGACCGGGAGGAAGCCCTCCGGGCCCTCCGCGCCCAGGTCGGCGGCGACGATCGCGTCGGCGACGACCACCGAGCCGACCGGTGCGAGGGGCTGGAAGCCGCCGGCGATCCCGGCCGAGACGACGAGCCCGTACCGCGCCGCGGTGAGCGCCGCCGCCGTGCCCGCCGCGGCGGCGGCGGGGCCGACGCCCGCGGCCAGCACGTCCGCGAGGGCGGTGCGCAGCAGCACGCGGCCACCCGGTACGGGCTGCTCGGCGGCCGTGCCGCCGAGTCCGCGGACGACCGCGTCGCGTTCCGCCGGGACGGCGGTGACGACGAGGAGGCGGGGCATCATGACCTCGGCGGAGTCAGCGGACGGTTTCAGCCCGCCGACTTCAGCTTGAACTGCCAGACGCCGAGGTAGTCCTGGGCGCCGGCGGTCTCGATGATGTTGAGGGTCACCTCGCTGGCCGCGGCACCGGTCTGCGCGTCGGAGAGCAGGGTCTCCGCGTCGAAGGAGCGGTAGGTGGTGTCCTTCAGCAGCCCCGACTTGCCGGAGGTGCCGGCGGCCACGACCCAGCCCTTCTCGGCGATCGCGGGGTCGACGCCGATCCGCACCTTGTCACCGGGCCGGACCGTGATGGTCTTCTCGGGCTTGCCCTGCAGGCAGGCCAGGAAGACCTGCTCCGAAAGCTTCTTCCCGTCGAGGTAGCACTTGCTGGTGGCCTCGGTGGTCACGGTCCTGTCGCCGACGGTGACGGTCGCCAGGGGGGTCGGCTTCTCGCAGGCGGAGAGGGCGATCAGCCCGAGGGACACGGCACCGAGGGCGGCGGCACGGCGGCGATTGCTCATGAAGGTGAGGCTACCGGGCGGTCGCGCTCCCGCTACGCGGGGGGCCCGCTCGTGTCCCCGGGCCACCCCCGCTCACACGGTGCGCGGACGTGTCGCCCGTCCCCGGGCACCCGTCATCAGGCCGCGGACCGAGAAGGTGACGCCGAGCGCCACCAGGGCCGCCCCCACCGCCATCCCGAGCGTGCCGTTGAGCGGCAGGACGATGCCGATGGCGCCGCCGATCACCCACGCCAGCTGGAGGGCGGTCTCCGAGCGGGCGAACGCCGAGGTGCGCACCTCCTCCGGCACGTCGCGCTGGATCAGGGCGTCCAGCGAGAGCTTGCCCAGCGCCTGCGCGATGCCCGCCGCGGCCGCGACGACGGCGATGGTCAGCACGCCGTACCAGGCCGCCGCCACGCACGTCGCCGCCAGAGCGGCGGCCAGCGCGCTGATGATGATCCGCTCCGGTCCGCGGTCGCGCAGCCAGGAGCCCAGCGCGGTGCCGAAGGCGTTGCCGGTGCCCGCCGCCACGGCGACCAGGCCCAGAGACACCGGCCCCGAAAGGCCGCCCAGCGGATGCTCGCGCAGCAGGAACGCGAGGAAGAGGGTCAGGAACCCGGACAGCGCCCGCAGCGCGGCGTTGGCCTGCAGGGCGTGCAGCACCGGACCGCCGACGCTCCGCAGCCCCGGCCGCTTCTCCCGCCACTGCCGGCCCAGGCGGCGGTGCTCGACCTCCTCACCCGAGGTCAGCTCGGCGCGCGACTCCCCCTTGGCGGAGTCCACCTTGTGCGGGAGGGAGAAGGAGAGCAGCGTCCCGCAGACGAAGACGACGAACGCCCCGTACAGCGGCACGCCCGGCCCGATCAGGTGGAGCAGGCCGCCGATCGGGGCCGCCACGGCGGTGGCCAGCAGGCCCGTCAGGCTCACCCGGGAGTTCGCCTTCACCAGCGTCGTACGGGCCGGCAGCAGCCGTGGCATCACCGCGCTGCGCACCACGCCGTACGCCTTCGACGCCACGAGCACGCCCAAGGCGGCCGGATACAGCTCCAGTCCGGCGGTCGCCACCACCCCGGCCATCGTCCAGGCCAGGATCGCCCGGGCCAGCATCGACATCGCCATCGCGGCGCGCCGGCCGTGCGGGATGCGGTCCAGCAGCGGCCCGATCACCGGGGCCAGCAGCGCGAACGGGGCCATCGTGACCAGCAGGTAGAGCGCCACGCGGCCGCGCGCCTCACCGGTCGGCACGGAGAAGAAGATCGTGCTGGCGAGCGCGACGGTGATCAGCATGTCGCCGGCCGAGTTCACCGCGTGCAGCTCGATCAGCTTCGCCAGACCCGACTCGCCCGCCCCGCCCGAGTGCGTGTGACGCCGGACGCGCCGCACCACGGCGGACGACGTACGCTGCGTGGCGCGCGCGACGGCGTTCCCCGCCCTGCGAACCGGTCCCGGGCCGGACGTCACTGTGCGTGCCACGCTCGCCAGTCTGCCCTACCGGGCGGCTTTCCGAACGGGGCGCGCACCGATAGCGTGCGATCGCGCAGAATGGAGTCATCAGGTGCGCCCGTGGACGTACGGGCAGGCAGCGTTTGAAGCGGTCCTCCGGTCCGCTCCGCCACCGCCCCGCCCGACCCTCGGCGGCGCACGCGTAAGACGGCGTAGGAGAGAATCGATTCTTGTGAGTGCTGCGATGCGAAGCCGTACCCCTGACCGCCTGTGCGCCGAGGCGGTCGACCTCGCCCTCGAAGCCGCCGTCGAGGCCTTCGGCGAGAAAGCGGTCGGCGAGCACCTCGGGGCGGTCGCCGAGGGCGACCGCGTCGTGACGCACCTGTTCGACTGCCGCGAGGCCTCGTACCGCGGCTGGCGCTGGGCGGTCACGCTCACCCGCGCCTCCCGCGCCAAGGCCATCACCTTGGACGAGACGGTCCTCGTGCCGGGCCCCGAGGCCGTCCTCGCGCCCGAATGGGTGCCGTGGAGCGAGCGCCTGCGCCCCGGCGACCTCGGCCCCGGCGACCTGCTGCCCACCGAGGCGGAGGACCTGCGCCTGGAGACCGGCTTCTCCGGGGAGGACGTCCCGCCGCCGAACTCGCCGGTCTCCGAGGAGATGGCCGAGCTCGTCGAGGCCGAGGACGCGGACGTCTCCGGCGGCCCCCCGGCGACCCTGCCGATGGCGCCCACGGTCGGCACGATCGCCGCGGTCGCGGAGGAGATCGGCATGGCCCGGCCGCGCGTGCTGTCCCGCTACGGGCTGCACGTCGCCGCGGACCGCTGGGAGGACGAGTACGGCCCCAAGGCCCCGATGGCCCAGGCCGCCCCCGCCCAGTGCGTCTCCTGCGGCTTCCTCGTCCCGATCGCGGGCTCCCTGCGGCAGGCCTTCGGCGTCTGCGCGAACGAGTTCTCCCCGGCCGACGGGCGCGTCGTCTCCCTCGCCTACGGGTGCGGCGCGCACTCCGAGGCCGCGGTCATGCCGAAGACGCCCCGGCCCGCGCCGCCCGTCCTCGACGAGACCGCGATCGAGCCGCTCCCCCTCCACCCCGACCGCCAGGGCTCCGTCGAGGACACCACCCCGGCCGAGGAACTCGGCCACAGCTGACGGCTCCGCCCCGCCTCGGGCGGTGGCCCCGTGGACCGGAGCGGCGCCTCGATGCCGGCGCGCCTCGGGGCCGCTGTGGCGCCGGTGAGGCCGCCATCCCGGCCGCGCAACCCGGCCCCGGTCGACGGCTCCGCCGGCGGCCCGCCGCCGGGACCAGGTTGCGCTGGACGCGCCTCGGGCGTCCACGTGAGCTCCGCCCACGCCCGCCCGGGACCCCGGTTGGGGGCTCTCCACCGGGGCCGCTGTGCGCCGGTCGTCCCGGCTGGGTAACCCGGCCACGTTGCCGGCTCCGTAGGCGCCGGCGCCCGCGCCCGGGTCGCGCGGGCTGCCGTCCAGGCACTCCGGTTGAGGAACCGGGCCCCAGTTGACGGCCGCCGTCCGCGGACGGTGCGCCTCGGGGCCAGGTGGGGTGCCCCTGCGCCCGGCCTGGCTCGGGTCGGATTTCTCTCCACCGGGGCCGCTGTGCGCGGGTGAGGGTGCCATCCCGGTCGGGCCAACCCAGGCCCGGCTCGACCCCGGACGACGAGCAGTCCCCCACGCCTGTCCCAGCCTGGGCCTGGGCGCAGGCCGCATGGCCCCTAGGCGCGCCCTGCGGAGCGATCGTGGCCGAGTTCCCCGGCCGCGAACGGCAGCCGTCACCGGTGACCCACCGCCCTTCGACCGGAGTGCCTGGACGGCAGCCCGCGCGACCCCGCCCCGGGCGTCGGCCGCCGGCGGAGCCGGCAACGTGGCCGAGCCCCCACCGCGGGGGCGCCGGATCGCGCGGGGGCACCTTGGGCCGCCGGGTATTCGAGGCTCGCGAGCGGTGTGCGCGCCTCCCACGCCCCGGCCCGGCCCGCGCGGGGCGGCGTCCCCGGGTGCGGGCGCGTGCGGGACGACCGGGCGACAGCCCACGCGGTAGCGTCACTCGCACAGGGCAGGGCATGCGACACCGCGTGAGGGAGAAGACGACGTGAGCGGGACCGCGATGGACCGGGGCGCAGATCCGTTCGGGACCGCACGGCTGCGGCGGGCCGTGCTGGACGCGTGGGCCGCGTCGCCCGCCCGGTTCCGGGAGGACGCCAACGCGGAGGAGGACCTCGCGCTCGGCGGCTACCGCGACCGTCTCGTCGTCGAGCTGGCCCAGAACGCCGCCGACGCGGCGACCCGTGCGGGGGTGACCGGCCGCCTGCGGCTGACCCTGCGCGAGGGGGTGCTCGCCGCCGCGAACACCGGGGCCCACCTGGACGCCGCGGGCGTGGAGTCCCTGTCGACGCTGCGCGCCAGCTCCAAGCGCGAGGAGGGCGACCTGGCCGTCGGCCGCTTCGGCGTCGGATTCTCCGCCGTGCTCGCGGTCAGCGACGAGCCCGCGATCCTCAGCCGCAGCGGCGGCGTCCGCTGGTCGCTGGCCGAGGCCCGCGACCTCGCGCGGGAGACCGGTGGGCACTCCCCGGGGCTCACCGACGAACTGCGCCGCCGCGACGGCCACGTACCGCTGCTGCGGCTGCCGCTGCCCGCCGAGGGCACCGCCCCGGACGGCTACGACACGTGCGTCGTGCTGCCGCTGCGCGACGGCGCCGCCGCGGACCTCGCGGCGAGCCTGCTCGCCGCGATCGACGACGCGCTGCTGCTGTCCCTGCCCGGCCTGACCGAGGTGGTCGTGGAGACGCCGGAGGGCGTACGGACCCTGGCCCGGCGTCAGGAGGACGGGCTGACCGTCGTCGTGGACAGCGCCGGCGGCACCACCCGCTGGCGCACGGTGAGCGACGCGGGCCCGCTGGAGGCGGCGCTGCTGACCGACCGCCCGGTCGAGGAGCGGCTGCGCCCGGTGTGGTCGGTGACCTGGGCCGTCCCGGTGGGCCAGGACGGTGCGCCCGAGCGGCCGCGGACGGCGCCCTTCGTGCACGCCCCGACGCCGACGGACGAGCCGCTGGGGCTGCCCGCGCTGCTCATCGCCTCGCTGCCGCTGGACCCGAGCCGGCGCCACGCCGCGCCCGGCGCCCTCACCGACTTCCTGGTCGCGCGGGCGGCCGAGCTCTACGTACGGCTGCTGGCGGACTGGCGGCCGGTGACCGCGGGCATCGTGGACCTGGTGCCCGGCCCGCTCGGCAAGGGCGAGCTGGACGCCCGACTTCGCCGCCACGTGCAGGAGCGGCTGCCGCGCACCGCCTTCCTGCCGCGCGCCGCCGACGTCACGGGCACGGACGGGGAGGACGAACTGCCGCCCGCGCTGCGCCCGGTGGAGGCCGAGGTCGTCGAGGGCACCGGCGCGGAGACCGTCCGCGTGCTGGCGGAGGTCTTCCCGACGCTGCTGCCCCCCGGGCTGGAGCGCCGCCCCGAACTGCGCGTGCTCGGGGTGGCACGGCTGCCGCTGGGCGACGCGATCGACCGGCTCGCCGGGGTGGAGCGCCCCGCGGACTGGTGGCACCGCCTGTACGACTCGCTGGCCGGCACCGACCCGGACCGGCTGAGCGGGCTGCCCGTGCCGCTGGCCGACCGGCGTACCGTCGTCGGACCCCGCCAGGTGCTGCTGCCGCTCCCCGAGATGGACAGCGTCTACGCCGAGGAGTCCGCCCCGGTCAGCACCGGGCTGCCCGCCGCCTCCGAGCTGGCCCGGCTGGGCCTGAAGGTCGCCGACCCGGCGGCCGCGCACCCGCTGCTGGAGAAGCTCGGGGCCACCCCGGCGACCCCGCGCGCCGTCCTCACCACCCCGCAGGTGCGGGCGGCGGTGGCCGCGTCCCTGGACGCCGACGAGGCCTGGGACGAGGACGCGCCCGCGCTGGACGCGGAGGAACTGGCCGAGGTCGTGCTGGGCCTGGTCCGGGCCGCGAACCTCGCCCCCGGCGACGAGCCGTGGCTGGCCGCCCTCGCCCTCACCGACGACGAGGGCGAGCTCGCCCCCGCCGGTGAACTGGTGCTGCCGGGCAGCGCCTTCGAGCAGGTCATCCGGGAGGGGGAGCTCGGCTCCGTCGACGAGGACCTGGCCGCCCGCTGGGGCGAGCAGCCGCTGACCGCGGTCGGCGTGCTCGCCACCTTCGCCCTGGTCCGGGCCACCGACGTGGTGCTCGACCCGGACGAGCTGGAGCCGCGCGAGAGCGACTGGGCCGAGCCGGACGACGCCGGGCTGCTCGACGCGGTCGACGTGTGGTGCGAGGACGTCCTCGACCAGCTGCCGGACACCGACGTGCCGCCGGTCGCCACCGAGATCGTCGCCGTGCGCGACCTCGACCTCGTCGCCGACGACGCCTGGCCGCAGGCGCTGGCCATGCTCTCCGTGCCGCCGCTGCGCGACGCGGTCACCCAGCCGGTGCGGGTCCTGCTGCCGGACGGCACCACGGAGTCCGTGCGGCCCTACACCGCCTGGTGGCTGCGCGACCACCCGGTCCTCGACGGCCGCCGCCCGGTCGGCCTGCGCGCGGCCGGCGGCGACCCGCTGCTCGACGGGCTGTACGAGGACGCCGAGGCCGGGGCCGTGGACGACCAGGTGCTGCGCGCCCTGGGCGTGCGCACGTCCGTCACGGCCCTGCTGGACGAGCCGGGCGGCGCCGCCGAGCTGCTCGCCCGGCTCGCCGACCCGGACTCCACGGTCACCCCGGCCCAGCTGCACCGGCTCTACTCCGAACTGGGCACCCTCGAACCCGAGCAGGTCACCCTCCCCGACGAGCTGCGGGCCGTCGTCGACGGCCACGAGCCGCGCGTGGTCGACGCCGGGGACGCCCTCGTCGCGGACGCGCCCGACCTGCTCCCGCTCACCGCAGGACTGCCCCTGCTCCCGGTGCCGCCGGTCCGTGCGGCGGCGCTGGCCGAGCTGTTCCAGGTGCGCCGGCTCAGCGAGGCCCTCGACGCCCCGGTCGTCTCCGAGGGCGAGCCGCACGACGTCGCGGACGCGGTCCGCGAGCTGCTCCCGGGCGCGCCCCTGTCGTACGTCGAGCATGAGGAACTGCTGGTCAGGGCGGCCGACGGCAGCACCGTCGAGCTCGACTGGCGGTGGGTCGACGGCACGCTGCACGCCGCCACGCTGGAGGGCGTCGCCGCCGGCCTGTCGTGGGCGGCCGGCGCCTGGCAGCGCCGCTTCGAGGTGGCCGCGCTGCTGGAGGACCCGACCCGCACGGAGGAGCTGGCCCGCGACCGCTGGTTCGACTGAGCGGCGACGGACCGAGTGTCCGTCGTCACACAGGGGGATATGTCGAAAGCGTTTCCGCTGGATGACTGTTCGCGCGTACGCTCTCCCTCTCACCATTCGAGACGCCACGTCCGGGGGAGTTCGACGGGCGTCCTCTTCATCTGGGGGATTCTCAAGCATGCGCATTCGCGCCACCGTGGCCGCCGTTTCCGGCGCCCTGGCCCTCGCTTCGCTGGCAGTCCCGGCCGCGCAGGCCTCCGACAAGCCGGCGGTCACCGCCCTGTCGACCTTCGCCGCCAAGGCGGGAGCAGCCGACTCCGTGGGTGACACCAAGATCACCAAGGTCGTCGTGAACGGCGGCAAGGACATCGTCCTCGGGACGGGCGGCAAGAAGACGGTCTCCGTCGTGGTGACCGCCACCGACCCGGCGGGCATCGACGGCGGCGCCGCGTTCCTCTGGCACGGCGCGTCGTTCACCGACGACGGCATCGACGGCGGCCTCTTCCCGGCCACGGACTCCGCCGCCTGCACCGTGGTCAACGCCACCACCTCCACCTGCAAGGTCAGCATCACCATCGACCCCAAGGCGGACCTGTACAAGAACGCGCTCGCCGGCTCCTGGAAGGTGTACGCCGTGGTCGGGGGCAAGGACGGCGACTACGTCGAGAAGGAGATCGCCGGCACCGCGAAGATCAAGCGCAACACCGTGGTGACGGTCAACGCCACGCCGGAGCCGGTGAAGAAGGGCAAGACCATCACCGTCACCGGCAAGCTCACCCGGGCCAACTGGGAGACCCACAAGTACGCTGGCTACACGGGCCAGTCCGTGCAGCTGCAGTTCCGCAAGAAGGGCACCACCGCGTACACGACGGTCAAGACCGTCAAGTCCAGCAGCACCGGTGCCCTGAAGACCACCGTCAAGGCGTCCGTGGACGGCTACTGGCGCTACAACTTCGTCACCACCTCGCTCAGCGGCGCGTCCGTCTCCACGGCCGACTTCGTCGACGTGAAGTAACCCCACCCGCACCACCCACCGGGCGCCGGGCCCCCCTCAGCGGGGGCCCGGCGCCCGGTGTTGTTCCGGCGGGGCGTCGTCGTCCAGGCGGCGCACGCGGCGCCAGACCAGCTCCAGCAGCGCCGAGGCCGCCACCGCCACGGCGACGGCCGTCCAGGGGCCCTGCGTGCCGACCAGCCGGAGCGCGAAGAACTCCTGCAGCCACGGGGTGACGAGGACGACCAGGAAACCCGCGCCCATGGTGAGGACCAGGGCGATCCGCCACCAGGTGTAGGGACGCGCGACGAGCGCCAGCACCCACATCCCGACCAGGAAGAGGGTCAGCGTCGCGGCGCTGGTCTCCGCCTCCAGCGCGCCGGCGCCGCGGTAGTGGTGGCGGGCGAGCATGTACGTCACGAAGGTGGCGACGCCCGCGATCACCCCGGCGGGCAGGGAGTAGCGCATGACCCGGCGCACGAAGAGCGGCTTGGCCCGCTCCTTGTTGGGGGCCAGGGCGAGGAAGAAGGCGGGGACGCCGATGGTCAGCGTGGACAGCAGCGTCAGGTGCCGGGGGAGGAACGGGTAGGGGGCGTGCCAGATGATCACCAGCAGGGCGAGCAGCACCGAGTAGACGGTCTTGGTCAGGAAGAGCGTCGCGACGCGGGTGATGTTGCCGATGACCCGGCGGCCCTCGGCCACGACCGACGGGAGCGCCGAGAAGCTGTTGTCGAGCAGCACGATCTGCGCGACCGCCCGGGTCGCCTCGGAGCCGGAGCCCATGGCGACGCCGATGTCGGCGTCCTTGAGGGCGAGGACGTCGTTGACGCCGTCCCCGGTCATCGCCACGTTGTGGCCGCCGGACTGGAGTGCGCCCACCATCTCCCGCTTCTGCTGCGGGGTGACCCGGCCGAAGACCGTGCCCCGGTCGAGCTCGGCCGCCATCTGCGTGCGCTCGGCCGGCAGTCTGCGGGCGTCGACCGTCCGCTCGGCCCCCGCCAGCCCCAGCTTCCCGGCGACGGCGCCGACGGAGACCGCGTTGTCGCCGGAGATGACCTTGGCGTGCACGTCCTGCTCGGCGAAGTAGCGCAGGGTGTCGGCGGCGTCGGGGCGCAGCCGCTGCTCCAGGACGACCAGCGCCGCCGGGGTGGCCGAGGCTCCCACCGCCGGGTCGCCCAGTTCCTTCCCCGTCCGGGCGAGCAGCAGCACCCGCAGGCCCTGGGCGTTGAGGCCGTCGATCGCGCCGAGCGCCCGGTCGCCCGCGGGGAGCAGTACGTCGGGGGCGCCGAGCAGCCAGGCGCTGCGCTCCCCGCCGGGCTCGGTGAAGGCCGCGCCGCTGTACTTGCGGGCGGAGGAGAAGGGCAGCGCGTCGGTGACGTGCCAGCCGCCGTCCGGGGCGGGGAAGGCCGCGGCGACGGCGGCCAGGGTGGGGTTGGGGCGCGGGTCGGCGGAACCGACCGCGCCGAGCACCTGCCGGATGTACGCCTCGGGGACACCGTCCAGCATCCGCAGCTCCGCGACGTCCATCCCGCCCTCGGTGAGGGTGCCGGTCTTGTCCAGGCACACCACGTCCACCCGGGCCAGCCCCTCGATCGCGGGCAGCTCCTGGACGAGGCACTGCTTGCGGCCCAGCCGGATCACGCCGATCGCGAAGGCCACCGAGGTGAGCAGGACCAGCCCCTCGGGCACCATCGGGACGATGCCGCCCACCATGCGGCGGACCGCCTCGCGCCAGTCGTCGCCCTCCAGGACGAGCTGGCTGACGATCAGGCCGATCGCCGTGGGGACCATCATCCACGTGACGTACTTGAGGATCTGGCTGATGCCGCTGCGCAGTTCGGAGTGGACGAGGGTGAAGCGGCTCGCCTCCTCGGCGAGTTGCGCCGCGTAGGCCTCCCGGCCGACCTTGGTCGCGGTGAAGGACCCGCCGCCGGCGACGACGAAGCTGCCGGACATCACGGGGTCGCCGGGGCGCTTGACGACGGGGTCGGCCTCGCCGGTGAGCAGCGACTCGTCGACTTCCAGGCTGTCGGCCTCGGCCACCTCGCCGTCGACCACCACCTTGTCCCCCGGCCCGAGTTCGATGAGGTCGCCGAGGACGATCCCGGAGGTGGAGACCTGGGTGGCGACCCCGTCGCGGCGCACGGTGGGTTTCGCCTCGCCGATCACGGCGAGTCCGTCCAGGGTCTTCTTGGCGCGCCACTCCTGGAAGATGCCGATGCCGGTGTTCGCGATGATGACGAAGCCGAAGAGACCGTCCTGGATCGGGCCGACCACCAGGATGATCAGGAACAGCACGCCGATGATCGCGTTGAAGCGGGTGAACACGTTCGCGCTGACGATCTCGGCCAAGGAACGCGAGGAACGCACCGGGACGTCGTTGACCTCGCCCCGCGCGATCCGCTCCGCCACCTGGGCAGCGGTGAGTCCGCCGGGCGTCGCCGGTCGTACCCCGGCCGCCTCCCGCTGCGTGCGTTCCGTCATGGCTTCGACGGTACGTGGGGGGCGGCGCCGACGGCGCGGCGAGTCGTCGCTCTCGGGGACATCTCCGGGGCGCCGTACGACCGGGGGCGTAGCCGCCGGGGCACGGACCCGGGGCCGGGGCCGGGGCCGCGGATCCGGGGCTCGCGGAACCCGCGGGCCCCGGCTCAGTCCTGTGCGGCGTCCTCCGCGGCGCGGGACCGCCGGATGGCGTCCCGGCGGGCGCGCACGTACCAGAGGCCGATGAGTCCGAGGCCGCCGCCGGCCAGGCAGGTCCAGATCCACCAGGCGTGGCCGTGGTCGGCGTACCAGCCGTAGAAGGGGAGCTGGACGAGGAAGAGCGCGAACCAGATGACCGTCCCGACGGTGACGGTCGCGACGTCGTTCGCCTCCAGAGGTGCCGGCGCCTCGCGCAACCCGGTCGTCCCCTTGCTGTGGCTGCTGCTGCTCATACCGCACAGCGTACCCAGTGGCCCCGGGGGGTCTACGCGCGGAGATAGCGTTTCGGAGGCTCATATGTTCATACTGAAACGGTCCGAGACTGACCGGTTTCAGTCGTAGGAACCTCCAAAAGATCCCCCCACGCAAGGACCCGCATGTCCCCGTCGACCACCGCCAAGGTCGTGCCCAGTTCCCCGACCCCGCCCCCGGCGGCCGCCCACGGCGCGCTCGACCGGTTCTTCCGGATCACCGAGCGGGGGTCCTCCGTCCCCCGGGAGATCCGCGGAGGTCTGGCCACCTTCTTCGCGATGGCCTACATCATCGTCCTGAACCCGATCATCCTCAGCTCGGGCGTGGACAAGTACGGCCACCACCTCGACGGCGGCCAGCTGGTCACCGCCACCGTCGTGACCGCCGCCTTCACCACCCTGCTCATGGGCGTCATCGGCAACGTGCCGATCGCGCTGGCGGCGGGTCTGGGCGTGAACAGCATCGTCGCGCTCCAGCTCGCCCCGAAGATGAGCTGGCCGGACGCGATGGGCATGGTGGTCCTCGCCGGTCTCGCGATCATGGTGCTGGTCGCCACGGGCCTGCGGGAGCGGGTGATGAGCGCGGTGCCGCTGGGCCTGCGCAAGGCGATCGCCATCGGCATCGGCCTGTTCATCGTGCTGATCGGCCTGGTCGACTCCGGCTTCGTGACCCGCATCCCGGACGCCGCGCACACCACCGTCCCGCTGCAGCTGGGGGCGGGCGGCCACCTGACCGGCTGGCCGGTGCTGATCTTCATCCTCGGCGTGCTGCTGACCCTCGGGCTGATCATCCGCAAGGTGCCCGGCGCGATCCTGATCAGCATCGTCGCGATGACCGTTCTCGCGCTCGTCGTCGACGCGGTGGCGAACGTCAAGGACGCCGCCTGGGGCCTGACCGTCCCGCAGTGGCCCGGCAATCCGGTCGCGAGCCCCGACTTCGGGCTGATCGGCAAGGTGAGTCTGTTCGGCGGCTTCCAGGAGGTCGGTGTGCTCACCGGCGTCCTCTTCGTCTTCACCGTGCTGCTGAGCTGCTTCTTCGACGCGATGGGCACCATCCTCGGCGTCAGCGACGAGGCGCACCTCCTGGATTCCAAGGGCGACCTGCCCGGGATGAGCCGGGTCCTGATGGTCGACGGCATCGCGACCGCGGCAGGCGGCTTCACCTCCTGCTCGGCCAACACCTGCTACGCGGAGTCCACCGCGGGCGCCGGCGAGGGCGCGCGCACCGGCCTCGCCTCGATCGCCACCGGTCTGCTCTTCGTCGTCGCGCTGTTCTTCGCGCCGCTGGCCACGATGGTCCCGGCCCAGGCGGCCACCCCCGCGCTCGTCGCGGTGGGCTTCCTGATCATGGCGGGCAGCATCCGGGAGATCGACTGGAGCGACTACACGATCTCCATCCCGGCGTTCCTGACGATGCTGCTCATGCCGTTCACCTACTCGATCACCAACGGCATCGGCATCGGGTTCATCACCTTCTGCGTGCTGCGGCTGGTGGCGGGGCGCGGCCGTGAGGTGCCGTCCGCGCTCTACGCGGTGTCGGCGGTCTTCGCCTTCTACTACCTGATGCCGGCGCTCGGCCTGACGTAACCGGCCGTGTAGAACTGCTCGGTCTCGTCGACGGAGGCCTTGAGCCTCTCGTCGAAGTCATCGCGGATGAGCGTCCGGACGATGTAGTCCTGGACGCTCATCCCGCGTTTCGCGGCGTGAGCCTGGAGACGGTCCAGCAGGTCCCCGTCTATGCGCATGCTGAGCACTCTCGAAGCCATGGCCCAAGGGTCCGGCGGGCCCCTCGGGGCATGCGTCGTTTTCGGGGCGGAACTCACCCGGATGGGTGACTTCCTTGACGAATGTGTTTGGACGCGGCACGGTTACGGCAATTTTACTTAGCATAGGTAATGAGCTAATCTAACGAACGTGACCGAACTGTCCGAGGACGACCGCGCAGCGGTGAACACGCTGCGCGGTGCCGTGATGCGGCTCTCCCGCCGACTGCGCCACCACCGGGTCGACGAATCGCTGAGCCCGACGGAGATGTCCGTGCTGGGCACCCTCGCGCGCTGCGGATCCGCCACCCCCGGGGAGCTGGCCCGCAAGGAGCACGTACAGCCGCCGTCCATGACGAGGATCGTCGCCATGCTCGAGTCCAAGGGCCTGGTGCACCGGGACCCGCATCCGGACGACCGGCGCCAGGTCGTCGTCCGGCAGACCGAGCAGGCGGAGGCGATGCTCGAGGAGAGCCGGGCCCGGCGCAACGCGTTCCTGGCCGAACTCATGGCCACCCTCACGGAGGAGGAACGCGCCGTGCTCCGGGAGGCGGCGCCCGTCCTGGAGAAGCTCGCTCACGCCGACACAAGGACCCGATGACGAGGAGGCGAGACCGGATTGAGTTCGGCAGCCGCATCAGACGCCGCACCCGAACCGAACATCCCTGAGGGGGCCGGACCGGGCGGCACCGCCGACCCGGCCGATCTGCCCACCCCGGCGGGCGCCGACGCCGCCGCGGGGGCCGCCGGACCGTCCGGGACCCCCGGCACCGGCCGCCCCGCCGCGCCGCCGGCGCCCGGCGGCATGTTCAGCTCGCTCCGCAACCGCAACTACCGGCTCTTCGCCGGTGGGGCGATCGTCTCCAACACCGGCACCTGGATGTCGCGCATCGCGCAGGACTGGCTGGTGCTGAGCCTCACCGGGTCCTCCTTCGCCGTCGGCATCACGACCGCGCTGCAGTTCCTGCCCATGCTGCTCTTCGGGCTCTACGGCGGCGTCATCGCCGACCGCTACCCCAAGCGCCGCACCCTGCTGGCCACCCAGGCCGCCATGGGCCTGCTGGGCCTCGCCCTGGCCGCGCTGACCCTCAGCGGAGCCGTCCAGGTCTGGCACGTGTACGCCATCGCCTTCGGGCTCGGCATGGTCACCGTCGTCGACAACCCCAGCCGGCAGGCGTTCGTCGTCGAGATGGTCGGCCCGGCCGACGTCCGCAACGCGGTCTCCCTGAACTCCGCCAACTTCCAGAGCGCCCGCCTCATCGGCCCCGCCGTCGCGGGCGCGCTGATCACCGCGGTCGGCAGCGGCTGGGCCTTCCTCTTCAACGGCCTGTCCTTCCTGGCGCCGCTCGCCGGACTGCTGCTCATGCGCCGTTCCGAGCTCTACGAGGTGCCCACCGCGCCGCGCGGCAAGGGCCAGCTGCGCGAGGGCCTGCGCTACGTCGCCGGACGGCCCGAGCTGATCTGGCCCATCGTGCTGGTCGGCTTCATCGGCACCTTCGCGTACAACTTCCCGATCTGGCTCACCGCCTTCGCCGACCATGTCTTCCACGGCGACGCCGGGATGTACGGCCTGTTCAACTCGGTGCTCGCGGTCGGCTCCGTCGTCGGCGCGCTGCTGGCGGCCCGGCGCGGCAGCACCCGGCTGCGGCTGCTGGTCGGCGCGGCGCTCGGGTTCGGCCTGCTGGAGGTCGTGGCGGCGCTGGCGCCGACGTACTGGATCTTCCTGGCGCTCATGCTGCCGATCGGCATCTTCGGCCTGACCTTCAACACCACCGCCAACGCCAGCGTCCAGCTCGCGACCGACCCCGCCATGCGGGGCCGCGTCATGAGCCTGTTCATGATGGTCTTCGTGGGCGGCACGCCGCTGGGCGGCCCGCTCGTCGGCTGGATCACCGACGTCTTCGGGGCCCGGACCGGCTTCCTGGCCGGCGGCCTCGTCGCCGCGGTGGCGGCGGCCTGCGTCGGACTCTTCCTGGCCCGGCTGGGCGGTCTGCGGCTCAAGATCGACCTGCACCGCGGCAAGGACCACAAGCTGATCGAGTTCGTGCCGCGGGAGTCGGAGTCGGTGGCCGCCTGAGCGCGGCGACGGCCCGGGCGAGCGGTCAGGCGGTCCCGGGGACCGGCCCAGGCGGCGGGCACGGTCAGACGACGGCGGGTCGGCGCTGGTTGCGGAACTGCCGCATCAGCTCGGCCCACACCAGCAGGCCGGTCACCGGGGCGGTGGCCGCGAAGAGCATGTGCACGTAGTCCTCGCCGAGGCTCGACGAGGCCCACAGGCTCCACGCCAGCGCGGCCACCACGCCCACCGCGGTCAGGAACCACGAGGGCAGTTCGCGGCGGTCGTCGACGATCGCCGCGGCCGTGCCCAGCCCGCCGCCGATCACCAGTCCCATGACCAGGACGGCGCGGGTCCAGTCCGGGGCACCGATGACGTCCTGCAGCACGGGTTTCGTGTGCAGCTGGCGGTAGGTGATCAGCAGGCTGGCGACGTAGACGGTCACCAGCGTCCCCAGGCTGAGCGCCCTCACCAGCTGACCGAGCGCACCGCGCTCTCCACCGGGCATGATGTCCCCCCGCTGCCGGAAGTAGGCCGAAACGGCCGGTAACGGCTCTACAGAATGCCCGAAAACGGATGAACGGCACAGGGGATCGGTGAAACCGGGGCGACCCCGGGCCGCCTCAGGACGTGCCCGCTCCGGCGTCGTAGCGCTCGCGGGCCTCGACGACCTCCTCGATGTGCTCCTCCGCCCAGTCCTTCACGGCGGAGAACAGCACGGCCAGGCTCTCGCCCAGCGGCGTCAGCGCGTAGTCCACCCGCACGGGGACGGACGGCGTGACGGTCCGCGCGACCAGTCCGTCCCGCTCCAGGGTGCGCAGCGTCTGCGTGAGCATCTTCTGGCTGACGCCCGCGATACGGCGGCCCAGGTCGCTGTAACGCTGCGGGCCGTCCTTGAGTGCGGCCATGAGCAGGCCGGCCCACTTGTCGCTGATCCGGATGAGCAACTGGTTCGTCGGGCAGCCCTTCATGAACGCGTTGTAGGCTGCGCGGGCCTCCTCGCGCCGCTGGGACGCGGTGGTCGTCGCCATGGGGGCTCCCCTCCGGACTCCTCGGTTCGGTACGCACTTCCAGGTACGTACTTACCCGGAGAGAGTAGCTCTCCCTAGGTTTGTGATGACGGCGGGACCAGTCGCCGCACATCCTCAGGAACAGGGAGCTTCTGCCATGCGTGCTGTCGTGATCAGGGAATTCGGCGGGCCCGAGGTGCTGGAGGTCGCCGAGGTGCCGCTGCCCGAGCCGGGCCCGGGCGAGGTCCGGGTGCGGGTGGCCGCGGCCGGGGTCAACCCCGCCGACCTCGCCGTACGGGCCGGTCTGCTCGGGGCCGGGGCACTGGTGCCCGGCGCCTTCCTCGGGCTGGGCTGGGACGTCGCGGGGACCGTGGACGCGGTCGGCGCCGGGCTCTCCGTCCCCGTGCCGGGCACGGCCGTCGTGGGCGCGGTGGGCGGGTTCGGGCAGCGGACCAAGGCGCACGCCGAGTACGTCGTGCTGGGCGCGGACGCCCTCGCCGCGGCCCCCTCGTCCGTCGACCCCGTCCACGCCGCCACCCTCCCGACCAACGCCCTCACCGCCGACGAGGCGCTCGGCCTGCTGGCCGCCCGCCCCGGCGACCGCGTGCTGGTCACCGGCGCCGCGGGCGCGGTCGGGGCCTACGCCGTCCAGCTGGCCCGCCACGCGGGGCTGCACGTCGTCGCACTGGCCCGCCCCGCCGACCTCCCGCTGCTGCGGGAACTGGGCGCCGACGAGGCCGTGTCGTCCCTGGACGGCGTCCGGGCCGACGCCGCCCTCGACGCGGCGGCGCTCGGCGCCCCCGTCCTGGCGGCCGTACCGGACGGCGGCGGCTACGTCACCGTCCGGCCCGACGCGGTGCCCGCCGCCGAGCGCGGCATCCGCGTCGCCGCGGTCCAGGTCCAGCCGGACGGGGCCCGCCTCGCGGAGCTGGTGGCCCTGGTGGACGAGGGCGTGCTCACCACGCGGGTGGCCGACACCTACCCGTTGGCGGAGGTCGCCAAGGCCCACGCCCGCCTCGCGGAGGGGGGCCTGCGGGGGAGGCTCGTGCTGGTGCCGTGACCCTGGCGCCGGCGTCGGTGACCTCGGGGGTGCTTCATCGTTTCGAGTGAATGTGCGATCGGGGCGCCCCGGGCCGGCGGCGGCTGCGTGAGAATCGGGGGAGTCGTCAGTCGCGTGTGCGGAGCCCCTGGAGGACCGATGAGCTCACAGCCCCACTGGGCGCCTCGGGCGGCCGCCGGTTCGTACGCGCCGGACGACCCGGAAACCGCGCTCAAGTACGCGATCCGGCACCACGGGGGGGACCGGGTGCAGATCGTCGAGGGGGTCATCCGGCAAGTGGTGCCACCTACGTGGGGGCATGAGAAGGCCGCGGCCATGATCCGTCGGCAGATCGACGCCGTCGTGCAGAAGATGGGCTGCCTCTCAGGCTCGGGAAATCTGGACCTTCCCGGCAGTGGCAACTGGTACCTGCCGGACCTGGCGGTCGTGCCGGAAGACCTGGCGGAGGCCGACGCTCTCGTCGCCCACCAGACCCTGCTGGTGGTGGAGGTCACCTCGGAGTCCAACGGCGACACCGACCGGATCGTCAAACGCCGCCGCTACGCCGAGTACGGCGCCCCGCTGTACCTCCTCGTCGACCGTCAGGAGCGCAGCTGCACCCTGTATGCGGAGCCGGGGGAGCTCGGCTACCGGGCGGTGGACGGCCCGCATCCCTTCGGCACTCCGCTGCGGCTGCCCGAGCCCTTCGGACTCGAGCTGGACACCGCGGAGTTCTGAGGCCCCGCCCTCCGCACGGGCCGCCGCCTCACAGCCCGTCCGCCAGCAGCTCCGCGAGGTGCCGGGCGCGCACCCCGCCGAGCTGGGCGAGCTGGGTGCGGCAGGAGAAGCCGTCCGCGAGGACGGCCGTACCGGGGCGGGCGGCGCCGACGGCGGGCAGCAGACGCTCCTCGGCGCAGGCGACGGAGACCTCGTAATGGCCGCGCTCGAAGCCGAAGTTCCCGGCCAGGCCGCAGCAGCCGGAGGCCAGGGTGCCGCCGAGCCCGGCGCGGGCGCGCAGCCGGCGCTCGGCGGCGTCTCCCAGGACGGCATGCTGGTGGCAGTGGGTCTGGCCGGTGACCGCCCGGTCGAGGCGGGGCGGCGTCCAGCCGGGGGCCCGCTCCTCCAGCACCTGCGCGAAGGTGCGTACGGAACCGGCCAGGGCCGCCGCCTCGTCGGTGCCCAGGAGTTCGGGCAGATCGGTGCGGAGCGCCGCCGCGCAGCTCGGTTCCAGGACGACGACGGGATGACCGGCGGCCACCACGGGAGCCATCCGCAGGACCGTGCGGCGCATCACCTGCCGCGCCCGGTCGAGGCGGCCGGTCGAGACCCAGGTCAGGCCGCAGCAGACGCGTCCCGGCGGCAGCACGACGCGCAGTCCGGCCGCCCGCAGGACGTGTACGGCGGCGCGGCCGACCTCGGGGGAGAAGCGGTCGGTGAAGGTGTCCGGCCACAGCACCACGGTCCCTCCCGCCTCCGCTGCGGGTTCCTGCCGCCGCCACCAGCGCACGAAGGACTCCTCGGCCAGCGGCGGCAGTTCCCGCTCGGGCGCGACACCCGCCGTCCGCTTGGCCAGGGCGGCCAGCGGCCGTACCCGTGCCAGGGCGTTCACGGTCCCGGCGAGCGGGGTCGCCGCGCGCAGCCACGTCGGCAGCCCGCCCATCAGGTAGTGCGAGGCGGGCCGGGGCCGCCGCCGGTAGTGGTGGTGGAGGAACTCCGCCTTGTAGGTGGCCATGTCGACGCCGACCGGGCAGTCCGAGCGGCAGCCCTTGCAGGACAGGCAGAGGTCCAGGGCGTCCAGGACCTCGGGCGAGCGCCAGCCGCCGGTGACGATCTCGCCGGCGAGCATCTCGTGCAGCAGCCGGGCCCGGCCTCGGGTGGAGTGCCGCTCCTCGCGCGTCGCCCGGTACGAGGGGCACATGACGCCCGCCCCCGGATCCCCGGCCCCCGGACCCCCTCCCGTGTCACGGCACTTGGCGACGCCGACGCAGCGGCGCACCGCCGCCGAGAAGTCCCCGCCGTCGTGGGGGTAGCCGAAGGCGACGGCGACCGGCCGGCGCGGCAGGACGGCGAAGCGCAGATGGGCGTCGAGCGGTTCGGGCCGCACCAGCATGCCGGGGTTGAGGCCGCCCGCCGGGTCCAGCGCGTCCTTGAACCGGCCGAAGAGGGCGACCAGTTCGTCCCCGTACATCCTGGGCAGCAACTCCGCGCGGGCCTGCCCGTCCCCGTGCTCCCCGGACAGCGAGCCGCCGTGCGCGACGACGAGCTGCGCGACGTCCTCGGAGAAGCGGCGGAAGCGGGCCACACCCGCCGCGTCGAGCAGGTCGAAGTCGATGCGCACGTGGATGCAGCCGTCGCCGAAGTGCCCGTACGGCGCCCCGCGCAGTCCGTGCCCGCGCAGCAGTGCGCGGAAGTCGCGCAGGTAGGCGCCGAGCCGTGCGGGCGGCACGGCGCAGTCCTCCCAGCCCGGCCAGGCCTCCGTCCCGTCCGGCATCCGGGTGGCGGTGCCGGCTGCCTCCTCGCGGATCCGCCACAGCGTGCGCTGCGCGACGGGGTCGGTCACGACGACCGAGTCGCCCGCGTCGGCGAGCCGCCGCAGCGCCTCCGCCTCGCCGGTGCCGGGCATCTCGACGAAGAGCCACGCGCCGCCCCGCGGCAGCAGCCCGGCGGCCTCCCCGCCCACCAGATCGGCGGCCATGCCCTCCACCGTCAGCGGACCGTACGGCAGCAGGCCGTTCGCGGCATCGGCGGCGGCCCCTTCGTCCGGGTAGCCGAGGACGACCAGGACGCGCACCGGGGGCGCGGGCACCAGCCGGACCTCGGCCTCCGTGATGACGGCGAGCGTGCCCTCGCTGCCGGTCAGGGCCCGGGCCAGGTCCCGGCCGCGTTCGGGGAGCAGGGCGTCGAGGGCGTAGCCGGAGATGCGGCGGGGGAGCTGCTGCGGGTAGCCGGTGCGCAGCAGGGCGAGATGGCCGTCCACCAGTTCCCGCAGGTCGGCGCGGAGCGGCTCGGCGGTGCGCAGCGGCTCGCCGCCGTAGGTGAGGCACTCCAGGGCCCGGACGTTGTCGGCGGTGGTGCCCCAGGCGACGGAGTGCGGGCCGCACGCGTTGTTGCCGATCATGCCGCCGAGGGTGCAGCGGCTGTGGGTGGACGGATCGGGGCCGAAGGTCAGCCCGTGCGCGGCGGCGGCGCGCCGCAGGTCGTCCAGGACCACTCCCGGCTGCACACGGGCCGTCAACGCCTCGGGGCTGAGTGACACGATCCGGTGCATGTGCCGGGTGAAGTCGAGGACGACCCCGGTGCCCGTCGCCTGCCCGGCGATCGACGTGCCGCCGCCGCGCGGCACCACCGGCACCCCGTGCGCCCGGCACACGGCGAGCGCCGCGGCCACGTCGCCGGCGTCGCGCGGCGCGACCACGGCCACCGGGACGCGCCGGTAGTTGGACGCGTCCATCGTGGTCAGCGCCCTGCTCTGCGGGTCGAAGGAGACCTCGCCCCGCACCGCCCGCTCCAGCTCGCGGCGCAGTCCGTGCCGCAGATCGTCCGCCATGCCCCTCAGCCTGCCCCACCGCGCCGCATGTCTCACCGGATGGACCGGAGCCCGTAACCGGGTCGTCACGCACTACGCTGCGAGACGTGGCCGAGATCCAGATTCCCGCTGACATCAAGCCCGCCGACGGA
This sequence comes from Streptomyces sp. NPDC059718, assembly GCF_042733315.1. Taxonomy (NCBI): domain Bacteria; kingdom Bacillati; phylum Actinomycetota; class Actinomycetes; order Kitasatosporales; family Streptomycetaceae; genus Streptomyces; species Streptomyces sp. NPDC059718. The sequence continues at coordinate 183,169 of NZ_JBHWGA010000004.1, forward strand.
CGATTCGGTTCGGGCCCCTCCAAGGTGCGGCCCGAGGCGCTCAGCGCCCTGGCCGCCACCGGCACCTCGCTGATGGGCACCTCTCACCGGCAGGCGCCGGTGAAGGACCTGGTCGGCCGGGTCCGGGACGGCATCCGTGAGCTCTTCTCGCTTCCCGAGGGCTACGAGGTGGTGCTCGGCAACGGCGGCTCCACCGCCTTCTGGGACATCGCCACCCACGGGCTCATCGAGCGCAAGTCGCAGCACCTCAGCTTCGGCGAGTTCTCCTCCAAGTTCGCCAAGGCGGCCAAGCTGGCGCCGTGGCTGGACGAGCCGACCGTGATCTCCGCCGACCCGGGCACGCACCCCGAGGCGGCCGCCGAGGCCGGCGTGGACGTCTACGCCTTCACCCACAACGAGACCTCCACCGGTGTCGCGATGCCGCTGCGGCGCGTGGCCGGCGCCGACGAGGGCGCCCTCGTCCTGGTCGACGCCACCTCCGGCGCGGGCGGCCTGCCGGTCGACATCGCCGAGACCGACGTCTACTACTTCGCCCCGCAGAAGTCCTTCGCCGCCGACGGCGGGCTGTGGATCGCCGCGTTCTCCCCGGCCGCGCTGGAGCGCGCCGCGCGGATCGCCGCGTCCGGCCGCCACATCCCGGCCTTCTTCGACCTGCCGACCGCGATCGACAACTCGGGCAAGAACCAGACGTACAACACCCCCGCGCTCGCCACCCTGTTCCTGCTGAACGACCAGCTGGAGTGGATCAACGGCCAGGGCGGCCTGGACTGGGCCGTCGCGCGCACCGCCGACTCCTCCTCGCGTCTGTACACCTGGGCCGAGGACTCCAAGTACGCCACCCCGTTCGTCACCGACCCGGCCAAGCGCTCCCAGGTCGTCGGCACGATCGACTTCAACGACGAGGTCGACGCGGCGGTGATCGCCAAGGTGCTGCGCGCCAACGGCGTCGTCGACACCGAGCCGTACCGCAAGCTGGGCCGCAACCAGCTGCGCGTCGCGATGTTCCCGGCCGTGGAGCCGGCGGACGTCGAGGCCCTGACCGCCTGCGTCGACTTCGTCGTCGAGCGGCTCTGAACCCGGGCCCCACGGGGCCACCACCGCCGGCGGGCTGGGCGATCGCCCCGCCCGCCGGTGTTCCCGGGGCGCCTCAGCGCTCCCGGCGCAGCAACCGGCGCACCCCCACCAGCAACGCGGCGACCGCGGCCAGGGTGACGGCGCCCAGCGCGAACTGCCGTGTCGAACCCGCCTCGTCCGCGCGGGAACCGGCGGCGTCCGCCGAGGAACTCCCCGACGGCCCGGGGGAGGAGGAGGCGGCACGGCGGGCCGCGTCGGGCAGGTCGTCCCCGCTCAGCGGCACGCGCCAGACCTCGCTGTCCGCGCCCTCGCTGCCGTACATCAGGGCCCGGCCGTCCGGGGTGAAGGCGACGGACTCGCCCTGCCGCTGCAGCGGCACGTGCATCTGGTCGATCCGGCGCGCCGTGCCGTCGGACCAGCGGTACATCAGGGCGCCGAAGTAGCCGCGCAGCACCAGCCGGCTGCCGTCCGGGGAGAAGGCGCCGTCGGTGATCCACAGCGGGATGGCCGCGACGCGCCGGAAGACGTTGGTGCCGCTCGCGGAGAGCTTCGCCGGGCCCTGGTAGAGGCCGCCGCCGTCCTCGTTCTTGCTCGCGATGTAGACCCGCCCTGACGTGGGGTCGACCATCATCGCCTCGGCGTTGCGCGGGCCGCCGTCGTACTGGACGGTGTACTGCGTCGCGGTCACCGTCCGGTCCGTCAGCCGTTCCGGCTCCGGGAAGCGGTAGATCCACACGTGCGGCCAGGAGCCGTCGAGGTTGTCGCCGATGTCGCCGACGTACAGCGCGCCGTCCGGGCCCATCGAGATCGCCTCGACGTCGCGCGGGCTGCCCACGCCGCGCAGGGTGACGGTGGCGACCGTCTTGCCCGTCGCGGAGTCGACGGCGTAGACGTACGGGCCGTCGTCGCTGTCGTTGTGCGTCCAGTAGACGCCCTTGTGGAGGCGGCTGGCGACCAGGCCGCTCGACTCGGTGATCCGCGGGTCCGACATCGTGAAGGCCGCGGACTCCCCGTCGTCGGCGGCCGCGCTGCCGACGAGGGGACCCATGACGAGGACGGAGGCCGCGGCCGCGGCGAGCAGTGGGCGCATGCGCCAAGCCTGCCAGGTGGACGGCTCAGGCGAAGTCGAGGCCGCCGGTGCGGCTGCGCTTCAGCTCGAAGAAGGTCGGGTGGCCGGCCAGCGCCCGGACTCCGTCGAAGAGCCGCGCCGCCTCCTCGCCGCGCGGGATCGAGGTGAGGACGGGTCCGAAGAAGGCGGCCCCGTCGATGTGCAGGGTGGGCGTGCCGACCTCCTCCCCGACCGGGTCCATGCCCTCGTGGTGGCTCCTGCGCAGCTCCTCGTCGTACGCGGTGCCGCCCGCGGCCTCCGCCAGCTCCGGCGGCAGGCCCGCCTGCGCCAGCGCCTCGCGCAGCACCTCGTCGGAGGCCGGGCGGTCCTGCACGTGCAGCCGGGTGCCGAGCGCCGTGTACAGCTCGCGCAGCACGTGCTCCCCGTGGTGCCGCGCGGCGGCGACGCACACCCGTACCGGGCCCCAGCCGGTGCTCAGCAGCCGCTCGTAGCGCTCGGGCAGGCCCTCGCGGCCCTCGTTGAGCACGGACAGGCTCATCACCCGGAAGCGCAGGCGCAGTTCGCGTTCCCGCTCCACCTCCAGGATCCAGCGGGAGGTGATCCAGGCGAAGGGGCAGATGGGGTCGAAGTAGAAGTCCACCGAGTGCGTCATGCCCGTCACCCTAGGAGCGGAACAGCCCGCTCAGCAGGGCCATTCGAGAGCTTCTCCACTGGGCCAATCGCAGCGGCCGCACGGCCTTCCCGGCCCCGCGGCAGTGACGGTGCCAACACCGCCGTACCCGAGGTCAGGGCCCTGCCGGGGAGCCCGCGGGCCCTAAGATCCCCTCCATGTCCAGTGCACCCCCCGGCCCCGGCGACGGGCCCCGCCGCACGCCCGGACGCCGCACGGCGTGGATGTTCGTCGGCGACTCCATGACGATCGGCAGCGCGGGGGAGCACACCTGGCGCTACCGCATGTGGGAGCACCTGCGGTCGCTGGGGACGGAGGGCGAGGACTTCGAGATCGTCGGCCCGCGGACCGCGCTGCACGACCCCGGTGCCGACGCGGCCGTCTCGCAGCGCTACGCCGACCCCGCCTTCCCCGTCTCCGCGCGCCGCCACCTGGCCGGCTGGGGCGAGGGGTGGCTGCACATGGCGCCGCTCATCGAGGGCGCCGTGCGGGAGCACCGTCCCGACGTGCTGCTGGTCTCCCTGGGGCTGATCGACCTCGGCTTCTACACCAACCCCGAGCAGACCGAGGCCAACGTGCGGCTGTTCGTCGGGCGGGCGCGGGCGGCCAACCCCCGTGTCGCCGCGGTGCTGCTGCCCGTCATACCCAACTCGCGCTGCGACCAGGACCCCGGATTCGGCGCACAGTGCGAGGAGTTCAACACCCGCCTGGCCAAGACCGTCGCCGACCTGGGCACCGCGGTCTCTCCGCTGCTGCTGGCCTCCCGCCCGGCCGGCTACGACATCACCCGGGACACCTACGACGGCACCCACCCCAACGCCTCCGGGGAGCACCGGCTGGCGGCCGCGTTCGCGGACGCCGCGCACCAGGCGTGGGGCCTGGGGGCGCCGTACCGACACCCCCTCAACTCCGCTTGATTCGAGCGCACTCCAAGAGCTTGGCTGGTCCCCATGGAGTACACACAGCTCGGACGCACCGGACTCAAGGTCAGCCGGCTCGTACTGGGAACGATGAACTTCGGCCCGCAGACGGACGAGGCCGACAGCCACGCGATCATGGACGCCGCGCACGACGCGGGCGTCAACTTCTTCGACACGGCCAACGTCTACGGCTGGGGCGAGAACAAGGGCCGCACCGAGGAGATCATCGGCAGCTGGTTCGCCAAGGGCGGCGGCCGCCGCGACAGGACCGTCCTGGCGACCAAGGTCTACGGCAACATGGGCACCGACGGCGCCCCCTGGCCGAACGGCGACAAGCTCTCCGCGCTCAACATCCGCCGTGCCGCCGAGGCGAGCCTGAAGCGCCTGGGCACGGACCACATCGACGTCTACCAGTTCCACCACATCGACCGCGCGACGCCGTGGGAGGAGATCTGGCAGGCGATCGACGTCCTGGTGCAGCAGGGCAAGGTGCTCTACGCCGGATCGTCCAACTTCCCCGGCTGGGGTATCGCCAAGGCCAACGAGGCCGCCGCGCGGCGCCATTCGCTCGGCCTGGTCAGCGAGCAGTGCCTGTACAACCTCGCCGAGCGCCGCGCCGAGATGGAGGTCATCCCGGCCGCGCAGGAGTACGGCCTGGGCGTCATCCCCTGGTCGCCGCTCCACGGCGGCCTGCTGGGCGGCGCGCTGCGCAAGGAGCGCGAGGGCGGCGGCTCCCGCTCCACCTCCGGCCGCAGCGCCGACTCGCTGAAGGACAGCGCCCTGCGCGAGCAGGTCCAGGCGTACGAGGACGCGGTCGACAAGGCCGGCCTGCAGCCCGGTGACGTCGCCCTGGCCTGGCTGCTGGGCCGCCCCGGGATCACCGGCCCGATCGTCGGCCCGCGCACCCGCGAGCAGCTGGACTCCGCGCTGCGCGCGGTCGAACTGGAGCTGCCCGCGGAGCTGCTCGCCGAGCTGGACGAGATCTTCCCGGGCCCGGGCCCGTCGCCGGAGGCCTTCGCCTGGTAGGCGTCCGCGGTGGTCCGCCCCGCCGTGCGCCCGGTCGCAGATTCACCCGGTCGGGCGCACGATGAGGGTATGACCACAGCCAAAGAGATCATGCATCCCGGCGCCCGTGCGATACCGGCGACCGAGACTCTCGACCGGGCGGCGCAGCTCATGCGCGAGCTCAACGTCGGCGCGCTGCCGGTCCACGACGTGAACGACCGGATGTGCGGCATCATCACCGACCGGGACATCGTCACCAAGTGCATCGCCGCGGGGCGCGACCCCTCCAAGGTGACCTGCGGCGACCTGTGCGAGGGCACCCCCCGCTGGATCGACGCGGACGCCGACGTCTCCGACGTCCTGACCGAGATGGAGTCGCACCGCATCAAGCGGCTCCCGGTGGTCGAGGACAAGAAGCTGATCGGCATCATCACCGAGGCCGACCTGGCCCGCCACCTCACCGACGAACAGGTGGCGGAATTCGTCGAGAGGGTCTACGCCGGCGCCTGAGACGGGCCGGCCCCTCCCCTGCGGTCGTCTAGCCGCGCACGACGGTGCCGACGATCACCACGACCACCAGCAGGGCGAGGGCGGCGGTCATTACTCGGGTACGGGTCTTCGGGTCCACACATCGAGGTTAACGGGGCGGCCTCAGTGCCCCAGCGGGCAGGTCCGCACCGTCTCGTAGCGGGGTTGCGCCCCCGGCACCCCGGGTGCGGGCGGATGGCTCCGCACCAGGGAGATCGCCGCCGCCGTCCACGGGGTGCCCGCGAACTGCGCGAGGGCGTCGGTGAAGGGCCTCAGGCCCACCCTGGTGCGCCCGGCGCGCTGCCGGGCCAGCGTCAGGTGGGCGTGGAAGCGGCCGTGCTCGTCCTCGTGGTGGACGCCCGCCCGCCGGGCGGCCGCCTGCGCCGCGGCCGCCGTACGTCCCAGGTCGTCCCCGTCCAGTCCGGCCCAGAGCGTGCGGTCGCCGAAGCGGCCCCCGCCGGTCAGCGCGATCCGGCAGTGCGGATGGCGCCGCGCCGCCCGGTCCAGGCGTTCGGCCAGCCCGGGCAGCAGGGCCTCGTCCACCTCGCCGAGGAACGCCAGCGTCACGTGCCATCCGGCACGCTCCGTCCAGCGCAGCCCGTCCGCGCCCGGCAGGGCGCGGAGCACGTCCACGGCGCCCCCCAGTTCGGCGAGGGCGGACCTGGGGGGCACGACGGCCACGAACAGCCTCATCCCCCCAGGGTGCACCGCACCGGACTAGCGTGCGATGTCCGCGTAACCCTCGACGTCGCGCGGGTCCCGGGAGCCCGGGCCGATGTAGCGGGCCGAGGGGCGCACCAGGCGGCCGGTGCGCTTCTGCTCCAGGATGTGCGCGGACCAGCCGGCGGTGCGGGCGCAGCTGAACATCGACGTGAACATGTGGGCCGGGACCTCGGCGAAGTCCAGGATGATCGCCGCCCAGAACTCCACGTTGGTCGCCAGGACGCGGTCCGGGCGACGGGAGTGCAGCTCCTCCAGGGCCGCCTTCTCCAGCGCCTCCGCGATCTCGAAGCGGGGGGCGCCCAGCTCCCTGGCCGTACGGCGCAGCACCCGCGCCCGCGGGTCCTCGGCGCGGTAGACGCGGTGGCCGAAGCCCATCAGGCGCTCGCCCTTGTCCAGGGCCTGCTTGACGTACGCCTCGGCGTCGCCGGTCCGCTCGATCTCCTCGATCATGCCCAGCACGCGCGAGGGCGCGCCGCCGTGCAGCGGGCCCGACATGGCGCCCACCGCGCCGGACAGCGCGGCGGCCACGTCGGCACCGGTGGAGGCGATCACCCGCGCGGTGAAGGTGGACGCGTTCATGCCGTGCTCGGCGGCGGAGGTCCAGTAGGCGTCCACGGCCTTGACGTGCTTGGGGTCCGGCTCGCCGCGCCAGCGGATCATGAAGCGCTCGACGACCGTCTCCGCCTTGTCGATCTCGCTCTGCGGCACCATCGGCAGCCCCTGGCCGCGCGCCGACTGCGCCACGTACGACAGCGCCATCACGGCCGCGCGCGCCAGGTCCTCGCGGGCCTGCTCGGCGTCGATGTCCAGCAGCGGCTTCAGACCCCACACCGGGGCGAGCATGGCCAGCGCCGACTGGACGTCCACGCGGATGTCACCGGAATGGACGGGGATCGGGAAGGGCTCGGCGGGCGGGAGGCCGGGGTTGAAGGCACCGTCGACCAGCAGGCCCCACACGTTCCCGAAGGAGACGTGGCCCACCAGGTCCTCGATGTCCACTCCGCGGTAGCGCAGGGCGCCGCCTTCCTTGTCGGGTTCGGCGATCTCCGTCTCGAAGGCGACGACTCCCTCGAGGCCGGGTACGAAGTCGGACATCAGGCGGCTCCTCTTGATGCGGTCGACGATCCGGTGGTGCTTGTGGCACGCGGGGTGGTGCAGGGGTGGTGCATGGGGGTTGGCACTGGGTGCCCCGCACGACATCCCCCGATGTCGAGAGGGCACAGATACCCGGCCTGTAAGTCTGTCCCCTCCCGCAGGTGACGTGAAGCGTGAGGTCCGGCACATGTTCCGGCGGGTGCTCCGGCGCAGGTCCCGCACGGGTTCCGGCGCACCGTCCGGCACACGGTGCCGCTGCCGTGCTGCAAGATGTGCGGGTGCAGCACAGCCACCACGACCCCGCCGCCATGCGCAAGCAGTACCGCGCCCACGGACTGACCGAGGACGAACTGGCCGGCGACCCGTACACGCAGTTCGCGCGCTGGTTCGCCGACGCCGTCAACGCCCGCGTCGACGAGCCCAACGCCATGGTGGTCTCCACCGCGGGGGCCGACGGACTGCCCAGCTCGCGCACGGTCCTGCTGAAGAGCTACGACCACCGCGGCTTCGTCTTCTTCACCAACTACGGGTCGAGGAAGGGCCGTGAGCTCACCGAGCGGCCGCACGCCTCGCTGCTCTTCCCCTGGCACCCGATCGCGCGCCAGGTGATCGTGGCAGGCGCCGTCGAGCGTGTCTCGCGCGAGGAGACCGAGGCGTACTTCCGCACCCGTCCGCACGGCTCGCGGATCGGTGCCTGGGCGAGCGAGCAGTCCTCGGTGGTGGGCTCACGGGAGGAGCTGGAGCACCGCTACGAGGAGCTGGCGGCCCGCTACCCCGAGGGCACGGACGTGCCCGTGCCGCCGGACTGGGGAGGCTTCCGGGTGGTCGCGCGCAGCGTGGAGTTCTGGCAGGGACGGGAGAACCGGCTGCACGACCGGCTGGTGTACACCGCCGCCGAGGACGGCTGAACGGTGCGGCGCCTGTCGCCCTGAGGGCCGTGCGACGCCGGGGGCGGGACCGGTCACCGCCCGCAGACGCAGGCGACCCGCGGGCTGCTCCCCGGACGGCGGGCCGTCCGGGCATCGGCCGGACGAATCCGACGAGCCCGCGGGTCGGGTGACTGCGATGGATTTGGCCCGCTACGCACATCGCGCGCAGGCGAGGAGCGCAGGCGTCAGCCCGCAGCCACCTCACGCGTCCGATGGGAACTCATTCTCCGGACCACCTCCCTTCGTGTGTGTACGCCACCTTAGGAAAGGCTCCGGCGGACGACAAGCGGTTTTTTTCCGCCCCGCGGACCACGGGTACCGCCGGCCACCGAATTTCGTGAAGTTCCTGTGTCGTCGGTCACACAGGGGTTGAATGTCCAGACGTGCAGTCATTCGATGCGACGCCGCAACTGCTCGCCGCGCTCCTGGACGGCATGGAGGCAGGCCTCTGTGCCCTGGACCGCGACGGAGTGATCACGCATTGGAACGCGGAGGCCGCCCGCATCCTGGGCTGGACGGCCGAGGAGGCCGTCGGCCGGCGCGGTTTCGCCGGCTGGGCCGCGCGCACCGCCGACGCCGAGGAGGTGCGCGAGCGGCTGCTGGGCGCCATGGCCGCGGACGGCCGCCAGGTCCACGAGTTCGCGCTGCTGACCAAGGACGGCCACCGGGTGCTGGTGCGGACCCAGGCCGCCGCCGTGCACGGCTCCGACGGGCGCCCCGCCGGGGTCTACTGCGCCTTCTCCGAGGTGCACGCCCAGATCGACCTGGAGCGCTCGATAGCCCTCAGCGAGGCGCTCTTCGACGACGCCTCGACCGGGGTCGTCCTCGTCGACGCCGACCTGCGCCCCGTCGTGGTCAACGCGTACGCCGCCCGCGCGCTGCGCACCAGCCGGGACGCGCCGCTCGGGCGGCCGCTGGGCGACTTCCTCGACCAGGGCGTGGAGGAGCTGGAGAGCGCCCTGCAGCACGTGCTCGCCGAGGGCGCGCCCCCCGCGGCCAGCGAGCTGTGGGTGGGTCTGCGGGAGGAGGGCGGCACGCGCTGCTGCTGGCGGAGCGGCTTCGTGCGGCTCGGTTCGCCGCTGGGGGAGGAGCCGGTGCCGCTCGGCGTCGGCTGGCTCTTCCACGACGTCACCGAGGCCAAGCTCGCCGAGCAGGAGGCGGCGCGGCTGCGCTTCCGCAGCAACCAGCTGCACCGGGCCGCGCTGGCCGTCGCCGAGTGCGAGGACCCCATGGAGGCGGCCACCGCTTACGTGGACTTCGCCCTCGCCGGGTTCGCCGAGCACGCGCTGCTCGACGTGCTGGCGCCCGACGGGGCCCGGCTCGTCCGGGTCGCCGCCACGCCCCCCGGCGGCGCGGGGCCCTGCCTGCCGGTGTCCGGCGGCATCCCGGTGCGGTACGGGGAGGGGCACCCGGCCCTGCAGGCGGTCGCCCGTACCGGCTCCGTGCGCGCGGGCTTCGGGGCCGCGGCCGCCGAGCCGGCCTCACGGGCCCAGGTCGCCGGCTGGGCCGCCGCCCGGCGCTGGCCCGACGGCACCGTCCACGGACTGTGCGCCGTGCTCCGCAGCCGCGGCCGCACGCTCGGCGTGCTCACCTTCCTGCGCGGCACGGGCCGCCGTCCCTTCGACCGGGCGGACGCCGCCTTCGCCGAGGACGTCGCGCTGCGGGTGGCGGCCTCCCTCGACCTGCCGCCGCTCGACCTGCCGCCGCGGGCATGACCGTGGGCCTGGTCGTGGGCTCAGTGGCGGTAGAAGATCCGGTCCGCGTACTCCTCGAAGACCTTCGCGTTCCACTCGTGGCCCCCGTCGACGTTGCCCGAGCGGAGCATGGGAGGGGTGACGCCGCGCCCGGCCAGGTCCGCCGCGGCCGTGGCCACGACGGCCTGCATCAGCGCGCTGGTCACCACGGTGGAGGCCGGACCGAACGGCGCCGGGATCCCCGGCACGGACAGTTCCGCGTCGCCCGGCGCGATCTTGCTGTCGATCACGACGTCGCAGTGGTCCTTCAGGAAGGTGCCGCTCGCGTGCCGTGAGTGCGTCTCCTTGGCGTACGCCACCGATGTGACGCCGATCACCTTCATGCCGAGCGCCTTGGCCTCCTGCGCCATCTCCACAGGGAGCGGGTTGCGGCCGGAGAGGGAGATGACCACCAGGAGGTCGCCCGCCCGCGCGGGAGAGCTGCGCAGCACGACCCGGGCCAGACCGCCGACCTGTTCGAGCGCGCTGCCGAGCGTGGCCGGGACGACGTCCACGCCGACCGCGCCGGGCACGGCGAGCAGGTTCACCAGGGCGAGGCCGCCCGCGCGGTAGACGACGTCCTGCGCGGGGAGCGAGGAGTGCCCGGCGCCGTAGGCGAACACCCGTCCCCCGGCCGCCACGGTGTCCGCGAGCGCGGCCGCGGCCGTCTCGATCCCCGCGGACTCCTCGTCCCTCACGCGCCTCAGCAGTGCGATGGCGGCATCGAAATATGTGGCGGCCAGATCGGTCATGTCGAGAACCGTGGTGCCGCGGCGTCCGCCTGTCAACCACAGGGCTCCGGTTGTCGGTCGCATGCGTCAGAATTGGGTGCAGGGCCACGTACGAGCCACCGAGGGGCGCGCATGTCCGGACTGATCGACACGACGGAGATGTATCTCCGCACCATCCTTGAGCTTGAGGAGGAGGGTGTCGTCCCCATGCGCGCCCGAATCGCCGAACGGCTCGACCAGAGCGGACCGACGGTCAGTCAGACCGTCGCGCGCATGGAGCGGGACGGACTGGTGCACGTCGCGGGCGACCGGCATCTGGAGCTGACCTCCGAGGGCCGGCGGATCGCGACGCGCGTGATGCGCAAGCACCGGCTGGCCGAGTGCCTGCTCGTCGACGTCATCGGCCTGGAGTGGGAGCACGTGCACGCCGAGGCGTGCCGCTGGGAGCACGTGATGAGCGAGGCGGTCGAGCGCCGCGTCCTCGAGCTGCTGCGCCACCCGACGGAGTCGCCGTACGGCAACCCGATCCCGGGCCTGGAGGAGCTGGGCGAGAAGGACGGCGCGGACCCGTTCCTGGACGAGGGCATGGTCAGCCTGACCGACCTGGAGACGGGCGTGGCCGGCGCGAGCGTGGTCGTGCGGCGGATCGGCGAGCCGATCCAGACGGACGCGCAGTTGATGTACACGCTGCGGCGGGCCGGCGTGCAGCCGGGCGCGGTGGTGTCGGTGACCCCGTCGGCGGGCGGTGTGCTGGTCGGCAGCGGTGGCGAGGCCGCGGAACTGAGCACGGAGACCGCCTCGCACGTGTTCGTCGCCAAGCGGTAGTCGCGTCACGCGCCGGCGGGATTCCGGCCGGGTCGTGGGCGCCGCCGGTGCCGGGGCCGTTGTTCGAGGGACCCCGGCGCCTCCCCATGCGCCGGAGTCCCTTCCTCCCCCGTCCCCCGTTCCCTCCCCTGGGCCCCCGTGGAGCCCACCCGGATCCCCGAGCTGTCCGGGTGGCTCCCCGCTGCCCGTCTTCCCCGCCGGGCCGCGTCCCGCTGAAGTCCTCCCCTCGGCGCGCGCCGGCAATCCTTGAGCGTTGTCACTCGAAAGAGCGGTGTTGCGCGTGTGAAGACGCATATCGAACAGGATTTCGATAGCGTGGGGGTCTGAACGTCACGTACCAGGGGGTGCGGCACATGGCCAGGCGCGTCGAAGTCACCGGAGCGGGCGGCCTCCCGCTCACGACGTGGGAGTACGCCGACGGGTCCGCCCCCGCCTCCCGGCCCGGGGCGGGGTCCGAGGAGGCGCCGCAGCCCGCCGTCCTGCTGCTGCACGGCCTGATGGGACGGGCCTCGCAGTGGGCCGGCACCGCCCGCCGGCTCGCCGCCCGCCACCGAGTGGTGGCCCTGGACCAGCGCGGCCACGGGCGCAGCGCCAAGCCGGAGGGGCCCTACACCCGTGACGCCTACGTGGCCGACGCCGCCGCAGTCGTCGAGCAGCTGGGGCTCGCCCCGGTCACCGTCGTCGGGCACTCGATGGGCGCCCTCACCGCCTGGCAGCTCGCCGCGCGCCGGCCGTCGCTGGTGCGGGCCGTGGTCCTGTGCGACATGCGCGCGGTGGCCCTCGGGGAGGCGAGCCAGCGCTGCTGGGAGGACTGGTTCAGGGCCTGGCCGCTGCCCTTCTCCGGTCCCGACGCGGTGCGCCGGTGGTTCGGCGAGGAGGATCCCTGGCTGGAGGGCTCCCGCCCGGCCCGCGGGGAGTTCTTCGCCGAGGTGATGGAGGAGCACGCCGACGGCTGGCGCCCGGTGTTCGAACGGCGCCACATGCTGCGCTCCCGGGAGTCCTGGATCCACGACGCCCACTGGGACGAACTGGCCCAGGTGTCCTGCCCCGCCCTCGTCGTGCGCGGCTGGGACGGCGAGCTGGGCCGCGCCGAGGCCCAGGAGATGGTGCGCGTGCTGCCCCGGGGCTCGTACGCGGAGATCCCCGACGCCGGGCACCTCGTCCCCTGGGACCAGCCCGAGACCTGGTACGCGGCGGTCGAGACCTTCCTGGCGGACGTCGCCGGCGTGCCCGTCTGCCAGGCCTGAGGCCCGCCCGGTCCGGCGCCCGGGCCCGCTCCGGGGGCCGCCGGCCGGGTGTCAGGCGAAGACGACCGTGCGGCGGCCGTTGAGCAGGACGCGGTGCTCGCTGTGCCACTTCACGGCGCGTGCCAGGGCCTGGCACTCCACGTCGCGGCCGATGGCGACCAACTGCTCCGGGTTGACCCCGTGGCCCACCCGCTCGACCTCCTGCTCGATGATCGGGCCCTCGTCGAGGTCGGCGGTGACGTAGTGCGCCGTCGCGCCGATCAGCTTCACCCCGCGGGCGTGGGCCTGGTGGTAGGGCCGGGCGCCCTTGAAGCTGGGCAGGAAGGAGTGGTGGATGTTGATGATGCGGCCGGCCAGCTCCTTGCAGAGGTGGTCGGACAGGACCTGCATGTAGCGGGCGAGGACGACCAGTTGGACGTTCTCCTTCTCCACCAGGGAGAGCAGTTCCGCCTCGGCCTCGGCCTTGTTCTCCTTCGTCACCGGGATGTGGTGGAAGGGCACGTCGTAGGAGCCCGCCAGCTCCGCGAAGTCGGTGTGGTTGGAGACCACGGCGGCGATCTCCACCGGCAGCGCTCCGATGCTGGTGCGGAAGAGCAGGTCGTTCAGGCAGTGCCCGAACTTGCTGACCATGAGGATGATGCGCATCCGCTCGGCGGAGGGCGTGATCTGCCAGTCCATGGCGTAGGCGTCGGCGACGGCCGCGAAGCTGGCCCGCAGCTTGTCGGCGGTGACCGGGTGGCCCGCGGAGAAGTGCACCCGCATGAAGAACAGCCCGGTGTCGTGGTCGCCGAACTGCTGGCTGTCCTCGATGTTGCACCCGGTCATGAAGAGGTAGCTCGACACGGCGTGCACGATCCCCGCCTTGTCGGGGCACGACAGGGTGAGGATGTACTGCTGGGACTGCGGCGGCGAATCGTCGGCGGCGTTCACGGGGCTAGGGTCGCACAAAGTCGCCCCGCCGTTCCAAGGCGTCCGCCAGCCGGGCGCCCCGGGTGTCGTCGCAGGTGGCACCCCGCTCGCGTGCCGCGCGCGGACGGCTCAGGCCGTGCGTGTGTAGATCTTGAGGATGTCCAGTGACCGCGGCGGCGTGTCCGGGTCCTCGCCGTCCCCGGTGGCCATCCGTACGTGCGCCTCGCGGGCGGCCCGCACGGCCTCGGGCCACGCGTGGTGCTCCAGGTACGCGGAGACGGGGGCGTCGGCGCCCACCTGGTGCAGTATCTTCAGCACCCGCAGCACGGCCACGTCGACCAGGGCCGCCTCCTGGGAGTCCCGGAAGACGGTGCCCACGTACTTCTCCGCGGACCAGTTGTCGAGCCAGGTGTCCTCGACAAGGCGGTAGACGGCGTCGGTCACGTCGCCGTAGCCCGGTTGCCCGGTGAGCCAGACCTCGCGCTGGAACTCCGGGTCGCTGATCATGTGCAGCGCGGAGCGCACGTTCGTGCGCCAGCGCCACCAGGGCATGTCGTTGAGCGGCATGCCCCCCATCGTGGAGGAGCGGGTGCCGCGGCGGGAAGACTTCTCCGTACTCTGCACAGTGCACGATCGTACGTGCTCCAGGCTCCACACACTCTGTTCACCCGATGGTGACCCTCCGTTCCCTTGCGTTCACCCTGGCGTTGCGACAAACGCGGAATCTTCCCATTCCATGAGTGATTGGCGTACGCGCAGAGCCGTTCCGTTCGCATCCGCGATGGCCGGCGTCGCCCTGCTGGCGGGATGCGGCACGCTCCCGGGGGGGACGGGTGGCACCACGGGCCCGGTCGTCGTCATGACGTGGGCTCCGGAGAACACCAGCGCGACCAACATGCCGGGCATGCCCGGCATGGCCAAGGCCTTCGCCAAGTACGTCAACGCCCGCGGCGGCATCGCCGGCCGGGAGCTGAAGGTCATCACCTGCAACGACCACAACAGCGCTCTCGGCGTCGGGGACTGTGCCCAGCGCGCCGCCGACGAGGGCGCGGTCGCCGTCGTCGGCTCCTACAGCCAGTTCGGCGCCGCCTTCACCTCCACGCTGGAGGCCGAGGGCATCCCGTACCTCGGCGGCTACGGCATCACCCAGGACGAGTTCGAGAGCCCGCTCTCCTACCCCGTCAACGGCGGCCTGCCCGCGCTGATGGCCGGGGCCGGCCGTCAACTGGCGGGCAAGTGCGACAAGGTGAGCCTCATACGCCCCGACACCGCCGCGGGCGACCTCTTCGCACGCTTCCTCGACGCCGGCCTGCGCGACGAGGGCCGCACCAGCGCCACCGACCTGCGCGCCCCCGAGGACGCCACCGACTACAACGGGATCTCCCGGCGGGCGATCGGCAGCAACAAGCCCGGCGACTGCGTGAGCGCCGCGCTCGGCGACAAGACCGCCACCTTCTTCGACGCCTTCCGCCGGACGACCACCACCGACCCGGTCACCGGCCTGGACGACGGCCCCAAGGCGCGGATCGCCTCCGTCCTCGGCAGCGTCCAGCAGTCCACCCTGGACAGCACCGGCGGCAGCAACAGCCCGCTGGAGGGTGCCTTCGTCACCGGCTGGTACCCGCCGGCGTCCGACTCGCGCTGGGCGCTGATGCGGAACACGATCAAGAGGTACGCCTTCGGCGACAACACCATCGACCCGAACGACCCGGGCGTGCAGACCACGTGGATCGCCTACACGGCCCTCGCCGAGGTCATCGAGAAGATGGGCAAGGACCAGGCGGTCACGGCCCCGTCGCTGAAGCAGGCGCTGGACGAGGCGCACGACGTCTCCACCGACGGCCTCACGCCCCCGCTCGGCTGGCGCGAGCAGGACACGGCCTCCATCATCGACCAGCCGCGCCTGGTCAACGGCCGGATCACCTTCCAGAAGGTCGAGAAGGGCCGACTGGTCGCCGCGCGCAAGGGCTTCGTGGACGTGACGAAGACGCTGGAGAACGCCCCGGGCTGACGGGCGCCGGGGGGTTCCGCGGGGGCCGGGGGCCGGGGGTTCGACGCCGGGAGCGGAAGCGCCGGCGGCCACGGCCGTCGGCGCTCCATGTCCCCCGGGGCCGGGATCCGTTCCCGGGGGTCGGTCGTCTCAGAGCTGACCGCCCTGGTGCTGCGTCAGCCCGTACTTCTTCGCGATGGGGTTCCACAGCGCCGCCGCGCGCGACTTCGCCTGCGAGGCGGTCCCGCTCTGGGTGTTGCCCGCCGCGTACTGGCCGGTGTGGCTCGCCTGGCCGTGACGGCAGAGCTTCTTGCCGCCCTTGAGCTGGTCGGCCCAGGCCGCGTAGTGGTTGTCGGCGGCCGCGGAGGCCGTCCACGCCTTGTTGAGGGCGTCGGTGAGGTCCTGGTGGTTGGGGAGCTGGTCCACCGGCAGCGACTTCAGTTGCGTCATCAGGTCGTTGCGCTGCTGCGCGGCGGCCCGCAGATCGGCGGCCGCCCCGTCCAGGTTCCGGCAGCCCTTGATGCCGGCGACCGCGTTGATCACGGAGGTCCGGTTGCTGCCGCTCGTCTTGAGCAGGGCCTCGAGTCCCTTGGCCTGCTCCTCCGCCGCGCCCTCGTCGGCTGCCCCGGAGGAGGCCGGGGACGAGGCGCTCGACGAGGCCGACGGGGACTGGGCCGCGGCGGGGTCGTCGTCCCCGCCGCTCATCAGGGCGCCCGCGAGGAGACCGGCGACGGCGCAGCCGCCGACGACGATGCCGATCAGCGCGGCCGGGGTGAGCTTGCGACGGGCCGGGGCGGGCCGGTCGTAGTCGTAGGACGGCTGCGGCGCGTAGGCGGGCTGCTGACCGTAGGCGGGCTGTGCGTAGTCCGGGGACGCCGCGTAGCCGGGCTGCTGCGGGGGCGGGCCGTCCTGGCGGTACAGGTGCCCGAAGTCGTCATGGGGCTGCTGTGCCGGGAGCAACCCGTCGTGGCCCTGGTGACCCTGGGGGTCGTGCGGATAGCCGTAGCCGGGGGCCTGCTGCGGGGCCGGCGCGTCGTCGAAGCGCGGCAGGTGCTGGGTCGCGTCCGCGTCGGCCGGGGCGCCCGGGCGTACGCCGTACGGGGCGGCCCCGGGCATCGGGTAGGGCGGCAGCACCTGTGTGGCGTCCGCCACGGGACCGGGCTGGAACCGGGGCGCCGGGGGCTGCTGCGGCTCGTGGGCCGGCATGGGCGGCCGGACCTGCGGGTACGGCGGGAAGAGCTGCGTCGCGTCGGTGTCCGGGAGGGACTGATGCGGAGGGCCGTACGCCTGGGGCTGCTCGCCCCACGGCTGCCCGGCCGCGGGGCCGGAACCCCACGCCGCGGTCGCTCCCGGGCCGGGTATGCCCCCGTCCGAGGGCAGCACCACGCCCTCGTGCACCTCCGGATACGCCTCGTCACCGCGTCCGCCGTGCATCACCGGTACCTCTGCCTTCTCCGTCGTTACGGAATCGTCGGCTCACGCTACCGGGTCTGCTTCGGACGTCACCATGCCGCGGTGGGTCCGGCGGGATCCGGGGGGCCGTCCCGTCGCAGAACAGGGTGCCCCTACCGGTGGGTTGATGTCGTTCCTGTAACGATTCGGGGGACGGGGGCGCGCGACGCCCCCGCCCCCGTGCTGTCACGCCGCCAGTTCCTCCTCCTCCAGGCGGGCGTCGAACTCCCGGACGGCGCTCTCCGCCGCGTACGGCTGCAGGCGCAGGCGGAGGTCGTCGAGGTACTCCGCGCCGCGGGTGGTGCGCAGCGTGGAGAGCAGCTCGACGGCCTGGGCGCCGGTGTGGCAGGCCTGCTCGACCTCCCGCTGCTGGACCTGGGCCTGGGCGAGCAGGAGCAGGCCGATCGCGCGGCGGCGGGCCTTGTCCGGGGCGTGTCCGGCCAACGCCTCCTCGGCGCGGCGGACCGCCTGCGGCGCCTGGTTGAGGTCGCGGTGGCAGTGGGCGAGCTCGTCGGCGAGGTAGGCCGGTCCGAAGTGCCGGATCCAGTCGGGGTCGTCGCCGGGTTCGGAGTGCTCCAGCGCCTCCACGGCCTGCCCCGCGACCGCGCCGCAGGCCCGTGCGTCACCCATCAGCGCGTGGCCGCGCGCCTCCGCCGCGTAGAACATGGCCTGCGCGGTGGCGGTGACCTGACCGCGGGCGCCCTCCTGGGCGGCGCGGGCGAGTTGGGCGATCTCGCGCGGGGTGCCGAGCTGCGCGGCGAGGTGGCTCATCCCCGCGGCGAGGACGTAGCCCCCGTACGCGCGGTCCCCCGCCGCCTGGGCCAGCCGCAACGCCTGGATGTAGTAGCGCTGCGCCAGGCCGGGTTGCCCGGTGTCGACGGCCATGTAGCCGGCGAGTTCGGTCAGCCGGGCGACGGCCGAGAAGAGCTGACGGCCCGTCGCCTCCCGGTAGGAGCCGGCGAGGAGCCCGGAGACCACGCTGTTGAGGTAGTGCACCACCACGGGGCGCACATGACCGCTGCCGAAGCGGTGGTCGAGTTCGTTCAGCGCCCGGGTGGTCGCCCGCACCGCCTCGACGTCGGACATGCCGACACGCTGCCCGCCGGCGCGGGCGACCTGGGCGTCGGCCCGGGTGATCAGCCAGTCCCGGCTGGGCTCGACCAGGGCCGAGGCCGCCACGGTGGAGCCGGTGAGGAAGTCCCGGCGGCCGACGTCGCTCCGCCACAGCTCGCAGACCTGCTCGATCGCGCCGAGCACGGTGGGCGAGAAGTGCAGGCCGACACCGGTGGCCAGGTTCTTGCCGTTGGCCATGCCGATCTCGTCGATGGTGACGGTGCGGCCCAGCTTCCGGCCGATGGCCTCGGCGATGATCGCCGGTGCCCTGCCCCGCGGTTGCTGGCCGCGTAGCCAGCGGGCCACGGAAGTCTTGTCGTAACGCAGGTCGAGGCCGTGCTCTGCGCCGCACATGTTGACCCGGCGGGCCAATCCGGCGTTGGAGCAGCCTGCCTCCTGGATCAGTGCCTGCAGCCGTTCGTTCGGCTGGCGTGCGACGAGCGGTCGTGCGGCCATGGGCTCCCCCTCACAGCTGCCGCTTTCGGGACCTCAAGATCCCGTCCCGAAGATCCCTTCCCGGTACGCGCCACTCAAATTCGCCGCAATGGACATAATTTGCGGTGGGATGCATGCCTACACACCCAAGGGTGACTACCCGGATGTCGGACCTCCCCCTACCGCGCGCCCCCACCAGTGCTCCCGTGCGCCCGCCATGAGCCGCGAGGCCGGGACGTCACCGCCCGTAACCCGCGCTGGGCAGCGCAGTTGTGAAGGTCGTGGAAGACACCGTGGAACACACCATCGCAGCCCCGCCGCGGATCGCCGGCCAACTCCTCGAAGCCGCCGTCGGGTACGCGGAGGAGCGGCACTGGGACGTGCTGCCCGGTGCCTGGCTCGTCGAGGACGCCGCCCCCGCCGGCCGCGGCGGCCCGCGCACCCCGCGCTGTTCCTGCGGCGGCACCGCCTGCCCGGCGCCCGGGGCGCACCCGACCGGGCCCGGCTGGGTCGGTGAGGCGAGCGGGAGCGGGGCCACGGTACGCAGGATGTGGCTGCGGCAGCCCCACGCGTCGGTCCTGCTCCCCACCGGACGCACCTTCGACGCCATCGAGGTCCCGGAGGACGCCGGTTGCCTCGCGCTGGCCCGCATGGAGCGCATGGAACTGCCGCTCGGCCCGGTGCTCGGGACCCCGTCCCGCCGGATGATCTTCTTCGTACTGCCCGGTGCCGGCGCGAAGGCGCCGGACCTGCTGCGCCGGCTCGGCTGGGCGCCCTCCTCGCTCGACCTGGTGGTGCGCGGCGACGGCGACTGGGTCCCGGCCCCGCCCACGAGGCTCGGCACGGGCGGCGTCGTCCAGTGGGTGCGCCGGCCCACGGCCCTCAACCGGTGGCTGCCGGACACCGAGGAACTGATCTCCCCCCTCGCCTACGCCTGCGGACGCTAGCCGGGCCCCACCCCCGTCGGCATAGGCTGAGCGGATGCCGAATGCATCCGTCGCGCCCGCCGTACGCGTCCATGGACTGTGGAAACGCTTCGGGCAGCAGATCGCCGTCGCCGGGATCGATCTGACCCTGCCCGCCGGGCACTTCGTGGGGATCGTCGGTCCCAACGGGGCGGGCAAGACCACGACCCTGTCGATGGTGACGGGGCTGCTGCGGCCCGACGACGGCCTCATCGAGGTCGGCGGCGCCGACGTCTGGCGCGACCCGGTCGCCGTGAAGTCCCGCATCGGCGTCCTGCCCGAGGGGCTGCGGCTCTTCGAGCGGCTCACCGGCCGCGAACTGCTGGCGTACACGGGCCGGCTGCGCGGCATCCCGGGCGCGGAGACCGACCGCCGGGCCGCCCAGCTGCTCGACGTCCTCGACCTGGCCGGGGCCGCCAACAAGCTCGTCGTGGACTACTCGACGGGCATGCGCAAGAAGATCGGCCTGGCCGCGGCACTGCTGCACAATCCCGAAGTGCTCTTCCTGGACGAGCCCTTCGAGGGGGTCGACCCCGTCTCCGCCCAGGTCATCCGCGGGGTGCTGGAGCGCTACACCGGCTCGGGGGCGACCGTCGTCTTCTCCTCGCACGTCATGGAGCTGGTGGAGAGCCTGTGCGACTGGGTCGCGGTGATGGCCGCCGGCCGGATCGTGGCCCAGGGCCCGCTCGTCGAGGTGCGCGGGCAGGCGCCGACGCTGCAGGACGCATTCCTGACCCTGGTGGGCGCCCGGGACCGCGGCCCGGGGCAGGACCTGGACTGGCTCGGCGGGGCGAACGCCCCGGCGGCGCGGGGCGCCGGGCAGGGCGGGCACGGCGGGGGCGGCGCGGACGGCGGGGACGGGCCGGCCGGGGCGAGCCGGTCGTGACGGGCACCTTCGTACGGCTCAAGCTGTCGGTCCTCCGCAACGGGTTGCGGCAGTCGACGGGACGCCGGGTCGGCTGGATCATCGGCAGCCTGGTGTCCCTGCTCTACGCGCTGGGCCTGGGCGTGGGGCTGGTCGCCCTGCGCGGGAACGACTACGCGCCCTCGGCGGCCATCGGTGTCGCGGTCGTGCTCGCCGTCGGCTGGGCCGCGATGCCGTTGTTCGTCTTCGGCGGTGACGACACCCTCGACCCGACCCGGCTGGCGATGCTGCCGCTGCGGCCGCGGCCGCTGATCCGGGCGCTCCTGGTGTCCTCGCTGGTCGGCGTCGGGCCGCTGCTCACGTTCCTGGTGGTGGTCGGCGCGGCGGTGTCCGTCGTGGCGGGCGCCGCCTCGGCGGTGGCGGCGGTGATCGCCGTGCCGCTCACCGTGCTGCTGTGCGTGGCCCTGTCGCGGGCCGTCGCCGCGGCCAACACCCGGTTGCTGACCAGCCGCAAGGGACGCGACCTGGCGGTGCTCAGCGGCCTGCTGGTCGCGGTGGGCGCCCAGTTGGTCAGCCTGGGCGCCAACGCGCTCACCTCCGGACACGGCCTGGAGCGGATCGACGCCCTCACCTCGGTGCTGCGCTGGCTGCCGCCGGCGTCGGCGCTGGACGCGGTGCGGTCGGCGGGGGAGGGCGCGTACGGGCTCGCGGTCGCCGAACTCGCCTGGGCCGGGGCCGTGCTGGGGCTGGTGCTCGTGTGGTGGTACCGCAGTCTGGACCGGCTCATGACCCGGCCGGACGCCTCCACCGTGCAGGCGGGCCCGTCGAGGGTCCGGGAGACCCGGTTCCGGCTGCTCCCCGAGGGGCGCACCGGCACCGTCATGGAGCGCCAGTTCCGCTACGCCTGGCGCGATCCGCGGACCAAGGCCGCCTGGGCCACCGCCCTGGCCCTGGGGCTGCTGCTGCCGCTCGTCTCGGCGGTCCAGCACGGCAGCGTCTACACCGCCTGCTGGGCGGCCGCACTGCTCGGGCTGCAGATGTACAACCAGTTCGGCATGGACGGCTCCGCCTTCTGGACGGTCGCCGCGACCGTCTCCTCCCGCACGGACGCGTACGCGGAACTGCGCGGGCGGGCCCTGGCGATCGCGGTGGTGGGCGTCCCGTACGTGGCCGTCGTGACCATCGGCGCGGCCTTCCTGCTGGGGCGGGCCGACGCGGCGGCCGAGACGCTCGGGCTCTCCTTCGCGCTGCTGGGGGCGTTGATCGCCACCGGCGCCTGGGCGAGTGTGCGCTTCCCCTACTCCATGCCGCAGGAGAACCGCTTCGGCAGCGCCGCCGCGCCGGGCCAGGGGAGCCTGGCCTGGCTCAGCCTCGTCGGGGGTGCGGTGACGGGCGCGGTGATCACGCTTCCCGTGCTCGGCGTGCTGATCTGGCTCCACGTCTCGGGGCGGCACGGCGCGCTGTGGCTCGTCCTGCCGCTGGGCGGCCTCTACGGGGCCGCGTTCGCGGTGCTGGGGGTCCGCACGGCGGCGCCCCGCCTGCTGGGCCGGCTGCCGGAGGTGCTGACGGCGGTGAGCAAGGGGTAGCCGCCGCCGGCAGGTTCCGTGCGTCCTGGGGGCGGGCCCCAGGCGACACGGCCTAGAGGCGTGACAACGATGCCGTGGCGTGCAGGACGTCCCGGATCGCCGCGTGGTCCCCGTCGCGCCCGGCGGCGACGCGGCCGGGCGCGATGTGGCCCGCGGCCAGCTGGCAGAAGTCGAGCTGGTCGACGGCGATCTCGGCGACCACCGTCTCCGGGGTGCCGATCGCGCCGGGCGAGTCCAGGGAGATGTACCAGTGGCCGCCGCCGGAGCCCTCGACGTGGAGGTCGAGGGTACGGCCGGGCGCACCGGCCCGCACGAGACGGGCGGTGGACTCGGCCCGCCCCGCCTGGCGGAGCGCGGCCAGGGCGGTGGGCAGCATCCGGGCCGCGAGGTCGATCATGCGGTTGAGGTGCGGCGCCGCCGGCGGCCCGTACTCGGGGTAGTCCAGGGCCTGCGCGATGTCCTCGGCGTGGATCCAGCACTCGAAGGCGCGGTCGATCAGGGCGTCGCGCATCGGCACGACGGCGTCGGTGAAGTCCACGGGCAGCCCGCCGGTCGCGGAGCCGGCGAAGGACAGCGTCCGCACGATGTCCCGGGTCTGGGTGCGCCACTTGTTGCGGACGAAGGCGTGCGTGTGGCGGCGGCAGCGCTCCCCGGCGAGTTCGGTGCGCTCCAGGCGTGTGCGCGGCGCGCCGGGGCCGAGCGGGTCGTCGAGGCCGAGCGCGGTGGCCACGACCCCGTCCACCGAGCCGAGATGGGCGAGGACGCCGCAGAGCGTCAGCACGCGCGACCCGCCCGCCCAGACCAGCTTGACGGGCATGTCCCACTCGGGTTCGCCGAGGTCGGCGAGGAGCGCGTCGAGGCGCGCGGTCTCGGCGTCGTACGGCGCGGCCCACCCGGGGACGGGGATACGGGCCGGGCGGCGGCCCAGACAGCCCTCCAGGACGCGGGCGCGCAGCAGCGGATCGAGGTCGAGGGACTCCTCCTGGTGCAGCAGGCCCACCGCGCGGCGGAGCCGCATGGCCTCCTCGGCGCAGGGCGCGCAGTCGGTGAGGTGGTCCTCGACGGCGCCGGCCTCGTCACGGGAGCAGGCCGACAGTGCCCAGGCGCCGAGCAGGGAGCGCAGCACCCGGTGGTCGTACTCCGGGGGTCCGGGCCGCACGGGCTCCTTCGCCGGTTCTCGCTCCGGCTCGGGCGCCGTCTTCGCCGCGTCGCGCGCGGGCGCGTCCGGCGAGGACGGGGGCGCGGCAGGCACGGCCTCGGGCAGCGGGCCGTCCTCGGCGGCGCCGCGGGGCATCGGCACCCGGGGCAGGTTGGTCCCGGGCGGAGGAGTCTCGCCGTTCTCGGCCGGTCCGTTCACAGGGACCTTCCCCGGGGCGAGGAGTCCTGCGCGGCGGTGGACAGCAGTTGCAGCCCGAGCCGGAGGCGGCGGCGCGCCTCGTCCTCGGTGACCCCGAGGTCGGCGGCGGCCTCGCGGTAGTTCATGCGGCGGCGGTAGGCGAGGTCGAGGGCCAGGCGCAGGGGTTCGGGCATGGAGGTCACGATGTAGTCGGCGCGGGCGGCCGTCGAGGCCTCGCGGACCCTGGCCTCGACCTGCTCCGGGGTGCCGGCGCCGCGGGTCTCCGACTGGCGCAGCCGGTGGACGGCCTGGCGCTGGGTGAGGCCGGCGACCCAGGAGCGCAGCGAACCCTGCTTGGGGTCGTAGGCGTCCGGGTTCTCCCAGATGTAGCCGAAGACCTCACGGGTGATCTGGGCGGCGGCCTCCTCGTCGTCCATGACGCGGTGGGCGAGGCTGTGCACGAGGGAGGCGTAGCGGTCGTACAGCTCGCCGAGCGCGGCCTCCTCCCCGCGAGCGAGCCGCTGTTGCATCTTGCGGTCCCAGCGGGGTGGTGCGGATGCCGCCATCGCGTCTCCCCCTTTGTCGCCGTCGTCCTACTACGGTCGCACTGCCTCGGATCGAATGTATCCGCCGATTGCTGCCACGTACGACGCCTTGAAGCAAGCTTCTGCCATAACTGATCGATTCTGGTAATGCGTTATCCGGGTGTGACCGGAAGATTGCGGGGAAGCGGCTCAGGCGGGGCATAGGGTCTGTACGACCGCTGCCGGGAGAAGGGCCAGACAGTGGCATTGCAGGTGGTGCAGGACGAACGGGACGGTTGGGTGGTCCTGACCGTTTCGGGGGAAATGGATCTCGTGACCGCGCCGGTGGTGCGCCAGCACGTGCACGACGCGGTGGCCGACGGGCGCCACAGTGTGGTGCTGGACCTGGCCGGGGTCCACTTCTGCGACTCCAGCGGTGTGGGTGTGCTGATCGCCGCCCGGCGGCTGATGCGGTCCTGCGCCGGGCAACTGCGGCTGATCCTCCCGCGTAACAGCCCCTCCGACGGTGTCGCGCACGTCAACCGGGTGCTGGCCGCGCTCGGTGTGCGCCGGCTCTTCGAGGTCTTCCCCGATCTCGAGGCCGCCACCGACGACGCGGCCCGGCCGCTGTCGGCCTAGGCCGTCCTTCGGCGCCGCCCAGCGGCGCGGACCCGTCAAGTGCCGTGTGAGCACTCTCACATCCTGTGTCCGCTTCGTCCATGAGGGGCCTGTGGAGGCCTGATTGTGGCGTGCCGGGCGAAATCTGTGGAGGATGCACCTTTCGCCGGACCTCCGCCCGGGTTACCTTCGTGCGCAGAACACGCGTTCAAGGTTCTGTCCGGCGGGTGGGGGCGTTCGTACGGAGGTCTCCACTGCCCATGCTCGATCTCGCGGGTGCTTGGGACCACCTCTCGTGGTCCTTGCGTCATGTGCACTGGTACGGAGTGGCCGTCGGTTCCCTCCTCGCCGTCAAACTGCTGCTCTCCATCCGCCGGCGCCGCCGTCCTGAGCTCGCGTTCGACAAGCCGGTGACCCGGCTGCGCATCCACGGCGTGATCACGGTCTACAACGAGGCCCCGGCGATGCTGCGCGGCTGCCTGGAGTCGGTCCTCGCGCAGACCTTGCTGCCGCACTCCCTCACCCTGGTCGACGACTGCTCCCAGGACCACTCGGCGCGTGCCCTGGTCGAGGAGATGCGCCCGCAGTTCCAGCGCGCGGGGGTCCGCCTGGACTTCGTCCGTTTCCCCGACAACCGCGGCAAGCGCCACGGCCTCGCCGCGGGTTTCCGGCAGGAGCCGCTCGCGGACGTGTACCTGTGCATCGACTCCGACACGCTGCTCGACCGGCACGCCGTCGCGGAGCTCGCCCGGCCCTTCGCCAAGCGCCGGGTCCAGTGCGTCACCGGGCTGGTGCTCGCCCACAACCGCGGCACCAACCTCCTGACCCGCCTCATCGACATGCGCTACGTCAACGCCTTCCTCGGCGAGCGGGTCGCCTACTCCCGCCTCGGCTCGGTGCTCTGCGCCTGCGGGTCGCTGGCCATGTACCGCGGGTGGGTCGTCCGCAAGCACCTCGGCGACTTCCTCGACCAGCGCTTCCTCGGCCGTCCGGCGACCTTCGGGGACGACCGGCGCCTGACGTACTACTGCCTCACCGAGGGGCTCTCCCTGATCCAGCCGTCGGCCGTCGCCTACACCGACGTCCCCGAGCGCCTCGGCCACTACGTGCGCCAGCAGACCCGCTGGGGCAAGTCGTTCATCCGTGAGGGCTTCCTGCTCCTCGCCAAGTTCCGGCTGCACCGCATGTACTGGTGGCTGAACCTCGTCGAGCTGGTCACCTGGGTCGCCTTCACCGCGGGGCTGCTCGCGGCGCTCGTCGCGGTCCTGATGCACCCGCAGGGCTGGACGCTGCTGGCCGGCTACCTCGCCTACATGTGCGTCATGGCCTGGGTCCGGTCCGTCCACTACCTGCGCGGCGCCGCGCAGGTCGGGATCGTCGACCGGGTGCTGACGTTCCTCGCCGCCCCGCTGTACGCCCTGCTCAACATCGGGTTGCTGCTGCCGCTGCGGCTGTGGTCCCTGGCGACGCTGCGGCGCACCAACTGGGGCACCCGGGCCCGGATCGAGGTCGGCGGCGCCCACGACGACATCGCCTTCCAGCCCCATCCGCAGCCCCACCTCCCGCGCCAGCGCCGGGAGACGGCCGGGGACCCGTGGGACCCCTCCGCGCACACCGAGACGGCCCCACCGGCGGTCTGCGCCGTCGTGCCCGTGCGCGACGCCGCCTCGTAGGCGGCGCCTGCGTTCCGCCGCCGGTCCGACCGGATCCCGCCGACCGCATGGCGTGCCCTCGGCATCGCCCCTCCACCGCGCCAGGAGCTTCCGTGGGTTCTGCCCGTCCCTCTGTCCGCCCCTCCGTCCGGTCCGACCGGCTCGTACCCTCGGGGCGCGGGAAGCGGCGCCACCCCGTGTGGAGGGCGGCCGGGTACCTGCTGCTGGCGGTCGCCGTCGGCGCGGGCGTCACGGCGCTGTACCCCGTGTGGCGCGAGGCACATCGGCCGCCCCCGGAGCTCACCGTCCGCTACAAGGCGGGCACGCCGGCGTCCGCCGCCACGGCCCGGCCGTGGCTGGAGGTCGTCAACACCTCTGACCACCCGGTGCGTCTGGCCGACGTGGCGGTCCGGTACTGGTTCACGCAGGACGGCGGCTCCCCGTACGCGTTCAACTGCGTCCAGGCCTCGGTGGGCTGCCCGAACGTCGACGGGAGGACCGTCGCCATGGGCCGTCGGGCCCCGGCCGCCGACCACTACCTCGAGATCACCTTCACGAAGGCCGCGGGCACCCTGGCCCCCGGCGCGAAGAGCGGGGCCATCGGGGTGCAGCTGTACCGTCCCGGCGGGAAGGTGGACCAGCGTGACGACCGGTCGTTCAGCCCCGCCCACGACACCTTCCGGGCGTCCAAGCTGGTGACCGGCTACCTGGACGGCAGGCACGTCTGGGGCGACGAGCCCGGCGGTGACCTCACCACGTCCCCCCAGGGCCCGGCCGCGGGCGCGGCACGGCCCGCACCGCCCTCCGGGATCGTCTTCGACGACTTCCGGTACAGCGGCCCCCGGGACCCGGCGCTGCGCGCCCACGGCTGGCTGGTCCGCACCAGCGGGGGCGGCCCCGGCATCCACGACACGTGGTCGGCGGGAGGCGTCAGCTTCCCCGCGGACGAGGACGCGCTGGGCGGCCAGGTCCTGCAGCTGCGCGCCGCCACCGACGGGACGAAGCGCGGCACCACCCAGGCCGAGGTGCACACCACCGGCACGGAATTCCTGACCGGGACCTTCGCCGCCCGGATCCACTTCACGGACGAACCGGCGAGCGGCCGCAACGGCGACCACATCAACGAGACGTTCTACATGATCTCGCCCCACCACCACGCCGAGTACAGCGAGCTCGACAACGAGTACCAGCCGAACGGGGGCTGGGGCGCCCCCGGCCCGAGGCTCGACACGACGACCTGGCGCAGCGCGAGGGAGGGGGACCGGGTCACCCGGGCCACGACGTCCAGCCTCAAGGGCTGGCACACGCTGGTCACCACGGCCGCGCACGGCGTGGTGACCTACAGCCTCGACGGGCACGAGCTGTTCCGGACCGGGGGCAAGTACTACCCGACCCAGAACATGTCCGTGAACTTCAACGCGTGGTTCGTGGACCTGCCGTTCGCGGGGAAGCGCACCTGGGACATGAAGGTCGACTGGTTCTACCACAACGCCAGGAAGGCCCAGTCCCTGACGGAGGTGGAGAAGACGGTCGACGGCCTCGCCGCGGGCGGCACCGGCTACGTGAACACGGTCCGCAAGCCCTGAGCCGGTACGGCGGCGAGGCCGGGCCGGGTCAGGAGTCGGCCGGAGCCGGGCCCAGCGTGGTGGTGCCGATCGCCGCGCGGTGGCCCAGGCCCGTCCGGTAGGCGTCCAGCGCGGCCTCCACCCGGCCGGACCGGCGCAGCAGGTCGCCCAGCAGCCGGCAGATGTCCGCCAGGTCCCCGGCGGCTCCCGCGCGTTCCAGCAGCGCCAGGGCGGACACGTAGTGCTCCTCCGCGGCCTCCGGGTCACCGCGCTCCTCCGCCAGCAGCCCGAGCAGCCGGTGCGCCCCGCCGGCGTGGACGGCGCCGCGCCACGG
The DNA here is from genome assembly GCF_042733315.1 of Streptomyces sp. NPDC059718. Classification (NCBI taxonomy): domain Bacteria; kingdom Bacillati; phylum Actinomycetota; class Actinomycetes; order Kitasatosporales; family Streptomycetaceae; genus Streptomyces; species Streptomyces sp. NPDC059718. The sequence continues at coordinate 211,062 of NZ_JBHWGA010000004.1, forward strand.
GCCCAGCTCGTCCAGCAGCCGGGTCAGCAGCTCCTCGGCCTCGGCGGGCTTGCCGCGCCGCCGGAGCACGTCGGCGAGCTCCACCTCGACCTGCACCGTGAACAGCACGGACCGGCCGGCGGACAGCATGTCGCGGGCGGTGCGCAGCTCGCGCTCGGCCTGCTCCAGGTCGCCGTCCTGGGAGTGGACGTAGCCGCGCATCCAGTGGCAGTGGGCCAGGTCCGTGTGCAGCTCCAGCCGCTGGAACAGCTCCTGCGCCTTCGCCAGGGAGGCCTCGGCCTCGCCGGTGCGTCCCGCGACGATCAGGGTGCGGGCGATGCTGCGGTGCATCTGGGCGACCAGGGCCGGATCGCCGGCCCCGGGGGCGAGGTTGAGCGCCTGCTCGGCGGCGTGGGCGGCCCGGGCGTAGGCGCCCAGGTCGGTGTACGGCCCGATGGCCGCGATGTGCAGCATCAGCAGGGCGTCGGGGTCGGGCCGGGCGCCGTCCGACACGGTCTGCCGTTCGAGCCTGGTGATGCCCTCCTCCAGCAGGTGGGAGGCGTACCGCACCTCGCCCGCCAGCAGGTGGGACACGGCCCTGCCGCGCAGCGCCGCGGCGCGCCGTGCGTCGGGAGCCGTGGGGTCCGCGGCGAGCAGCCGCTCGGCGGTCTCGAAGTGGAGCCGCGCCTGGGTGAGTTCGCCCGCGTCCAGGGCGGCGTCTCCCAGCCGGAGCAGTTCGAGGGGATCCTGCGGGCCGTCCTGCGGGCCGCTTTCCGGACCTGTGCCGGGACCTTCGTCCAGGCCGTCCCGCACCCGGTCCTGGCCGTCCTGTGTGCCCACCGTGAACCTTCCCCTTTGGAACTCTTGCGGAGGAGGGTACGCGGCTTTGCGCCGGACGTGCCTCACGCTTTCGTAAAGCGCTCCCTGAGCTTGTACTTGAGGACCTTGCGCAGGGTCTCGTTCCGGGGCAGCACGTCCACCACCTCGAGTTGTTCGGGCAGTTTGTGGACGGCCAGGCCCGCCTCGCGGAGGAAGGCCGTGACCTCGGCGAGGGTGAGCGGTCCGGCGTCCGGCGGCTGCTCGACGACGGCGCAGACACGTTCCCCGCGCTCGGGGTCGGGCAGGCCGATCACGGCGGCGTCGGCGATGCCGGGGTGGGCGTAGAGGAGTTCCTCGATCTCCTTGGCGGAGACGTTCTCACCCTTACGGATGATGATGTCCTTGAGGCGCCCGGTGAGGACCAGGTAGCCGTCCGGGGTGAGCCTGCCGACGTCCCCGGTACGCAGGAAGCCGTCGGCGTCGAAGGCCTGCTTGGTCAGTTCCGGGTCGGTGTAGCCCTGGCAGACGGCCTCACCGCGCAGCAGCACCTCGCCGACGTCGGCGATGCGTATCTCCATGGAGGCGGGCGGGCGGCCCTCGGTGGTGGCGAGCCGGTCGACGGGGTCGCGCGGCGAGCCCATGGTGATCATGGGGGCCTCGGTCATGCCGTAACCGTGCGCGAGGGCGCAGCCGAGGTCGCGGACCACCTCGTGGTAGAGCTCGGGCGGCTTGGGGGCGCCGCCGCCGGACAGCAGGCGCAGGGTGGGGATGATCCTGCTCCCCGCGGGCTGCTTGCGCTGCTCGGCGAGGAAGAGGGAGTAGAAGGCGGTGCTGCCGCCCGCCATGGTGACCCCGTGCCTGCGGTAGGCCTCCAGGGACCCCGGGAGCGAGAAGTGCTCCAGCAGCAGGGCCGGGAAGCCGCACAGGAGCAGCATGACCAGGTAGTCGGGGCCGCCGATGTGCGCGTACGGGAAGGCGACGGAGCCGACGTCGTCCGGGCCGAGCTCCAGGGCGAGGGCGAGGCAGGAGCCGCCGGCGATGAGGCTGCGGTCGGTGTGCAGCACGCCCTTGGGCTCGGAGGTGGTGCCGGAGGTCCAGTAGATCCAGCGGACCTGAGTGCCGTCGGAGGGCGGGGCGGGGAGGGAGTCCGGGTCGCCCTCCGGCAGGGATTCGTAGGCCTCCAGGACGTCGTGCGCGCCGAGGCGGCGCGCCATCGCGGTGTGGTCGAAGCCGCGCCATACGCCGGGGACGGCGAAGAGGGCGGGGCCGGTCTGGCGCAGGATGTGGCCGACCTCGTGGTCGCGGTAGAAGGGCATGACCGGGGTCTGCACGGTACCCAGCCGGGCGAGGGCCGCGGACAGGACCACGGTCTCGATCCGGGTCGGCAGCTGCCAGGCCACCGCGGTGCCGGGCCGGATGCCGCGGGCCTGCAGCCCGGCGGCGACCCGTTCGGCGCGGTCGTGCAGCTGTCCGAAGGTCAGCCGGCGGTCGTCGGTGTCGAGCAGCGCCGGGGCGTCGGGGGTCAGGGCGGCCCGCCCCGCGATGAGCGCCCAGAGGGTCGGCGAGTCGCCCAGGCTTCGCATCTCTTCTCCTCCCGTCAGCGATCTGACGTCGCGTCAGATTCAGTCGCCCGGAGCGTAGGCCCCCGGCCGGGCGCGGTCCAGGGTCCGCGCGTCGCCGATGGACGCTCCGGGGCGGCGGGCGTACTGTGAATCTGACGATCCATCAGATTCAAGGAAGGGCGGGGAGCGATGGAACTGCCCCGGATCATCAGCGTCGACGACCACGTGATCGAACCCGCACACCTCTTCGAGACCTGGCTGCCGGCGAAGTACCGGGACCGCGGTCCCCAGCCGCTGACCGCCGGAATCGGGGAGCTCGCCTACATCGGCGGGAAGTACCAGATCACGATGGACCCGGACGGCCCGCCGACCGACTGGTGGATCTACGAGGACCTGAAGTTCCCCTACAAGAGGAACATCGCCGCCGTCGGCTTCGACCGGGACGAGATGACCCTGGAGGGCATCACCCGCGAGGAGATGCGGCGTGGCTGCTGGGACCCCAAGGCCCGGCTCGCGGACATGGACCTCAACCACGTCGAGGGCTCGCTCTGCTTCCCCACCTTCCCGCGCTTCTGCGGCCAGACCTTCGCCGAGGCCAAGGACAAGGAGGTCGCCCTCGCCTGCGTCCGCGCCTACAACGACTGGATGGTCGAGGAGTGGTGCGGGGACAGCGGCGGCCGGCTGATCCCCCTCTGCCTGATCCCGCTGTGGGACGTCGGCCTGGCCGTCGCCGAGATCCGCCGCAACGCGGCCCGCGGGGTGCGGGCCGTCACCTTCAGCGAGATCCCGACCCACCTCGGGCTGCCCAGCATCCACTCGGGGTACTGGGACCCCTTCTTCGCCGTCTGCGAGGAGACCGGGACGGTGGTGAACATGCACATCGGCTCGTCCTCGCAGATGCCGGCCGCCTCCCCGGACGCGCCGCCCGCCGTGCAGGCCTCGCTCTCCTTCAACAACGCGATGGCCTCGATGATGGACTTCCTCTTCAGCGGGGTGCTGGTGCGCCACCCCCGGCTCAAGCTCGCCTACAGCGAGGGGCAGATGGGCTGGATCCCCTACGCCTTGGAGCGGGCAGACGACGTCTGGGAGGAGCACCGGGCGTGGGGCGGCGTGCGCGACGTGATCCCCGAGCCGCCCTCCGCCTACTACTACCGGCAGATCTTCTGCTGCTTCTTCCGCGACAAGCACGGCGTCGCCTCGATCGACGTCGTCGGGCGCGACAACGCGACCTTCGAGACCGACTACCCGCACGTCGACTCGACCTTCCCGCACACCAAGGAGGTCGCCCTCGACCATGTGAAGGGCCTCGACGACGAGACGGTGTACAAGCTCATGCGCGGCAACGCCATCCGCATGCTGGGGCTGGAGCCGGACCGGTGGACCTGACGTACACCGAGGCGGAGCAGGCGTACCGGGGCGAGCTGCGCGCCTGGCTCGCCCGGACGCTGCCCACGCTGCCGCCCGCGCCGGACCCCGCCGACTGGCCCGCCCGGCGGGCGTACGACACCGGCTGGCAGCGGCGCCTGCACGAGGCGGGGTACGCCGACGTCCACTGGAACGCCGATCAGACCCGGCGGCTGATCTTCCTGGAGGAGACCGAGCTGGCCGGGGCGCCCTACGTCGGCGCGAACTTCGTCGGTCTGCTGCACGCCGGGCCCACCATCGCCGCCGAGGGGACGGCCGGCCAGCGTGAACGCTGGCTGCCCCCGGTGCTGCGCGGGGACGAGGTGTGGTGCCAGGGGTTCAGCGAGCCGGGGGCGGGCTCGGACCTGGCGTCCCTGCGGACGCGGGCGGTGCGCGACGGCGACGCCTACGTGGTCACCGGTTCGAAGATCTGGACCTCGCACGCCGAGGTCGCCGACTGGTGCGAACTGCTGGTGCGCACCGATCCCGACGCACCGCGGCACCGCGGCATCAGCTGGCTGGCCATGCCGATGGACGTGCCGGGCGTGACGGTGCGGCCGCTGCGGACCCTCGCGGGGACGACGGAGTTCGCCGAGGTCTTCCTGGACGGGGTGCGGGTGCCGGTCGCCAACCGGGTCGGCGCGGAGAACGACGGCTGGCGGGTCACGATGGTGACCCTCTCCTTCGAGCGCGGCACCGCTTTCGCCGGCGAGGTCGTCGCGTGCCGGCGGACCCTGCGCGAACTGGCCCGGACCGCCCGGGAGAAGGGAGCCTGGGACGACCCCGTGCTGCGGCGCCGGCTGGGCCGCCTGGCGGCGGAGTTCGGCGTCCTGTGGCGGCTGGTCCAGTGGAACGTCAGCGCCGGCGCCCCGGGCGTCGGGGGCTCGGTCCTCAAGCTGCGCTACTCGCACGCGCGCCAGGAGCTCTACGACACCGCCGCCGAGCTCCTCGGTCCCTCCGGGGCGCTGGACGCGGACCGCCCGTGGACGGCGGACCGGCTCTCCTCGCTCTCGTACACCATCGCGGCGGGCACGTCGCAGATCCAGCGGAACATCGTCGCCGAGCGGATCCTCGGCCTGCCGAAGGGGGCGTGAGCGGCCGTGGACTTCCGCCTCACCGAGGACCAACGGGCGCTCGCCGACGGGACCCGTGGACTGCTGGCGCGGCTCTACCCGGCGGAGCGCCTGCGGGAGGACGCCGCCGGGGCGGCCGCGGGGACCCCGGTGCCCCTCGACCGCGAGATGTGGCGGGCGCTGGGGGAGGCGGGGTTCTTCGCGCTGCGGCTGCCGGAGGAGCGGGGCGGTCTCGGCCTCGGCCTCGCGGAGGCCGTGCTCGTCTTCGAGGAGGCCGGACGGGTGCTGCTGCCGGGGCCGCTGGTGACGACGTACCTGGCGGCCGGACGGGTGCCGGGGGCGGCAGAGGGCACCACCGTGGTCACCGCGGTCGACGGCGAGCTGGCCGAGTGGCTGGAGGCGTCCGACCATGTGCTGGGCTCCTTCGACAAGGCCGAGCCGGTGCGTTCGGTGGACCCGCTCACCCCGCTGCACCGGGTGGTGGGCGGCGAACCGGCCGGCGGCGGCGGAGCCGGCGAACTGCTGACCTCCGCGCAGCAGACCGGCAGCGCGGCGCGCACCTTGGAGCTCGCCGTGCGGTACGCCGCGACCCGGGAGCAGTTCGGGCGGCCCATCGGCTCCTTCCAGGCGGTCAAGCACCTGTGCGCCGAGATGCTGGTCCGGGTCGAGATGGCACGTACGGCGGTGCGTGCGGCGGCGGTCTCCGGTGATCCGGGCGAGACGGCGGCCGCACGGCTGCTGGCGGACGAGGCGGCCGTCCGCAACGCCCGCGACTGCCTGCAGGTGTTCGGCGGGATGGGTTTCACCTGGGAGGCGGAGGTGCATCTCCACATCAAGCGGTCGTGGATCCTGCGGAGCCGGGGCCGTTCCGTGGCGGAGTGTGAGGAGCAGCTCGCGGAGAGACTCCTCGACGAGACTCTTTGCCGGATTTAGGCAGTTATGGCTTATTCGTCACGGATAAGGAGTCCCCGAGCGTCGATATCGGGTTGTGTCCGAGGTGTGACTCGTCACGCCGTGGAGTCGGAGCCTGCCTCGGGTACGCTCCATCGGGTGCGTGTGGTGGAGAAACGCGACGGATGTGGCAGTGGCGGGGTCTCGGTGCCCGGCGGGCTGCCTGTACCGGGCTGTTCGATTTCGCCCTGTAATGAGCCCCGCACAGTATGCAGCACTCGTGCCCCCTTGCGCTGGAATATGCCCGAAGCGCTTGTTGCGGTCACTGCGGGTCAATCATGCTGGGTTGTGAAGAGGTCACGTACGGTGACCCTGCCGAGGCGCGAGGCGACGTGTCCGCCGGTTCGGATGGTGTGAGCGGTGCAGGTGCTCCAGGTTCAGCTTGAGGTCGGCCCCGACCCCGCGGAGGTGGGCCGGGCCCGCCGGTGGGCCCGCTCGCGTCTCGCGGGCTCCGGCATAGGAGCCGACGAGCCGGTCGCCGAGACGCTGATCCTGCTCATCTCCGAACTGGTCACCAACGCCGTCGTGCACACCGGCTGTCCCGCCGTGCTGCGGATGCTCTTCCGTTCCTCCGGCGCCGCGCAGAGCGGCGAGCAGGAGACCGTGCGCGTCGAGGTGGCCGACACCAGCGACGCGCCGCCACGGCCGCGGCACGCCGACAACGACGAGACCGGCGGCCGGGGACTGGAACTCGTGGACGGCCTCGCGGACCGCTGGGGCTGGCAGCGGGAAGGTGCCGGCAAGCAGATCTGGTGCGAGATCGACCGCAGCGAGCGCCCCGCGATCGTCCCCGCGCAGTCCATGGGCGGGCTGATCCGCCGCCCCGCCTTCTGACCGCACGGACCTCCCTCAGAGCACCGCCACCGGCGCGACCGGACTGCCGACCCCGCCCACGAAGGGCTGCGGGGTGGCGTCCAGCAGGAACGCGTACCGCCCCTCCTCGGCGCAGGCCTCCGACAGCGCCTCGAGATTCCAGTTCTGGCCCTGGGGCATTCCCATCTCCACCAGGTCCAGGGCGTGCACGGCGAGCCACAGGTCCTCGATCTCCGGCGGGAAGATCTCGAAGGTCAGCGTGTCGTTGGCGACCGCCGCGACGTCGCGGGCGTGGAACCACTCGGGGGTGCGCACCGACAACCCCGGTGACGGGAAGGCGTAGGCGTGCTTGTCGCCCGCCAGGTACACACGCATCTGACCGGTGCGGACCAGCACGACGTCCCCGGGGCGGACGGTGGTCCGGGCCAGTTCCTCGGCCGCGTCGAGGTCGTCGGGGGTGACCGCGTGGTCGCCGGGCAGGCGGTCGGTCCCGCGGGCGCGGGCCACGTCGAGCAGGACGCCGCGGGAGAGCAGCGTCGTGATCTTCTCTATGCCGCTGAAGGCGGCGCCGCCGTGGGCGGTGATGGAGCCGGCCGGGCGGCCGTTGTAGATCCGTCCCGAGTGCGAGACATGGGTCAGGGCGTCCCAGTGGGTCGCCGCCTGCAGCCCCATGGTGACGATGTCGTCGCTGGTGGCGACCGTGCCCGGGCCGAACATCTCGTGGTTGAGCATCACCATGGTGCGCAGGGGGTTGACCCGGCCCGGGATCATTCCCGTCTGCACCCCGTCCTGCTGCAGGGGCAGCGCGAGCGGCACACGGCGTCCGCTGCGCACGGTGCCGGCCGCCGCGCGGACGACCTCGTCGGTGACCAGGTTGAGGGTGCCGGTCTCGTCGTCCTCACCCCAGCGGCCCCAGTTGTTGACGCGCTTGGCGATGTCGTGGAACTCGGCGGGGAACGCCATCGCTGCCTCCCGGTCTCAGGGCTTGTGCTGGGGTGTGCCCGTACTCCTAGAATCTAACGGTCCGTCAGAAACTCTGAGAAGGGGCGTGACCGGACGTGGGCAACTTCCTGAACGGAAAGGTCGTCGCGGTCACCGGGGCCGGGCGCGGCATCGGGCGGGCCGTCGCCCTCACATGCGCGGCCGAGGGCGCCAAGGTCGTCGTCAACGACTACGGTGTCGCGGTCGACGGCAGCGAACCGACCGGTGAGGTCGCGGCCGCCGTCGTCAAGGAGATCGAGGCGGCCGGCGGCGAGGCCACCGCGGTGACCGACGACGTCTCGTCGATGGCGGGCGGCGAACGGATCGTCACCACGGCCGTGCAGACCTACGGCCGCGTCGACGGAGTCGTCTGCGTCGCCGGGATCCTGCGCGAACGCATGCTCTTCAACATGGGCGAGGAAGAGTGGGACCCGGTCCTCGCCACCCATCTGAAGGGCACCTTCACCGTCTTCCGCGCCGCCTCGGCCGTGATGCGACGGCAGGGCTCGGGCACCCTCGTCGGCTTCACCAGCGGCAACCACCAGGGCAGCGTCTCCCAGGCCAACTACTCCGCGGCGAAGGGCGGGATCATCTCGCTGGTGCGCAGCGCCGCACTCGGACTGCACCGCTACGGCGTGACCGCCAACTGCGTCGCCCCCGTGGCACGCACCCGCATGTCCGCCAACGTGCCCATGGAGCTCACCGAGATCGGCGAGCCCGAGGACGTCGCCGCCATGGTCGCCTTCCTGCTCAGCGACCACGCCCGCGACATCACCGGACAGGTCTACACGGTCGCCGGACCCAAGATCGCGGTCTGGGCGCAGCCCCGCGAACTGCGCGCCGCCTACGCGGCCGGCGGGGGATGGACGCCGCAGCGCATCGCCGCCGCGCTGCCCGGCTCCGTCGGCACCGACCCCATGCCGATGCTCGCCCAGCTCGAGGCCATGCGCGCCGCCGCGGCCGCCTCCCGAGGGCAGTGACGGCCCCGCACGAAGGAGAGGGCGGACCATGGACTTCACCTTCGGCCCGGAGACGGAGGCCTTCCGCGCGGAGGCCCGGGAGTGGCTGACGGCGCACCCGGACCGCGCACCCGGCAGGGAGTGGGAGCGGGAACTCGGCGCCGCCGGCTGGATCGGCCTCGGCTGGCGCGGCGACTACGGCAACCGGCGTGCCACCCTGCCCCAGCAGGTCGCCTGGGGCGAGGAGTACGCCCGCGCCGAGGCGCCCGCCCGGTCCGGGCACATCGGCGAGAACCTGCTGGCCCCCACCCTGGAGGCGCACGGCACGCCCGACCAGCGCGACCGCTTCCTGCCGCCGGTCGCCCGCGGCGAGGAACTGTGGTGCCAGGGGTACAGCGAGCCCGGTGCGGGCTCCGACCTCGCCGGCGTCCGCACCGCGGCCGCCTCGGACCACGACGCCGAAGGTCCCTGCTACCGTGTGACCGGCCAGAAGATCTGGACCTCCCTCGCCCAGGACGCCGACTGGTGCTTCGTCCTGGCCCGCACCGAACCCGACTCGCGCCGGCACCACGGACTGAGCTTCCTGCTGGTCCCCATGGACCAGCCCGGCAGCGTCGAGGTCCGCCCCATCCGCCAGCTCACCGGGACGGCCGAGTTCAACGAGGTCTTCTTCGACGGGGCCCGCGCCGACGCCGCCCACGTCGTCGGCGGGGAGGGCAACGGCTGGCAGGTCGCCATGTCCCTCCTGGGCTTCGAGCGCGGGGTCTCCACCCTCGTGCAGCAGATCGGCTTCGAACGCGAACTGCGGCATGTCGTCGACCGCGCCGTCGCCACCGGGGCGGTGACCGACCCCGTGCTGCGGGACCGGCTGGTGCGCCAGTGGGCCGAGTTGCGCACCATGCGCTGGAACGCCCTGCGCACGCTGGGCACCGCCGACCCGGCCGCCCCGAGCGTCGCCAAGCTGCTGTGGGGCGGCTGGCACCAGCGGCTCGGCGAACTGGCCGTCGCCGTCCGCGGCGCCCCCGCCGCGACCGGCCCAGCGCCGTGGGAGCCGGAGCGGCCCTACGAACTCGACCAGGCCCAGCGCATGTTCCTCTTCAGCCGCGCCGACACCATCTACGGCGGCTCGGACGAGATCCAGCGCACGATCATCGCCGAGCGGGTGCTCGGCCTCCCGAAGGAGCCTCGCGGATGAACAGCGACGGGACGTACGGCCATTGGATCGGCGGCCGGTGGCACGAACCGGCCGGAGCGCACTATCCAGTTGTCAATCCGGCCACGGAGGAGACCGTCGGGCACGCCCCCGAAGCGGGCCCGGCGGACGTGGAGGCCGCGGTGCGCGCAGCCCGGGAGGCGTACGAGGGCTGGTCCCGTACGAGCCCGGCGGAGCGCGCCGCGATCCTGGAGCGGATCGCGGACGTCCTCGCCTCGCGGTCGGCGGATCTCGTACCGCTGCTCCAGCAGGAGACGGGAGCGACGATCCGTGTCGCGTCGAGCATGCAGATTCCCACGGCGGTGGACCGCTTCCGGCGCTACGCGCGGGGCGCGCTGGAACCGGACACGATGCCCTTCGCGCCGCAGCCCGTGAAGGCCTCGCCGCTCGCCCCCGGCGGGCTGGTCAACGCGGCGGCGGCACGGCGTCCGGTGGGCGTCGTCGCCTGCATCACCTCCTACAACTTCCCCCTGGTCAACCTGGCCGGCAAGGTCGCCCCCGCCCTGGCCATGGGCAACACCGTCGTCGCCAAGCCCGCGCCTCAGGACCCGCTGACCTGCCTGCTGCTCGGCGGGATCATGCGGGAGGCGGGCCTGCCCGACGGGGTGTTCAACGTCATCACCGGCTCGGGCGCCGCGGCCGGTGAGGCACTGGTCGCGCACCCCGGCGTCGACATGATCAGCTTCACCGGCTCGACGGCGGTCGGGCAGGCGATCGCCCGCGTCGCGGGCGCGTCGATGAAGCGGACCCTGATGGAACTGGGCGGCAAGGGCGTGGCGATCATCCTCGAGGACGCCGCACCGGGCGTCCTCAGATCAGCGGTATCTGCTGTCGGTTCAACATGGGCATTCCATTCAGGTCAGATCTGCACGGCACCGACCCGTGTGCTCGTCCCCCGCGGGCGGTACGAGCAGGTGATCACCGCCCTTGAACAGTACGCCCGTTCGCTGACCGTCGGGGACCCTGTGGATAACTCCACCGTCGTCGGCCCGCTGATCACCGCCGCGCACCGCGACCGCGTCGAGGCGTACATCGCGGGCGCCCGCGAGCAGGGCGCCCGCGTCGTCACCGGCGGCGCGCGCCCCGACCTCAAACCCGGCTACTACGCCGCCCCCACGCTCCTCGCGGACGTCACGCCCGCCATGACGGTCGCCCGCGAGGAGATCTTCGGCCCGGTCGTCGCCGCCCTCCCGTACGACACCGAGGACGAGGCCGTCGAGATCGCCAACGGCACCCCGTACGGCCTGTACGACTACGTCTTCGGCAGCGACACCGCGCGCGCCTGGGCCCTGGCCGCCCGCCTGCGCAGCGGCAACGTCGGCATCAACACCGTGCAGCGTCACCCCGAGACGCCCTTCGGCGGCTTCAAGCACAGCGGGATCGGCCGCGACGGCGGCTCCTTCGGACTGCACGCGTACAGCGAGCTCCAGGCGGTGGTGTGGTGATGAGAGGCGTGATCTTCGACGGGACGCAGCCCGCGGTCGTCGACGACCTGGAGGTCCGGGACCCGGGCCCGGGCGAGGTGCTGGTCCGCATCCACGCGGCCGGGCTGTGCCACAGCGACCTGTCCGTCGTCGACGGGGTCATCCCCTTCCCCGTACCGGTCGTGCTCGGCCACGAGGGGGCGGGCGTCGTCGAGGCGACCGGCGCCGGCGTCTCGCACGTCTCGCCGGGCGACCGCGTGGCCCTGTCCACCCTCGCCAACTGCGGCACCTGCCCGGACTGCGACCGGGGCCGCCCGACGATGTGCCGCAAGGCCATCGGCCGTCCCGGCAGGCCCTTCAGCCGCCAGGGCGAGCCGCTGTTCAACTTCGCCTCCAACTCGGCCTTCGCCGAACTGACCGTCGTCAAGGCCGTCCAGGCCGTCCTCCTTCCCGCGGACATCCCCCTCACCTCGGCCGCGCTCATCGGCTGCGGGGTGCTGACCGGGGTCGGCGCCGCCCTCAACCGCGCCCGGGTCGACCGCGGCGACACGGTCGTGGTCATCGGCACCGGCGGCATCGGCCTGAACGTGCTCCAGGGTGCGCGCATCGCGGGCGCCTCCCGGATCGTCGCCGTCGACACCAACCCGGCGAAGGAGGAACCCGCGAGGCTGTTCGGCGCCACCGAGTTCGTGGACTCGGCGGAGGCGGCTCGCGCGCTGCTGCCCACCGGCGCCGACCACGTCTTCGAGTGCGTCGGCCACGTCGGGCTCATCCGCCAGGCCGTCGACCTCCTGGACCGCCATGGCCAGGCCGTCCTGCTGGGCGTGCCGCCGGCCGACGCCGAGGCGTCCTTCCTGGTGTCCTCCATGTACCTCGACAAGTCCATCCTGGGCTGCCGCTACGGCTCGGCACGGCCGCAGCGCGACATCGCGCTCTACGCCGACCTGTACCGGCAGGGCCGGCTCCTGCTGGACGAACTCGTCACCCGCACCTACCCGGTGGAGGACTTCGCCAAGGCGGCGGAGGACGCCCAGGGCGGCCGTGTGGCGCGGGGCGTGCTGACCTTCTGAGGCGGGTCAGAACGCCGCCGTCGCCCGGAAGGTGCGCCGGTAGGCGCTGGGCGAGACGCCGAGGACGGCCTGCAGGTGCTGCCGCATGGAGGCCGCCGTGCCGAACCCGGCCTGCGAGGCGACCTGGTCGACCGACAGGTCGCTGGACTCCAGCAGGTGCCGGGCGCGCTCGACGCGCTGCTGCGTCAGCCACTGCCCGGGGCTGGTGCCCACCTCCTCCCGGAAGCGGCGGGTGAAGGTGCGCACGCTCATCGCCTCGCGCTCGGCCAGCTCGCGCAGCGTCAGCGGCCGGTCGAGCCGGTCCAGCGCCCAGGAGCGCGCCGCGGCCGTGGTGGCCTGCTGGGGCTCGGGGACGGGCCGTTGGATGTACTGGGCCTGTCCGCCCTCCCGGTGCGGCGGCACGACCGTACGGCGCGCGCTGGCGTTGGCCACGGCGGTGCCGTGGTCACGGCGTACGAGGTGCAGGCACAGGTCGATGCCCGAGGCGACGCCCGCGGAGGTGAGGATGGCGCCGTTGTCCACGTACAGGACGTCCGGCTCGACCCGCACCTGGGGGAAGAGCCTTTGGAAGTGGTCCGTGCTCGACCAGTGCGTGGTGGCGCGCAGGCCGTCCAGGTGGCCGGCCGCGGCGAGGAAGTACGAGCCGGTGCAGATGGAGACGAGCCGGGCGCCGGGGCGGATGCGGGCGAAAGCCGCCGCCATCTCCGCGGGCAGCCGGCCCTCGGTGTGCGCGACGGAGCGCTCATGGGCGGCGGGGACGATGACGGTGTCGGCCGTCTCCAGGACCTCGGGGCCGTGGGCGACGTGGATCTCGAAGTCGGCCTCGGCGCGCACCGGCCCGGGACCGTGCGGGGAGCACGTCACCACCTCGTACAGATCGACCCCGTCGGAGTCCCTCGCGCCGCCGAAGATGCGGTGCGGGATGCCCACTTCGAAGGGGATCACACCGTGCTGCACCAGGACGACGACCCGGTGACGCACCGGTGTGCGCGGCGCTGCGGTCGGCGAAGGCGTCTCCATGGATTCGGCCATGGCCCGATCCTTGCACAACATGGCCATCCGGCCACTCGTTCCGTGAAAGACGATGCCGGATGCTGACCTGGTGACGCAGACTCCCGAGCTTCCCGTGCAGCCCCTGGCCGACAGGGGCCCCGACGTTCCCCGGCCGTTCCGCACGCCCCGGATCCACCGCGCGTGGTCGGTGGCGGCCGCCGCCTTCGTCACGCTCATCGGCGCCGCCGGCTTCGCCTCCCTGCCCGGACTGCTGATCGAGCCGCTGCACGGCGAGTTCGGGTGGTCGCGGGGCATGATCGGCCTGGCCGTCTCGGTCAACCTCGCGCTCTACGGCGTGACGGCGCCGTTCGCCGCCGCGCTCATGGACCGCTTCGGCATCCGCCGGGTCGTCGCGGCCGCGCTCGTCACCATCGCGACCGGTGCGAGCCTGACCGTCTTCATGACCGCGAGCTGGCAGCTCGTGCTCCTGTGGGGCGTGCTCGTCGGGCTGGGGAGCGGCTCCATGGCCCTGGCCTTCGCGACCACCGTCACCAACCGGTGGTTCGAGGACCGGCGCGGCCTGGTCACGGGCATCCTGACGGCGGCCGGCGCGGCGGGACAGCTGATCTTCCTCCCCCTGCTCTCCGTCATCATCGAGCACGCGGGCTGGCGCGCCGCGGCCCTCACCGTGGCGGGCGCCGCGGTCGTCGTCGCGCCCCTGGTCTACCTGCTGCTGCGGGACCACCCCGCCGACGTGGGCCTGGCCCCGTACGGTGCCGCGGAGTTCGTGCCGAAGCCGCCTCCGGTGACGGGGGCGGCCAAGCGAGCGGTCAAGGCGCTGTTCAACGCAGCCCGCGGCGGCCCGTTCTGGCTGCTGGCGGGAACCTTCGCGATCTGCGGCGCCTCGACGAACGGCCTGGTCAAGACGCACTTCGTGCCCGCGGCCCATGACCACGGGATGCCGGTGACGGCCGCCGCCTCACTGCTCGCCGTGATCGGCATCTTCGACATCGCGGGCACGGTGGCCTCCGGCTGGTTCACCGACCGCTTCAGCCCGCGGCGGCTGCTGGCCACCTACTACGGGCTGCGCGGACTGTCGCTGATGTTCCTGCCGGTGCTCCTGAACGACGCCGTCCACCCGCCCATGGTGCTGTTCATCGTCTTCTACGGCCTGGACTGGGTCGCCACCGTGCCGCCGACCATCGCCCTGTGCCGTGAGTTCTACGGCGCCGACAGCGCCATCGTCTTCGGCTGGGTACTCGCCTCCCACCAGTTGGGCGCCGCCCTGGTGGCGTTCCTCGGCGGCGTGGCGCGCGACACCTTCGGCTCCTACGACGTGGTCTGGTACTCCTCCGGTGCGCTGTGCGCGGTGGCGGCGCTCATGGCGCTGGTGATCCGGCGGCGGGCGACCCCGGGCGCCGGGGCGCTCCCGCTCGCGGCGTAGCCGGCCGGCCCCGGCGCCGCCGGGTCTCGCGGCTGCCCTGGGGGCGGTACGGGAACCGCGTGCGGCGCCGGGGCGTCCGTCCTGTGCGTGAGGGAAGCGACCAAGGGCCTCACCGGCCTTCTTGTGGCGGGCCTGGGTGCGGCGTCCGCGCTGCTGGCCTGGGCGCCGCTCGCCAGGGTCAACGTCGAGGGCGGCTTCGAGGGACAGCGCAGGGACTTGAGCGTCCTCTACGTGGACCTTCCGCTCATCGCCGCGGGCGGCGCCCTGGTGCCGCTGGCCTTCTGGCTGCTCACGCTGCGAGGGTCGCGCCGCCCCGGGCTCGCGGCCCTGGTGGCGGTGGCCGTGGCCGCCCTCGGGATCTGGGCGCTGACCAGTTGGTGGGCGCCCCACCAGGCGCCGGAGTTCACGGGCTGAGGCGCGTACGGGCTGAGGCGCGTACGGCGGCCGCGGTCAGGGCGCGAGCCGGCCGAAGCGGCCGCGGTGGAAGAGCAGCGGCCCGCCGTCTTCCGCCCCGTGGCCCAGATCCCGGACCCGGCCGATGACGACGAGGTGGTCGCCGCCGGTGTGCACGGCGTGGATCGCGCAGTCGATCCACGCGGCCACGCCGCGCAGCCGGGGCGAGCCCGTCACCGGCGCCGGATCCCACTCCGCGCCCGCGAACTTATCCCCGCCGCTCACGGCGAAGGAGCGGCACAGCTCCTGCTGGCCCGCGCCGAGCACGTTCACGCAGAACACCCCGGCCCGCGCGATGCGCGGCCAGCTGGTGGACGTGCGCGCCACCATGAAGACGACCAGCGGCGGATCGAGCGACAGCGACGCGAACGACTGGCAGGCGAACCCGGCGGGTCCGCCTTCCGCGTCGTCCCCGGGCGCCGCGATCACCGTCACGCCGCTCGCGAAGTTCCCCAGCACCTTCCGGAATTCGGCCTGGTCCACCGGAGCGCGCTCGTCCGGCCGCACGGCCCGCAGTTCGGGCGGCGGCAGCGGGTCCACCCGCCCGGCCGTCGTCACCGCCCCGGCCGACCGGAGGTAGCGCACGACGGCGACCGCCATGCCTGCTTGTCCCATCACGCCTCCCATTGAAACTGACGGATCGTCAGAAGTGAAGGGTCGCAGGCAATCGGAGGAGGAGCGGGCATACCGTGCTTGTCATGGGATGGGGTACGGGATGGGGGTCCCCGGCGCGGCGCGCGGTCGACCCGTGGAGCGATGCCGGACGCGCGGCGGCGGTCACGACGTACTGCGCGGTGGGGGTGATCGCGGCAACGGTCCGTATGGTCGTCCTTCCGTCCCTGAAGTCCTCGGACGGCGCCTTCGAGGAGCCGCTCGCCCTTTGCGTGCTGCCGCTGGCCCTGGTCCCCCTCTGGGCCTTCGCAGTGGCCGCCTCGCTCCTGCACGCCCTGCCGGCGACGGTCCTGGGACTCCGGCTCGCGGCGCGCACCGGGCGCCCCCGTTGGCTCTGCCTGCTGGCGGCGGAGACGGCGACGGCCGCCGTCCTCGCGGTGCCGGTGGTGTGGCTCGGAGGTCCGTACCCGCTCGCGTGGTTGTGCCTCGCGGGTGCCGGTGCGGCGCCGGTGCTGGTCACCGCGTTCTACGCGGGGCGCCGGGACCCGGAGGGCAGGACCGGGTGGGCGCGGCAGCGGCAGGTCGCGTTCCAGATCTCCGTCGTGGCGATCGCGGTGGTCGGGCTCGTCTTCGCGGGCGCTTTGCTGGCGTACGGCACCGGACTGCTGGAGGAGTACCGGCCCCCGCCCGGGGCCGGGGCGCCCGGGGAGTGAGCCTTCGCGGTGTCACCGGCCACGGAAGTCCGGTGGGCGGCGTTCGAGGAAGGCGCGCAGTCCCTCCTGGGCGTCGGCGGCGGTCATGTTCTGCTCCTGCGCGGCCGCCTCGGCGGCGAAGGCCGTCGCGCGGTCGGAGTCCAGGGACGCGTTGACGAGTTGTTTGGTCAGGGCCAGGGCGCGGGTGGGACCGGCGGCGAGTCGCTCGGCGAGCGTGCGGGCGGCCGTGTCGAGTTCCTCGGCGGGGACGACGCGGTTGACCAGGCCGAGGCGTTCGGCGGCGGTGGCGGGGAGGTCGTCGCCGAGGAGGAGGAGTTCCTTCGCGCGGTGCGGGCCGATCAGGCGGGGGAGGAGGTAGGCGCCACCGCCGTCGGGGACGAGGCCGCGGCGGACGAAGACCTCGATGAACTTCGCCGTGTCGGCGGCCAGGACGAGGTCGCAGGCGAGGGCGAGATGGGCACCGAGGCCCGCTGCGGTGCCGTTCACGGCGGCGACCACGGGTTTCTCGCAGTCGAGGACGGCGGCGATGAGGCGCTGGGCCCCGGACCGGATCGTCCGGGCCACGTCGCCCGCGACCCGGTCCGCGGCGGTCGGACCGCCGCGCAGATCAGCCCCCGCGCAGAAGGCCCGGCGGCCGGCGCCGGTCAGGACGACGGCCCGCACGGCCGGGTCCGCGGAGGCCTCCAGAAATTTCTCGATGAGGCGTTCGCGCAGGTCAGGGGTGATGGCGTTCATCGCCTGGGGGCGGTTGAGGGTGAGCCGGGAGACCCCGTTGTCGGTGACGTGGAGTACAACGGATTCCACGGAGTCATCACGCTCCGTGACCACTCCACGGGGGGAGTCAGTCATGTGTGTTCTCCTGACGGCAGACGGCCAGTGCGTCGAGGGCGCAGGCGCCCTGCCCGCGCGGCAGCACCATCAGCGGATTGATGTCGAGTTCGGCGAGGCCGTCGCCGAGTTCCAGGGCCATGCGCTGCACGCGGAGGATGACGTCGACGAGCGCGTCCGCGTCGGCGGGCGGCGCCCCGCGCACGCCGTCGAGCAGGCGGGCGCCGCGCAGTTCCCGCAGCATGTCCCGCGCGGTCCCGGCGTCGAAGGGCGGTACGCGGACGGCCGTGTCCCGCAGGACCTCGACGAGGACCCCGCCGAGGCCGGCGGTGACGGTGGGCCCGAAGAGCGGGTCGTGGCTCATGCCGACGACCATCTCCACGCCTCGCTCCACCATCTGGCAGACGAGGACGCCGTCGAGGTCCAGGTCCTCGCAGCGGGCGATGTCGGCGAGTTCGCGGTAGGCGTCGCGGACCTGGCTGGCGGAAGTGAGGCCGATCTTGACCAGGCCGAGTTCGGTCTTGTGCGCGAGCCGGTCGGCGGACGCCTTCATCACCACGGGGTAGCCGACCTGGGCCGCCGCCCGGACGGCACCGGCGGCGCTGGTGACCAGTTGCTCGCGCGGGACGCGGATGCCGTACGCCCGCAGCAGTTGCTTGGCGGCGTGCTCGCTCAGCCGGCGGCCGGGGTGCAGCAGTGCCCGCGCCTTCCGTGCGGAGGAGGAGGGCGTGCGGGGCGCGTCGTCGAAGGGGGAGCGGTAGCCGGCGGCGAAGCGGTGGTGGTCCAGCCAGGCCCGTACGGCGGTCACGCAGTTGCCGAAGGTGCGGAAGGTGGCGAGCCGGGAGGAGCCGAGCAGGGTGGCCCGGTAGGCCTCCTCGGTGCCCACGGGGGAGCCCCAGATCACGCACACCAGTTTGTCGGTGTCCTCGGCGGCCTCGGCGAGGTCCCGGGCCAGCCGGTCGCTCATCGGAGGGAAGGGGCCGGTGATGGGGCAGACGAGCACGCCGACCGCGGGATCGGCGAGGATCGCGTCGATGATCTTCCGGCCGCGCCAGTCCCCGACGGGATGGCCCCCGCTGTCCACGGGGTTGGAGACGTTCAGGTACTCCGGTATCCACTGGTGGAGTTCGGCCTGCTTCGGCTCCGGGAGGGTGGGCAGCGGCAGCCCGGCGGCGGTGGCCAGGTCCGCGAAGTGCGCCCCGGTGCCGCCGGAGATCGAGTAGACGACCACGCCCTCGGCGGCCGGTGGCCGGGCCCGGGCCAGCAGGGCGGCGGTGTCCTGGAGTTCGTCCAGGGCGTCGACGCGGATCACGCCGAACTGGCGGAAGGCGGCGTCGGCGACCGCGTCGGATCCGGTGAGCTTGCCGGTGTGGGTGGCCGCGGCGCGGGTGCCCGTCTCGGTACGGCCCACCTTGACCATGACCACCGGCACCTTGTTGCGGGCCGCGCGGTCGGCGGCGAGGGCGAACGAGCGTCCGTCCTTGAGGCCTTCGGCGTAGACCGCGATCGCGCCGACCTCGGGCCGCCCGGCGAAGTAGGAGAGGAAGTCGGCGGTCTCCAGGTCGGCCTCGTTGCCGGTCGGCGCCCAGTGGCTGAGCCGGATGCCGAGCTCCTGCAGGGCGTAGACCGGACGGCCCTGGTGGCCGGACTGGGTGATCAGGGCGATCGCCGGCCCGGGGAGGTCCTCACGGAACGCCTGGAAGGCGTTGAGGTTGGTGTTCGGCCCCAGCAGTCGCAGTCCGCTGCCCGCGACGGCCCGGCCGAGCCGCTCCTGGGCGGCGGCGCCCGCCTCCCCGGTCTCGGCGAAGCCGGAGGCGAAGACGACCGCGAACCGTGCCTTGGCCCCGGTGAGCTGTTCGAGGACGGGGAGGGGGTCGGCGACGAGCAGGACGGCGAGGTCGACCGGCTCGGGGAGATCCGCGACGGATGTGTGGCAGGGCAGGCCGAACACGGTGCCGCGGCCGGGATTGACCGGGTGGAGCCGGGCGCCGACCCGCTCGGCCCAGGTGACGAGTTGCCGGGTGATGCCGGTGTTGGGGCGGCCCTCGGCGTCCGAGGCGCCCACAACGGCCAGGGACTCGGGCCGGAAGAAGCGGTCGAGGTCGGGCACGCGGGCGTGCAGCGGGCGCCCGCTGACGTCCACGTCGTCCGTGCCGTGGCCCGGGCCGCCGGCGTCCGCCGCAGGATCGGTGCCGCGTGTGCTGAAGGTCGATCCAAGCATGTGTCTCGCCCGTCCCGCTCGAAGGTCCAGAGAACTGACGTAATGTCAGATTACTGAACTGACGATCCGTCAGGAACGGGGAGGATGCGAGAAACCTGTGCGCCCCGCGGGAAGACGGTCCGGCCGGCCGGAGGGGAGAGGGCCGGCCGGTCCGCCGGACCGGGATGGAGCGGGAGCGGTACGGGGGCAGTGCGGGGGTGCGCAGGGGTGGTACGGAGGCGGTGCGTGAGGCGTCGCGGGTGCTCGTCCGTACCCCCTCGATGCCCACCGCGCGCGTTCGCTACCGCCGCGCCACGGCCTTGGCGATCCGGCGCGCGTCGATGGCCATTTCGCGGAACATGCCGCTGATGGGATTGGTGAAGCCGGTGAAGTACAGACCGGGAGCGTTCTTCGGACTGCGGCCGCCGTGCCGCACGGGCCGGCCCCGCTCGTCCAGGACGTCGAGATGACCGACGAGCGGTTCCAGGCCGCGCCGGTAGCCGGTGGCCGCGACCACCGCGTCCGGGGTGATCCGCGTGCCGTCGGCGAGCAGCACCTCGCGCCCGTCGAAGCCTTCGACGGCGGCGACGGCCTCCACCTTCCCCGACCGGACGGCGTCGATGATGCCGACGTCCTGGACGGGGATGGAGCCCTCCCGCACCCGCGAGTAGAGCCCGTTGTCCGGGCGGGGCAGCCCGTACGCGGACAGGTCCGGCACGGAGACGCGCTCCACGTAGGGCGCGATCTTGTCGACCAGCTTCGTGGGGAGGCGGCGGACCATGATCCCGGTGCGCTGCGCGGGCCACCCGGCGGTGGAGCGGCGCATGATGTGCGGGGGCGTCCGCACCGCCAGCCGGACGCGGGCCGCGCCGGACTCGGCGAGGTCGACGGCGATCTCGGCGCCGGTGTTGCCCACGCCCACGACCAGGACGTCCCGGCCTTCGTAGGGCCGGCCGTTGCGGTAGCGGGAGGCGTGCAGCAGCTCTCCGTCGAAGGTGTCGCGCCCGGGCCAGTCCGGAAGGTGCGGCGAGTGGTTGTAGCCGGTGGCGACGACGACGCTGCGCGCGGTCAGCCGGCGCCCGCCGGTGGCCGGGAGCACCCAGCCCGCCGCCGGGTCCCCGGCGGGCTCGATCCGCCCCACCTCTATGCCGGTGGCGACGTCCAGTCCGTGGAACTCGGCGTACTGCTCCAGGTAGCGGACGACGTCGTCGCGGCCCACCCAGCGGCCGTACGACCGGGGTATCCCGAGGCCCGGGAGCGCGGACAGGCGTCTGGTCGTGTGCAGCCGCAGCCGGTCGTAGTGGCCGCGCCAGGAGGCGCCCACCGCGTCCGACCGCTCGACGACCAGGGTGCGCACGCCCCGGTGCCGCAGCGACGCCGCGACGGCGAGACCGCCGGGACCGGCGCCGACGACGATGGCGTCCGGCGCCGCCGTGTTCGGTAGGGGGGTGGCGGCGGATGCGGAGGTGCCGGCGGATGCCGAGGTGTCGGTCATGGCTGCTCCCGTGCCTGCAGGGTGAGGGTCACTCCGGAAGGTAGCGCGCTTTCGCCCCGCCACCTTGCGGAGGTGCGACCGCATCCGGTCAACTGACATACCGTCAGATACCTTGTCCCGGGGAGGCATACGATGCAGACGATCTGGCTGACCGGCGCCGAATGGCTCGCCGTCCTGCGCATCGGCCTCGGCCTGTGGTGGCTGGAGAGCTGGCGGCACAAGGACAAGAAGGGCTGGTTCGAGCGGGGCACCGGCATCGCCTGGGCCGCCGACGTCGCCGCGAAGCACCGCTGGACCTTCGTCCAGGGCGGATTCACCGCGGTCGTCGCGCCCCGCCCCAAGGTCATGGCCTACGTCGTCGTCTACGCCGAACTGGCCGTCGGGCTCGGTCTCACCGCCGGGCTGCTGACACCGGTCGCGCTGGCCGGCGGCATCGTCCTCAACCTGCTCTACCTCGTCCTCATGATCCACGACTGGGCGGAGCAGGGGCAGAACGCCATGATGCTCCTCGCCTCCGTCGTCCTCCTCTTCGCCATGGGCTGGCAGACCTGGTCCCTCGACAGCGTCTGGGGGCTCTTCCTGTGACCGGTCTGCCCGAGGCCGACGCCTTCACGCGCACCTACTGGAGCGCCGCCGCCGAGGGCCGGCTGCTGATCCGCCGGTGCCTGGCCGCGGGCTGCGGCGCCGCCCACCACTACCCCCGGGAGTTCTGCCCCCACTGCTGGAGCGAGGAGGTCGTCTGGGAGCAGGCCGCGGGCCACGCCACCCTCTACACCTGGTCCGTGGTGCACGCCAACGACCTCCAGCCGTTCGCCGGACGGGTCCCCTACGTCGCCGCCGTCGTCGACCTCGCCGAGGGACCGCGCATGATGACGGAGGTCGTCGGCTGCGCCCACGACGCGCTGCGCGTCGGGATGGACCTCCGCGTCTGCTTCCGCCCCGCGGCCGCGGGCGGGGACATCGCGATCCCCGTCTTCCGTCCGGCCCGGGCGGTCACCGCCTCCTTTGCTTGAATGAGGGCGTGCTGAGGCCGGTGGAGTTGGAAGCGTACGGGCTGCTGCTCAGGCCCTGGGAGGAGACGTCCGGCGACCTCGACGCGGCACTGCGCGGCCTCGCGGACCCGGACTTCCGCCGCTGGAACACCGCGCACGCCCCCGAGCCCGACGAAGCCGGGGTGCGGGCGTTCCTGCGGCGCCGGCGCGACGGCTGGGGGGCCGGCGACCTCGCGTCGTTCGCCGTCACCGAGGCCGGTGTGGTGCTCGGCCAGGCCGGGATAGGGATGATCGACCACGCCATGCGCGGCGCACGCGTCAGCTACTGGATGCTCCCCGAGGCCCGTGGCCGCGGCGTCGCCTCCCGCGCTCTGGAGGCGGTCACCCGGTGGGCCTTCCGCGATCTCGGCCTGCACCGGCTGGAACTGGGCCACGCCGTCGGCAACGAGCCCTCCTGCGGTGTCGCGCGGCGCTGCGGTTACGTCCTCGAAGGGGTCCTGCGCGAGGCGGTCGTCGACCTGTCCGGCGCGCTTCGGGACGTCCACCTGCACAGCCGCCTGGCGACCGATCCACGCCCCTGACCCCGGTGACCGGGCGGAGATTTGCCGTGCCTTGGGGGAATCTTGTGCTGATCGGGACAAGTGCTTTCCCGATCATGGTGTGCGGGTTGGCTAGGGTGCGATCCGCCCCTCGCGCGCCGTGGACCCGTACGCCGGTGCATCCGCGCCCCGCACGGCCGCCGCACGCGTGCCGGACGCGCGCGCCGTGCAGGGGGCCTCAGCAGTCCTGCCAGGCGCACCCGGTGCGGTGCGTCCCGTGTCGTGAATGGGGTGGGGATGTCCGGTCACCGGATGTCGAAGAAGCGTCGTTACATCGCCTGGGCGGTGGCGGCGGCCGCGGTGCTCGTGGGCGGTGGTGTCGCGGCGGGGGCCTCGATGGCGACCACGGTGTCGCGCCCGGCCCCGAAGGTCTACACGGGGCGGGCGTTCGACACCTGCACGGCGCCCTCCGCGTCGGCGATGAAGGCGTGGCACAACGGGTTCTACGGTGCGGCCGCGGTGTACGTCGGCGGCAAGAACCGGGGGTGCGCGCAGCCGAACCTGACCGCGTCCTGGGTCAAGTCGGTCAGCGCCACGGGCTGGAAGCTGATCCCGCTCTACGTGGGCGCGCAACCGCCGTGCCAGACCAGCCGCAACCCGGAGAAGCTGACCGCCTCCACGGCGGCCTCGCTGGGCGCGACGGACGGCGCGGACGCGGTGGCCAAGGCGTCGGCGCTGGGGATGAAGGCCGGCAGCCCCGTGTACCTGGACATGGAGTCGTACGACGTCACCAACACCTCGTGCAACAACGCGGTGCTCGCGTACGTCCGGGCGTGGGACAAGGCCGTGCACGCCAAGGGTTACTGGGCAGGCTTCTACGGCTTCCGCAGCTCCAGCGCGAAGGCCGTCGCCACGGCGGCCAACCGCACCGACCTGCCGGACATCCTCTGGTACGCGCTGTGGGACGAGCACAAGACCACGACCACGGACTGGCCGTTCTCCACGTCGCTGTGGACCGGCCACCGCCGCGGCCACCAGTACATGGTCAACAGCAAGGAGACCCGCGGCGGTTACACCATCACCGTGGACCGCAGCGACTGGGACGCCCCGGTCGCCGTCACCGGCTGACGCCCGAGGGGGCGGTGGAGCCCCGGCGGGGCGTAGGGGCGGGGCAAGGGCCCGTGACCCTCAGTCCCGTCCCAGCACCACCGTCCCCGAGGAGCAGAACCAGCCGCCCGTCCCCGAGGCCACGGCCAGCTCCGGCAGCGCCCCACCGGGCCTGCGCACCTGGCGCTCACCCGCCTCCCCCCGCAACTGCCGTACCGCCTCGACGAGCAGGAACAGCCCCCGCATGCCGGGATGGCAGGCGGACAGCCCGCCGCCGTCGGTGTTGACCGGCAGGGGCGACGCGACGACGAAGGGCCCGCCCTCGCCCTTGGCGCAGAAGCCGAGGTCCTCCAGCGTGACCAGGGTCATGTAGGTGAAGGCGTCGTAGATCTCGGCGAGGTCCATCTCGTCAGGGGTGACGCCCGCGCGGGAGAAGGCCAGCCGCCCAGAGACCGCGGCGGGGGAGACCGTGAAGTCGTCCCACTCCGACATCGTGGCGTGCGAGACGGCGGTGCCGGAGCCGAGCACCCACACCGGCGGCGGCGCAGCGTCCCGCGCGTACTCCGCGGCGGCCAGGAGCACCGCGCAGCCGCCGTCGGAGCGGATGCAGCAGTGCAGTTTGGTGAACGGGTCGGCGATCACCGGCCCGGACAGGACGTCGTCGACGGTGATCGGCGTGCGGTACATCGCGTCGGGGTTGCGGGCCGCGTTCGCCCGGGCCCGGACGGCGACGGTGGCGAGCTGCTCGGCGGTGGTGCCGTACCGGTGCATGTGGCGGCGGGCGGCCATCGCGTACTTGGCGATCAGCGTGTGCCCGTACGGGGCCTCGAACTGCAGGGGCCCGCGCGTCCCGAAGGACAGGTTGGCGGTGCGCCGCCCGGCCTTGAGGTCGGCACGGGCGGTGGAGCCGTAGACCAGGAGCACGACGTCGGCGTGCCCGGCGGCGATCGCGTCGGCTGCGTGCGCGGCCATGACCTCCCAGGTCGCGCCCCCGACGGAGGTCGAGTCGACCCAGCGCGGCCGCAGTCCGAGGTACTCGGCGACCTCGACCGGCGCGAGCGTGCCGAGCCCGGCCGAGGCGAAGCCGTCGACGGCCGACCGCGGCAGCCCGCTGTCGGCGAGCGCGCGGCGCGCCGCCTGGGCGTGGAGCGTGTAGGGGGTGGCGTCGTCGACCCTGCCGCAGTCGGACAACGCGACGCCGAGGACGGCGACTTCGCGGCCGTTGCGAGTACCCTGACCCTGAGCCATGAATCTGACGGTACATCAGATTCGGGGTTTCCGGACGCCGCCGGATCCCCCGAGGTGGGAGGAGAGCTCGCCGTGGACGCCGCCTTCACCGAGGAGCAGGAAGAGATCCGCCGCACCCTGCGCGAACTGCTCCGCAAACGCTGCGGACCGGACGAGGTGAAGTCCGCCGCCCGCACCCCCGAGGGCCACGACGGCGCCCTGTGGCGGCTGCTGGCACGGTCGCTGGGGCTGCCCGGCCTCGCCCTGCCCGCCGCGTACGGGGGCGCCGGCTGCGGCCCGGCGGAACTGGTGCTGGCCTGCGAGGAGACCGGCCGGGCGCTGCTGCCCTCACCGCTGCTGGGCACGACCGTGCTCACCGCCCCCCTGGTCGAGGCGCTCGGCACCGACGCCCAGCGCCGTGCCCTGCTCCCGCGCCTCGCCTCCGGGGAGTCCGCGGCCCTTGCCGCGCCCCTGGTCGCCCTCGGCCTCACCGGCCCCAACACCGGTGACTGGGCGGGCGGCGGCCGCGCGGGCGGCGTACAGGCCCGCAGGGCGGACGGGGTCTGGCGGCTGTACGGGCAGGCCGACCAGGTGCTCGGGGGCCCCGGCGCCGGGCTGCTGCTGGTGGCCGCCCATACGGGTGGCTACGCCCGCAGCCGGATCCGGCTCTTCCTCGTCCCCGGCGACGCC
The DNA here is from genome assembly GCF_042733315.1 of Streptomyces sp. NPDC059718. Classification (NCBI taxonomy): domain Bacteria; kingdom Bacillati; phylum Actinomycetota; class Actinomycetes; order Kitasatosporales; family Streptomycetaceae; genus Streptomyces; species Streptomyces sp. NPDC059718. The sequence goes on from NZ_JBHWGA010000004.1 coordinate 236,603, forward strand.
CCGGGCCTGGTCCGCAGGCGGCTGACCGCCCTGGACGAGACCCGCCCGCAGGCCCGCGTCGAGCTGCGCGACGTCCCCGCCGAGCCCCTGGGCGGGGAGGAGGCGGGTGATCCGCGCCCCGCGCTCGCCCGTACGGGTGTCCTGGCCGCCGCCGCACTGGCCGCGGAGGCCGCCGGGGCGGCCTCCCAGGCGCTCGCGGGGACCTTGGAGTACGTCGGGGTCAGGGAGCAGTTCGGGCGGCCCGTGGGCTCCTTCCAGGCCGTCAAGCACCGTCTCGCCGACCTGTACGTCCAGGTCCAGGCCGCCCGCTCGGCCGCCTACTACGCCGCCTGGGCCGTCGGGAGCCCCCCGGAGCAGGCGCCGGACGCCGCGGTGGCGGCGCCGCTCGCGCTCGCCCAGGGCCTGGAGGCGCTGCGCGCCACCGCGGGCCAGGCCGTCCAGTTGCACGGCGGCATCGGCTTCACCTGGGAGCACCACGCGCACCTGTACGTGAAGCGGGCCGCCTCCGACGAGCTGCTCTTCGGCCCCGTGCACGCGCTGCGGGCCCACGCGGCGGAGCGGGCGGGCCTCTTCACACCCACGCCCGCGACCGCGTCCCCACCGACGCCCACGCCCACGCCCACGACCGCTACCACGACCAAGGGGAGGGCGGCGGCATGAGCGTGCTGCGGACCGCCGTGCAGAAGGTGTCGTCGACCCGGGCGTTCGCCAGGGTCGGGCCGCATGTCGTCCCGGCGGTGGACCGGTTCGTGCACCGGCTGACCCGCGGCAGGGTGCTGCTCAGCGCGCGGATGCTGCCCGGGTTGGTGCTCACCGCCACCGGCACGCGCAGCGGGCTGCCCCGGCGCACCCCGCTGGCCTGCATGCCCGAGGAGGGCGGGACCTTCGTGCTGGTCGGCAGCAACTTCGGGCGCACGGACCACCCGGCGTGGACGGGGAACCTGCTGAAGCACCCCGATGCGGAGGTCAGCTGGCGCGGCCGGGACATCCCGGTCCGGGCGGAGTTGCTGACGGGCGGGGAGCGCGAGGCGGTGTGGGCGGCGCTGCTGGAGTTCTGGCCGCCGTACGCGACCTACGCGCGGCGCGTGGAGCGACGGATCCGGTTGTTCCGGCTCGTCCCCGGGGAGCCGGGCGGCGGCAGGGCCGTGGAGCCGTAGAGCCGTAGGGCGGAGCCCCGGAAAGGACAACGCGGGCGCCAGGGCCGGCAACCTCCCCCGAGGACCGGTCGGCGCCCGCGTCGTTGCAGGCAGGACTTCGACGTGAACGTAGATCAAAAATGCCGCCGGAGGCGGGCGTCAGCGCCGCGGCGTCACCGCGTCGGCTTCTTGCCCGTCACACCGAGGTGCACCAGCAGCGAGAGGTTCGGCTTCAGCTCGGCCTGCTTGACGCCCCAGCTCTGGAAGCCCTTCTGGTGCGCGGCGACCGCGGCGAGCATGGCCACCAGGGATCCGGCGACGGCTGCCGGGCTGACATCCTTGTCGACGCGGCCCTTGCCCTGAAGCTCCTTGATCGAGTCGGAAAGGGAGTTGGTGAGGGGGTTGAGGATCTTCATGCGGATCTTGTAGAACCGCTTGTCCCCTTCGGCCGCGCCCAGGTCGACGACGCGCAGGATGGCGTCGTGCTTGCGCCAGAAGGAGAGGAAGCCCTCGACCAGTTCCTCCGCCGCCGTGGCGCCGGACTTGCCGGCCCAGGAGCGGCCGGCGACGAGGTCCGTCAGCGCGGCCCCCTCCTTGGCCATCTCCTCGGCGAGCTCGAGGACGGCGCCCTCGACGTCGGGGAAGTATTGGTAGAACGTTGCGGGGGAGGTACCCGCCATCCGGGCGACGTCGATGACCTTGACGTCCCGGTACGGCGACGTGCTGAGCATTTCGCCGAGGCAGTCGAGCAGCTTCTGCCGCGTCGCCTGTCCCCGGCGCCCTGCCACACGGCCGTCGACGGTGCGAACTTGTCCTGTCATGCCGTCAGTTTACGGGCTGGTGATCAGCGCGCGATTCGGTGCCTGCAAATGGGGAAGGCCATGTGTTCGATTTCTCCTCGGGCGCGGCGGGGGATCCGCCGATAACGTGTCAAGTCAGACACTCCGTCGATCCACGCGAATCCCCACGTGAATCGGGATCGCCAGCCGCATCACCGGACGAATCGAGGACGAGATGGCCGCGCACCCCGACGGCACCCCCTGCTGGGCCGACGCCATGCTCAACGACCTGGAGGCCGGCAAGCGCTTCTACGGCGGACTGCTCGGCTGGACCTTCGGGCAGGGGGAGGAGCAGTACGGCCAGTACACCCAGGCGTACGGCCCGGACGGGAAGAACGTCGCGGCGCTCTCCCCCAAGCCGGACGGCCGGATGCCGACGGTGTGGAACCTCTACCTCGCCTCCTCCGACATCCGGGCCACCGCGGGCAGGATCCGTGACTCGGGCGGTCAACTCATCATGGAACCCATGCCCGTTGGGCCCTTCGGCACGATGCTCATGGCGGCCGACCCGGGCGGCGCGGTGTTCGGGGTGTGGCAGGCCGGCACGCACGGCGGCTTCGAGGCGACCGGCGTCCCGGGCTCCTACATCTGGACCGAGGTCTACACGCGCGAGACCGAGCGGACCGACCCCTTCTACGAGGAGGTCTTCGGCTTCGGCAGCAAGCGGATCGAGGACGAGGCCATCGACTTCCGGATCTTCGTCCCCGAGGGCGAGGAGGTCACCCCCGACAAGGCGGTCCTCGGCCGCTTCCGGATGGGGAAGGGCTTCCCCGAGGAACTGCCCGCCCATTTCGTCGTCTACTTCGCCGTCTCCGACGCCGACCGCGCCGCGGAGGCGGTCGCGCGGCTCGGGGGCCGGGTCACGATGGGTCCGATGGATTCGCCTTTCGGCCGGTTCCTCCTGGCGAGCGACGACCAGGGTGCCCATTTCGCCCTGATCGATCCCGGTACCACGGTCGGTGAGAAGCCGTCCTGAACGCGCGCGGATCCGCAACCGAATCAAAGGTAATCGCGTGTCGACACCGCCCCGGGTTCGCAACTGATACTCATCCCAGGAAGAATCAGGGACGGACCCCGGGATGGGGGGAACCCACGGGGAGGTGGCAGGGCAGTGGTGCAGCAGCTGACGCAGCACGATCCGAGACGGATCGGCCCTTTCGAGGTGCTGGGCAGGCTGGGCGCCGGCGGTATGGGCCTGGTCTATCTCGCCCGCTCGGCGTCCGGCCGGCGCGTGGCGATCAAGACCGTACGGGCGGAGCTCGCCGAGGACCAGTTGTTCCGCGTGCGCTTCGCCCGTGAGGTGGAGGCGGCCCGCGCGGTCAGCGGCTTCTACACGGCGGCGGTCGTCGACGCCGATCCCAGGGCCGCCGTGCCCTGGCTGGCGACGGCCTTCGTGCCGGCGCCCTCGCTCGAGGAGATCGTCAACGAGTCAGGGCCGCTGCCCGTGCAGGCCGTGCGGTGGCTGGCGGCCGGGGTCGCGGAGGCGCTGCAGTCGATCCACGGTGCGGGGCTGGTCCACCGGGACCTGAAGCCCTCCAACGTGCTCGTCGTGGAGGACGGCCCGCGGGTGATCGACTTCGGCATCGCGAGCGGGGTGTCCAACACGCGGCTGACGATGACGAACGTCGCCGTCGGCACGCCCGCGTACATGTCGCCCGAGCAGGCCAAGGACTCGCGCAGCGTCACCGGCTCCAGCGACGTGTTCTCGCTGGGCTCGACGCTGGTGTTCGCCGCGACCGGGCACGCGCCCTTCCACGGGGCGAACCCCGTGGAGACGGTCTTCATGCTGCTCCGTGAGGGCCCGGACCTGGCGGGTCTGCCCGGCGACCTGAGGCCGCTCATCGAGGCGTGCATGCGCATGGAGGCGGACCGCCGGCCGAGTCCGGCGGACCTGCAGGCGCAGTTGGCGCCGCATCTGTTCTCCTCCGCGGGTGACGACACCGGAACGGCCTCCGCGTGGCTGCCGCCCGCGGCGGTGGGCCTGATAGAGGAACGGCGCAGTGGCGGGCGCCCCGGCGCGGGGCCGGGCGCCCCCGGCGGTGGCGCGGGCGCCGGAGCGGCCGGTGGCGGCGGTGCGGGTGCCCCGGTGCCCCCGATGCCCGCACGGCCTCCCGCGCCCCCCGTGGCGCGTCCTCCGGCCGCCGCCGAGGGCCCGGGCGGACCGGTGCAGCTCGCCGGTTCGGCACCGATAGGGCCCGGGATGCGGCTCGCCGAGCGCAAGAACCAGGCCGCGGCCACCGCCGCCGCCGGGGACGGGCTCGGCTGGGCCGGTCGTGGCGGCGCGGCCGGGGGCCCGCCGGCAGCGGTGCCCGGCCAGGGCAACGCCCAGGGCGCGCCCCAGGGCGCCCCGCAGGCACCGGCGGTGCCGCCGGGTGAATGGCGGCCGTGGCGGTTCCGCATGTCGAACGACGTGTGGGGCACGCCGGTCGTGTCCTCGGGACGGCTCTACGTGACCTCCTTCGAGGTGCACGCGCTGGACGTGGCCACCGGACGGCGGCAGTTCAAGACCCGTGACGTGGCGTGGACGATGGCGGTCTCGGGCGGCCGGATCCACGGCTCCGACGGGCCGAGCCTGTACGCGCTGGACGCCGCGGACGGCTCCGAGCACTGGCGCACCGGTGTGGACGGCTGGATCTACTCGCTCCGCGCGGACGCCGGGACCGTGGTCACCGGCACCCGCGGCGGCGGCGTGCAGGTCTGGGACGCCGCGGCCGGACGGCTGCGCTGGGAACGTGGCGGGGCGCAGACGGAGTTCGAGACGCCCGAGTCGGGCCCGAGCGTGGTGGACGGGGTCGTGTACTTCCACGGCGGCGGCCGGCTGCACGCCCTGGACGCGACGAGCGGCGCGGAGCACTGGTCGTACCCGACCGGGGAGGGCGGCGCCATGCCGACCCGTCCGGTCGTCGCCGACGGCGCGGTCTACGTGACCGTGGGGAACCGCGTGCTCGCCCTGGACGCCCGCAGCGGCGCCGAGCGGTGGCGCTTCGACGCCCCCGCGGTGATGTTCGCGCCGCCCGCCTACGTGCCGGGACCGGGTGTCACCGGTGGCGGCGTCTACGTCGCCGACTACCTGGGCACCGTGTACGCCCTGGACCCGGCGGACGGGCGCGACCGCTGGCGGGTCGCGACGGAGCAGCGGCAGAGCGTGGAGCCGGTGCTCGTCGCGGGTGGCTCGGTGATGCTGGGCGCGGGCGGCGCGCTGTACACGCTCGACGCGGTCTCCGGCACCCCGAAGTGGCGCTTCGCCGCGCAGGGCGAGATCGTCGGCTCCCCGGTGGTGGCCGACGGGCGGGTGCACTTCGGCTCGAAGGACCACTGCCTCTACACGGTCGACGCGAGCGGCGGCCAGTTGCGCTGGAAGCTGGAGACCGGCGGGGAGATCACCGGTTCTCCGGTCGTCTCGGAAGGCGTGGTCTACGCGAGCAGCAAGGACCGCTGCGTGTACGCCCTCAACGCCGTGAAGGGCACCGAGGCGGCCACCCGGCGCGCGTGACGTACCCGGCTGACGGCCGTCGTGCCACACACGGAAGGGGCTGACGACGGCCGCCGCCGGCCAACTTACGCGGCGGGGGGCCGGGGCGCCACGCGAGCGGCGTCGGGGTGACCTTCGTCCACCGCGTTCCGGCCACGGCGTCGACGCGGGTTCCGCCGCGCGCCACGACCCGCCCCCGTGCCCGCCGACGTGGCGGTGTCGCCGATGGGGTCCGGGAGCAAGGGCGGCCACGGGAACGCGACGTCGGGCGGCACGCCCGGACGCCTCCGGCGGGCCGCGGCGACACCGGGATGCGGCAGGACGGCCGCACCGCGAGGCCACCGGCGCCCGCCGAACCGGCCCGCGGCCCGGGACACCGTCACCGCACGCGGTGCTCCCGGGTGCGGTGCGCGAACAGCCGGGCCTGGTGCTCGGGCGGGAGGTTTCCGAGGGCGATGAGGTGCGGCGCGTGCGCGAAGGCCTGGGCCCGCGCGGCCTCGTGGGCCGACCAGACGGCGCGGACGGTGCCCTGCACGGCCTCGGTGGGGTGGGCCGCCAGGACCGCCGCCGCGCGCAGGGCCGCGTCGAGCAGCAGCGGGCCGGGCACGACCTCCGAGACCAGCCCGGTCTCGTGGGCCCGCCGGGCGCCGATCCGCTCCGCGGTGCCCATCAGGGCCATGCGCATCACCTCGCCGTAGGGCATGCGCTGCGCCATGGCGATGGCCTCGTACGCGCTGACCATGCCGTAGCTGGTGTGCGGGTCGAAGAAGGTGGCGTGCTCGGCGGCGATGACGAACTCGCACTCGCCGAGCAGGTAGAAGGCGCCGCCGCAGGCCATGCCGTTGACGGCGGCGATGACCGGCTTCCACAGGTCGTTGGCCTTGGGCCCGACCGTCAGCAGCGGGTCGTCGACGGCGTAGGGCGAGGTCGGCTGCGGGACCTGCACCGCGCGGTCCAGGCCGGTGCAGAAGGCGCGGTCGCCGGCTCCGGTGAGGACGACGGCGCGGACCTCGTCGCCGGCGCGGAACTCCCGCCAGAGCGCGCTCAGCCCCGCGGCCGTGGCGAGGTCGATCGCGTTGTGCCGTTCCGGCCGGTCGAGGGTGACGACGGCGACGCCGTCCTTCGTCTCACAGCGCAAGCCAGCGCGGGATGCCGTCATGGAAGACCGCCTTCACGGGGGCGCCGATGCGGATGCGGGCGGGGTCGAAGGAGTCCAGCCGGGCGTCCGGTGCCGTGACCAGGTTGCCCACCAGCCGGATCCGGGGGTCCTCGGCGAGTTCGACGAGGACCACGTTGTACGGGGCCTGCTCGGCGTAGCCGGACAGCAGCGGGGGATGGGGGACGACGTACGACCAGACGCGTCCGCGGCCGCTCACCGGCCGCCACTCGCAGGCGAAGGAGTGGCAGTACGGGCAGCACGGGCGCGGCGGGAAGCGCAGCCGTCCGCAGTCCGCGCAGGCCTGGACGCGCAGTTCGCCGGCGCGCGCGTACTCCCAGAAGGGGGCGCCGTCGTCGTCGGTGACGGGGCTCAGCATGTCAGCTCCTCAGGATCAGGGCGGAGGTCGGGACGCCCTCGCCCGCCGTGACCAGGCAGGTCCGCGCGCCGGGCACCTGGGCGGTGGAGGTGCCGCGCAACTGCCGCACGCCCTCGGTGATGAGGTTGAAGCCGTGGACGTACGCCTCGCTCAGCCCGCCCCCGGAGGTGTTCAGCGGCAGCCGGCCGCCGATCTCCAGGGCGCCGCCCTCGGTGAAGGCGCCCCCCTCCCCGCGGGCGCAGAAGCCGTAGCCCTCCAGGGAGAGCGGGACCAGGGCGGTGAAGGCGTCGTAGATCTGGGCGACGTCGATGTCCTCGGGGGTGAGGTCGGCGTGCTTCCACAGGTGGCGGGCGGCGGTCCAGGCGGGGCCCGTCAGGGGGTCGTCGGTCCAGTAGTTGACCATGCCGTGGTGCTGGGCCGGCAGGCCCTGGGCGACGGAGTGGACGTAGACGGGGCGCTGCCGGCCGTCGCGGGCGCGGTCGGCGGAGACCACGACGCAGGCCAGGGCGCCGTCGGTCTCCAGGCAGTTGTCGTAGAGGCAGAGCGGCTCGCTGATCCAGCGCGAGGTCATGTACATCTCGCGGGTCAGCGGGCGTTCGTACATGATCGCGGCCGGGTTCTGGTTGGCGCGGTTGCGGCAGGCCAGGGCGACGTTGAAGAGGTGGTCGCGGGTGGCGCCGTACTCGTGCAGGTAGCGGCGGGTCAGCATGCCGATCTCGTCGGCGGGCCGCAGCAGGCCGAAGGGCCGGGTCCACTGGGCGGGGGTGGGCAGTTGGACGGTGGTGTTCGTCCACGGGCGCGGACCGCTGCCGCGCTTGCGGGACCGCCAGGCGACGCCCACGGTGGCCTGGCCGGTGGCGACGGCAGCGGCGAGGTGGGCGACGGTGGCGCAGGAACCACCGCCGCCGAAGCCGGCCTTGGAGAAGAAGGTGAGGTCGCCGAGGCCGACGGCCTTCGCCAGCTCGACCTCGTCGGTCTCCTCCATCGTGTACGACGCGAGTCCGTCGACCTCGCGCGGCTCGATCCCGGCGTCGTCGAGCGCCGCCAGGATGGCGCGGCAGGCGAGGGCCTTCTCCGACTCTGGGAGGTGCTTGGCGAAGGGAGTCGCGCCTATGCCGACGATCGCGGTGGCGTCCTTCAATGCTGACATTCCGTCAGGCTATCGCTAATCTGACGGATAGTCAGCTCATGGGGAGGTGCTCGGCGCATGCGCGGTGACCTGGAGTGGGGCAGCGTCCCACGGCTCGTGCGGGAGGCAGCGCGACGCTGGGGGGAGCGCGAGGCGGTCGTGGACGGCCGGACCCGCGTCACGTACGCGGAGCTCGGTGCCCGGGTCGAGCGTGCCGCCGCGGCGGCCGTCGCCTCCGGGATCGCCCCGGGGGACCGGGTCGCCGTCTGGGCGCCCAACACGCTCGACTGGATCACCGCCGCTCTGGGCTCGGTCACCGCCGGCGGGGTGCTCGTCCCGCTCAACACCCGCTTCAAGGGCGCGGAGGCGGCCTACGTGCTGCGCCGCACCCGCGCCCGGCTGCTCTTCGTCACGGGCGCCTTCCTCGGCACCTCCTACGTCGCCTCGCTGCGGCGCGCGACGCAGGAGCACCCGCTGCCGGACCTGGAACAGGTCGTCGTCCTCTCCGACGCGGCGCCGGAAGGCCACGGCTACCGGCGCTGGAAGGACTTCCTGGCCGCGGGCGACCCCGTCACCGGTGCGGCGGTACGGGCCCGTTCCGACGCGATCGACGGCTCCGCGCCTTCGGACATCACCTTCACCTCCGGGACGACCGGCCACCCCAAGGGCGCGGTGGTCACCCACGCCCAGACCCTGCGCGTCTACGACGTCTGGGCGGACCTGGCCGGGCTGGAGGAGGGCGACCGCTACCTGATCGTCAACCCGTTCTTCCACACCTTCGGCTACAAGGCCGGGATCATCGCGTGCCTGATGCGCGGCGCGACGATGATCCCGCAGCCGGTGTTCGACGTCGGCACCGTCCTGGCCAACATCGCCGCCGAACGCGTCACCGTGCTGCCGGGGCCGCCCACCCTCCACCAGTCGGTCCTCGACCACCCGGAACGGGCCCAGCACGACCTGAGCTCGCTGCGGCTGGTCGTGACGGGCGCGTCCGTGATCCCGCTGCAACTGGTGGAACGGCTGCGCAGCGAGCTGAAGATCGCCACGGTGCTGACCGCCTACGGGCTGACGGAGGCGAGCGGCACCGTGACGATGTGCCGGCGCGGCGACCCCGCGGAGGTGGTGGCCGCGACCTCCGGGCGGGCCATCCCCGACACGGAGGTGCGGGTGCTCTCCGAGGGGCCGGGTCGCCCAGGCGAGGTCCTGGTGCGCGGCTACCACGTCATGTCCGGCTACTGGGAGGACCCCGGGGCCACGGCCGAGGCCGTCGACGCGGAGGGCTGGCTGCACACGGGGGACGTGGGCGTGATGGACGCCGACGGCAACCTGCGCATCACCGACCGCATCAAGGACATGTTCATCGTCGGCGGGTTCAACGCGTACCCCGCGGAGATCGAGCAGGCGCTCGCCCGCCACCCGGACGTGGTGGAGGCGGCGGTGGTGGGCGTCCCCGACCCGCGGCTCGGCGAGGTCGGCCGCGCGTACGTCGTGCGGCGGGACGGGGCCGTGGTCACCGCGGACGACCTGATCGCCTGGTCCCGGCGGGAGATGGCCAACTACAAGGTCCCGCGCGAGGTCGCGTTCCTGGCGGAACTGCCGCGCAACGCGAGCGGGAAGGTGCTCAAGACGCAGTTGCGGGGACGGGGACGATGAGGAGCGTGCCCGGGCCCTCCCGCCGGTGAGGGGAGGGCCCAGGGGCGGTGGTGGTGAGGCGGCGCGGGCCGCCCGGGATGCGCGGTGTCGACTCCGCCGGGAGCCTGCCGCGTTGGACCCGCGGGTCCGCAAGCGCCGTGCGCCGGTGGACTTCGGCGCGATCCTGGGCATGACAAAGACCGACTGCGGCGCCCCCTCCGCGCCGCAGTCGGTCCGTGGATCCTTCGTGCTGTTCCCCCCTCGGAGGCGCTCCCCCCTTGGTGCGCCCCCCAGGTCGTGCTGTCCCCCGTGCCCCCGTCGTGCTGTCCCCCGTGCCCCCCCGGGCCAGCCGTTCCCCCGTGTCAGGCGCCGGTCAGGGCGTGTGCCAGTTGTCGGGCTTGACCGTGGTGTCGTCGCCCTTGACCTTGGGCTCCTCGATCTCCTCGGTGGGGACGACTTCCGGCTCTTCCTCGACGGTGGAGCCGGACTCGGGTGCCGTCTCGCTCATGGTGCCTCCCCTGGTGGGTGGAACTGGGCCGATACGAAGCCCGCCTGGCAACGACCCCCGTGCGCTACCAGGCGGGCAGCTCTTGCAGTGATGGAATCGTGGCAGGCGTCGATAATCAACCGATAAACGGAACTGTTGATGTCCTGTATCAGCGGCGTTGCGCAGTGCGGAAGGCCTAGACGGCGATCGCCGGGGCGGCCGGACCGTGCAGCAGGCGGCGCACCTCGTCGGCGTCGGGGGAGCCCAGCGCGACGAAGGCCGCCAGGGCGTCCCGCCAGCAGGCGCGGGCACGGTCGGCCTGGCCCACCTCTGCGAGGGCGCGACCGAGGACGGTGAGCACCTTCGCGCGGTAGAGCTCGCCCCCCAGGTCGCGCAGCGCGTTCAGCGACTGCTCGGCGAGTGCCGCGGATTGACGGTGGGCGCCGGAGGACAGGTGCACCTCCGCCATGCGGAAGAGGGACATGGCCTCCCAGAACTGCTGCCGCGCCGCTCTGAAGACGGGGAGCGCCTCGGAGAGCGCCGCCAGGGCCTCCTCGCGGCGACCGGCCGCCGTCCGTGCGATGGCGAGCGCGTACAGGCCGTTGCCGAGGCGGAATCCGGCCCGCAACTCGCGGTAGATCGACAGGGCCTGCTCCGCCGAGGCCACGGCGGCGGAGACGTCCCCGAGCTCGATCTGGGCGCGGGACAGGTTGCTCAGCGCGGCGGCGCCGCCGTGCCGGTTGCCGTCGGCCACGAAGGCCTCCAGGGCCTGGGAATGGTGGTCCGCGCAGTCCTGGAAGCGCCGCCCCGTGAAGGCCACCATCCCGCGCAGGTTGGGGGCGTAACTGCTGGTCAGAGGGTCGCCGACGGCTCGCCCCAGGACGAGGCTGCGTTCGGCCTCCCGATCTGCCTCCTCGAGTCGTCCGGCCAGGCTGAACTGCTGGCCCAGCAGCACGCGGGCCCGGCCCTCCACGAGCGGCTCGCCGCAGGCGCCGGCGGTGGCGACGATGGCGCGCGTGGCCTGTTCGTACTGGCGCGCGTAGATCCCGGACTCCACCAGGTCCTGGCTCACGAGCAGCAGGTCGACGGCCCGCCGCATCGGGCCCTCGCAGCCGCCGCCCGCGGCCTGCTGGACGGCGGCGAGGAGGCCCGCCGCCTCGGTGAACAGCCAGTCCAAGCCGTCCTCGCGGGAGTCGAAGGGCAGTCCGGGGCGGCCGACGGGGGCGAGGTGCGCGAGCAGGCGGTCGCCGGGGTTCTCCAGCTCGTACGCGCACGCGGCCGACGCCAGGTAGAAGTCCAGCAGCCGGGACAGGGCGGCGCAGCGGGCGTCGTCCCCCTCGTGGCGCTCGGCGCAGTCGCGGGCGTACAGGCGCACCAGGTCGTGGTAGCGGTAGCGGGCGGGCGCGGCGGACTCGATGAGGCTGATGTCGACCAGGGCCTCCAGCAATTCCTCGGCGTCGTAGAGGTCCATGTCGAGGACGGCCGCGGCCGCCTCCAGGGAGATGTCCGGGCCGTCGGCGAGGGCCAGCAGACGGAAGGCACGGGCCTGCTGCGGGGTGAGCTGGCCGTAGCCGAGCTCGAAGGTGGCCTTGACGGCGAGATCGCCGGCCTTCAGCTCGTCCAGGCGGCGGCGTTCGTCGCTGAGCTTGCGGGCGAGGAAGGCGACCGTCCACGTGCGGCGGGTGGCCAGGCGGGATGCGGCGATGCGGATGGCGAGCGGCAGGAAGCCGCAGGCGGCGACGACGTCGAGGGCGGCCTGGCGTTCGGCGGCGACGCGTTCCTCCCCGACGATGCGGGTGAAGAGCAGCAGGGCCTCTTCCGGGCTCATGACGTCGAGGTCGACCAGGTGGGCCCCGGCCAGGTCGACCATGCGGACCCGGCTGGTGATCAGCGCGGCGCACCCGGGTGTGCCCGGCAGGAGGTGACGGACCTGGGCGGCGTCGTGGGCGTTGTCCAGCAGGGTCAGGATCCGGCGGCCCGCGAGGGTGGAGCGGTAGAGCGCGGCGCGGTCGGCGAGGGACTCGGGTATCGCGGAGTCGGTGACGCCGAGGGAGCGCAGGAAGGAGGCGAGCACCGTCTCCGGTTCGGCGGGCCGGGCGTCGGTGCCCTGGAGGTCCACGTAGAGCTGGCCGTCGGGGAAGGTGCCCGCGACGGCGTGGGCGACGTGGACGGCGAGGGTCGTCTTGCCGACGCCGCCGATGCCGGCGACGGCGGAGACCGACATGACCCCGCCGTCCACCGAGGCCGCGCCCAGGCGTTCGGCGAGCTCGCGGACGAAGGCGTCGCGGCCGGTGAAGTCGGCCACGCTGGCGGGCAGCTGGGCCGGCCGCACCGGCTCGGCGACCGCCTCGGCCTGCGGGACGGGCGGCGGCAGCAGCGACGGGTCGGCCTCCAGCACGCGCTGGTGCAGCTCGGTGAGCTCGGTGCCCGGGTCGACGCCCAGCTCGTCGTCGAGGAGACGGCGGGTGTCGGCGTAGACGCCCAGCGCCTCGGCCTGCCGCCCGCTGCGGTACAGCGCGAGCATCAGCAGGGCGCGCGGTCGTTCGCGCAGCGGGTGCTCCGCGGACAGGACGGTGAGTTCGGAGACGACCTCGGCGTGGCAGCCGGCCTGCAGGTCCAGGTCGAGGCAGGTCTCGGTGAGCTGCAGCCGCCATTCCAGCAGGCGGGTGCGCTGGGTCTCGGCGTACGGGCCGGGAAGCCCGGCCAGGGGCTCGCCGTCGAAGAGGGCGAGCGCGCCCCGCAGTTCCTCGCGGGCGGTGGCCAGGTCGCCCGCCGCGCGGGCCTTCTCGGCCGCGGCCTGGTGCCGTTCGGCGAGGAACAGGTCGAAGCCGTCGCCCGGGTGCAGCACGTAGCCGCCGTCGACGGTGGCCAGGGCGTCGGCCCCGAGGGCCTTGCGGAGGCGGAAGGCGTAACTGCGCAGCGCCGCGAGCGCGGTGGGCGGTGGGTCCTCGCCCCAGACGGCGTCCAGCAGTTCCTGCGCGGTGGCCGTGCGGCCGCCGCGCAGCAGCAGCGCGCCGAGCAGTGCCTTCTGCTGTGGCGACCCGGCGGAGATCGGCTCCGTGCCGCGCCAGGCCCGCACCGGGCCGAGGACCGCGAAGCGCAGCGCTCCGCCTCGGTCCTTACCGCTTGCCATGCCTGCCCCCAGGTGCCGCCGTACCTTCGCGACGAGCGCGTATATCGATCGTTCATCACGAGCCGGAACAGTCTTCACGGACGGCGGGACCATCCCGATCGGTTCCGCCGCTTGTGCCAGTTTGCCGCCTCAACCCGTACGCGGTCACCTATGGGTGGCTTTCGGGAGGGGCGTTCCAGGGAGTAGCGGGGAATGTTCGGTCCAGTTTCATGTGAAGTGCGGGCATATGCCGTCGGTCTGACGGGTGTTCCGTCCGGGGAGGTGGAGAGCCGCCCATGTGCTCGCGTTGTGTGCCGCAGGCCGTGAGCGGACCGCGGAGCCGCAGCGGCGGTGCGCCGGCGCCGTCGGTGTACCGGTTGCCCGGTCCCGCGTTGCGCCGCCGGGCCGTCCGGCATCCGGAGGGGCGACCGTACGCGCCGTACGACTGCGACTTCGCCGCGCTGGACCGACGCGCCCGCGCGGTCGCGGCGCGGCTGGGACGGCTGGTGCCGCCGGGCAGCCGGGTGCTGCTCGCCTATCCGCAGGGCGCGGACCTCGCCGGGGCGTTCTACGGGTGCCTGTACGCCGGGATGGCGGCGGTGCCGCTGGTCGGCGGCGGCCCGGACGGGGCGGGGACGGTCGCGGAGGCCGTCGACCGCTGCCGCCCCGCGATGGTGCTCACCGGCGCCGACGCGTGGACCGCGCTCTCGGTGGACCGCTCGCGCACGCAGGTCTTGGAGGCCGACGGGGGCCGGGTGGGCGGCGAGCCGGTCGACCGGCTGGCGGAGCAGTGGCGTCCGGTCGGCGTCCTGCGCACGGCGCCCGGCTACGAGCGTTACGTCGCCGACGGGCTGGGCGGGGGCCGCATGGAGCCCGCGCTGCGGCACGGCGACCTCGCGGACGCGGTGGGTGAGCTGGCGGTCGCGGCGGGCCGGGGGACCCCGGAGGACAGCCTGGGGTGGATCGCCTCCGTGCACGGGTTGGAGGACGCGGTGTGGCGCATGCTTCTGCTTGCGCCGGGTGCCGGGGTGGCGTGACCGCGGGTCCCGTTGCGGCCGGGTGTTGTGTGCGGTGCCGTTGTGGTTGTGGTTGGGGTTTCCCCGCCCGCCCGCCCGATTGCCCGGCGCGGTCAGTGCGGGCCCGCGCTCTGCTTGGTTGGGGTCGGTAGCGCGCCGGCGCACGTCCTCAGCGCTCGCGGTTTACGCCTACATCATTGGGCACCGCGTTCGCCGCTCGTCGCTTCCGGGCGCACCCCGCCACACCCCCTCCCGTTGTGTGGGCGCATGACGGCCGGTGGGGGGTGAGTAAGGCACCTGCGGCAACCCCGGACCGCCTTCTGAACCCCGTCCGGCCGTTAGTCGCCCCCACCGGCAGGAGGGGGTGTGGCGGGGTGCCCCCGCAGGGGACGAGCGGCGGACCCGCCGCCGAACGATGTAGGGGTAAACCGCGAGCCCCGAGGAGGTACCCCGGCGCGGCACCGACCCCACAACGCACGCAGCGAGGCGGTCACTGACCGCGCCGGGCAATCGGGCGGGAGGGCGGGGGAGAAACCGCAACCGCAACACACAACGGCGCCGCACACGACAACCGGGCCGCCCCCACACCTGCTGACGGCCCGTCAGATTCGCGCTACCGTGGGCCCATGGAGACCTTCCCGAGGATCATTTCGGTGGACGACCACACGGTCGAGCCCCCCGGCGTCTGGCGGGACCGGCTCCCGTCGGCGTACCGGGACAGCGCGCCGCGCATCGTGCGCGCGCCCCTGAAGTCGATGACCTTCGTCGGCGGCAGGTTCGCCCCGCGCATGGGCGAGCCCGGCGACGAGGGTCCCGTCGCCGACTGGTGGGTCTACGAGGACCTGCGGCGCCCCCTGACCCGCCTGGACACCGCCGTCGGCTACAGCAGGGACGAGGTGCGCCTCGAGGCGATCACGTACGAGCAGATGCGCCCCGGCTCCTACAGCGTCCCCGAGCGGCTGGCGGACATGGACGTCAACCACGTGCAGTCCGCCCTCTGCTTCCCCACCTTCCCGCGGTTCTGCGGCCAGACGTTCACCGAGGCGAAGGACCGGGAACTGGGGCTGCTGTGCGTGCGCGCCTACAACGACTGGATGGTCGAGGAGTGGTGCGGCCCGCAGGCCGGGGGCCGGCTGATCCCGCTCACCCTCATCCCGTTGTGGGACGCGGAGCTGGCCGCCGCGGAGGTGCGCCGCAACGCCGAGCGCGGGGTGCGGGCCGTCTGCTTCTCCGAGATCCCGCCGCACCTGGGGCTGCCGTCCGTCCACACCGACGCGTGGGACCCCTTCCTGCGCGCCTGCGACGAGACCGGCACCGTCATCGCGATGCACATCGGGTCCTCCTCGCGCATGCCGTCCACCTCCGCCGACGCGCCGCCCGCGGTCGGTTCCACGATCACCTTCGCCAACTGCTGCTTCTCCATGGTCGACTGGCTGATGTCGGGGATCTTCGACCGCTTCCCCTCCTTGCGGATCATGTACGCGGAGGGCCAGATCGGCTGGATCCCGTACATCCTGGAGCGTGCCGACGTCGTCTGGGAGGAGAACCGGGGCTGGGGCGGCGTGGCCGACAAGGTGCTGCGGCCGCCCTCGGAGCTGTTCCGGGAGCACATATACGGGTGCTTCTTCGACGACGCGGTGGGCCTGCGCAACATCGACGCGATCGGTGTCGGGAACGTCCTGTACGAGACCGACTACCCGCACTCCGACTCGACCTGGCCCAAGTCCCGTGAGGTCGGCGAGGCCCAGATGGGCCACCTCGCGGCGGACGTCGTCGAGCGGATCGTGCGCGGCAACGCGATCGAGCTGCTGGGGCTGACCCCGGACGGTTTGTGGCCCGGGCAGGGCGGGGCCGCCGGCTGAGGAAGTCCGCCTGCTGCCGGCGGCCGCGCCGCACGCGGTGCGCGGCCGCCCGGTGGGCTTCTTCCGGCATCCGGGAGGGCGTCGACGGCCCGCGGCCGCCGGTGTCCGGCATCGGCGTGCCCTGCGGCGGGTTCGCCACGCGATGACCGGCGTCGGCCCGACCCGACCCCTTGTCTGACGGATCGTCAGGTCCGACCATGGCGGCATGACCAAGACCGCGTACGGCATGCAGTTGCCGGTGCAATCGCTCAGCACCCTCTACGCGGAGCCGTGGGAGGCCGCGGCGCCGCCGGGCGACCTGGTGGACGTCGCGCGGGCGGCGGACCGGCTCGGCTTCGCGTACATCGGGTGCTGCGACCACGTGGCCATCCCGGCCCGGCTCGCCCCTGCGATGAGCCCCACCTGGTACGACCCCGTCGCCACGCTCGCCTTCCTGGCGGCGGTGACGACGCGGGTGCGGCTGCTGAGCCACGTCGCGGTGATCGGACTGCGGCATCCGCTGCTGACCGCCAAGCAGTACGCGACGCTGGACCACCTCTGCGGCGGCCGGCTGATCCTCGGGGTCGGGGCCGGGCACGTCCGGGAGGAGTTCGAGGCCCTCGGGGTGGACTTCGAGCGGCGCGGGCCGCTGCTGGACGAGGCGATCGACGCGGTGCGGGCGCACTTCGCGGCGGGGGAGCAGAAGCCGGGGCCGGTGCAGCGCCCGGTCCCGGTGTGGGTCGGGGGGTCGTCGCCCGCGGCGGTGCGGCGTGCGGCGCTCAAGGGCGACGGCTGGCTGCCCCAGGGGGACTCCCGGAAGGCCATGCCCGGGCAGATCGCCCGGCTGCGGGAGTTGCGCGGCGGGACGCCGATCACCGTCGGGGTGATCGCGGAGCCGCTGTACGTCGGCGAGCCGGGGTGGCCGGTGGGGCGGCGCACGCTGACCGGGAAGCCGCAGGCGCTGGCCGAGTCGCTGCGGGAGTACGGAGCGATGGGGGTGGACCAGATCCAGGTGAGGTTCCGCGCCCGGGGAGCGGCGGAACTGCTCGACCAGATGGAGGCGTTCGCCGACGGCGTGGCGCCGCACCTCGACGCGTAGGGAGTGACGGACATGGGCAAGCTGGACGACCGGGTCGTGCTGATCACCGGCGCGGCGCGCGGGCAGGGCGAGCAGGAGGCGCTGCTCTTCGCGGCGGAGGGGGCGCGGGTCGTCCTCGGGGACGTGCTGGACGAGCGGGGCGCCGCCGTGGCGGAGGGGATCGGTGCGGACCGGGCGCGCTACGTCCACCTGGACGTGACGAGCGAGGCGGACTGGGCCGCGGCCCTGGACGTCGCGACCGAGGCCTTCGGCCGGCTGGACGGGCTGGTCAACAACGCCGGCATCCTGCGCTTCAACGAGCTCGTCGACACCCCGCTCGCGGAGTTCCAGGAGGTCGTCCTGGTCAACCAGGTCGGCGCCTTCCTGGGGATGCGCACTGTGGCCCCGCTGCTCGCGGCGGCCGGCGGCGGCACCATCGTGAACACCGCCTCCTACGTGGCGCTGGCCGGCATGGCCGGGGTGACCTCGTACGCCGCGACCAAGGCGGCCGTCGTCGGCATGACGCGGGTGGCCGCCGTGGAGCTGGCGCCCAAGGGCATCCGGGTCAACGCGATGTGCCCGGGTGCGATCGACACGCCCATGTCCAACCCCGGGGAGACCGTGCCCGCGGAGGCCCTGGACCAGCTGTACGGCAAGCTCGTGCCGCTCGCGCGGATCGGGCGCCCGGAGGAGGTCGCGCGGCTCGCGCTCTTCCTGACCGGTGACGACTCCTCGTACATCACCGGGCAGCCGTTCGTCATCGACGGCGGCTGGCTGGCCGGGGTCTCGCTCTTCTGACGGCGATCGGGTATTGACCTCCCCCGTCGCCGGTGGAAGAGTCGGAGCGGGAATCTGACGATCCGTCAGAAAAGCTAGGGACGGTGAACCCCTTGGAATTCGGGATCTTCGTACAGGGATATGTGCCCAAGTTCCGCTCGGAGGTCGACCCGCAGGCCGAGCACCACGCGCTGATGGAGGAGACCGAGTACGTCGTCCAGGCGGACCGGTCGGGCTTCAAGTACGCATGGTTCAGCGAGCACCACTTCCTCGAGGAGTACTCGCACCTGTCCGCCAACGACGTCTACATCGGCTACCTCACCCACGCCACCGAGCGGATCCACCTCGGGTCGGGCATCTTCAACCCCCTCCCGCAGGTCAACCACCCGGTGAAGGTCGCGGAGAAGGTCGCCATGCTCGACCACCTCTCCGACGGGCGCTTCGAGTTCGGCACCGGGCGCGGCGCCGGCAGCCACGAGATCCTCGGCTTCCTCCCCGGCGTCACGGACATGAACGCCACCAAGGAGATCTGGGAGGAGACCGTCGGCGAGTTCCCGAAGATGTGGCTCAACGAGGAGTACCCGGGCTTCCAGGGCAAGCACTGGTCCCTGCCGCCCCGCAAGGTGTTCCCCAAGCCGTACGGGACGTCGCACCCGGCGATGTGGTACGCCGCCGGGTCGCCGCCCTCCTACGCCATGGCCGCCCGCAAGGGCCTGGGCGTGCTGGGCTTCAGCGTCCAGAAGGTCTCCGACATGGAGTGGGTGCTGGAGCAGTACAAGACCGCGGTGCGCGACGCCGAGCCCATCGGGGACTTCGTCAACGACAACGTCATGGTGACGACCACCGCGATCGTCGCCGAGACCCGCAAGGAAGCGATCCGCGTCGCCGCGAGCAGCAACCTCAACTACCTGCAGTCGCTGGTCTTCCGCTACCACGACACCTTCCCGCGCCCGGAGTACATCCCGCAGTGGCCCGAGCTGCTGCCGACGTACACCGAGGAGCTCATCGAGATGCTCCTCGACGAGGAGCTGATGATCTGCGGCGACCCCGACGACGCGCTCAAGCAGTGCAAGCGCTGGGAGTCCGCGGGGGCCGACCAGCTGTCGTTCGGGCTGCCGGTGGGCGTCCCCTTCGAGGACACGATGCGCACGATCAAGCTGGTGGGGGAGCACGTCATCCCCAAGATCGACACGGACCCGGTGCACCGGACCACCCGCTTCCGCCGGGCGGCGTGACGCCGCGGGCCACCGACAGGGCGGCGCCTTCCCGGACCGCCGCCCGGCCCCCGTCCGGACCGGCACCGCGGCGGCGGCCCGCCGCGACCGGGGACGGCCGGGGGCCACACCCGCGCGGCGGGCCGCCCGCCCGCGGCCCAGCAGGAGGAGGGACCACGCATGCTCGACCACCTGATCCGCGGCGCGACGCTCGTCGACGGCACCGGTGCCCCGGCCCGCACGGCCGACGTCGGCCTGCGGGACGGCCGCGTCGTCACGGTCACGCCGCCCGGCCGGACCGAGGAGCCCGCACGGACCACCGAGGACGCGACCGGGCTGGTCCTCACCCCGGGCTTCGTCGACCCGCACACCCACTACGACGCCCAGCTGTTCTGGGACCCCTTCGCGACCCCCTCCATGAACCACGGGGTCACCACCGTCGCCGGCGGCAACTGCGGTTTCACCCTGGCGCCGCTCAAGCCGCGGGACGCCGACTACACCCGCCGGATGATGTCCAAGGTCGAGGGCATGTCGCTGAAGGCCCTGGAGTCCGGGGTCGACTGGAACTGGCAGGGCTTCGGCGACTACCTGGACGCCCTGGAGGGCCGGATCGCCGTCAACGCCGGCTTCATGGTGGGCCACTGCGCGCTGCGCCGCTACGTCATGGGGCCCGACGCCGTCGGCGGGCAGCCCTCACCGGACCAGCTCGACCGCATGCTGCGGCTCTTCCACGAGTCCATGCAGGCCGGTGGCTGGGGCCTGTCGACGACCCAGTCCGCCACCCACTCCGACGGCGACGGCCGTCCGGTGGCCTCGCGGCACGCCCGTCCCGCGGAACTGCTCGCGCTCTCCCGGGCCGTCGGGGAGCACGAGGGCACGCAGATCGAGGCGATCGTCGCCGGTTGCCTGGACACCTTCTCCGACGACGAGATCGACCTCTTCGTCGACATGACCGTGGCCGCGGGCCGCCCGCTCAACTGGAACGTGCTGACCGTCGACGCCGCCGTCCCGGACCGTGTGCCCCGCCAGCTGCAGGCCTCCGAGCGGGCCCGCAAGGCCGGGGGCCGCGTCGTCGCGCTGACGATGCCCATCCTGACCCCGATGAACATGTCGCTCGGCACCTTCTGCGCCCTCAACCTCATCCCCGGCTGGGGCGAGATCCTCTCCCTGCCCGTCCCCGAGCGCATCGCCCGGCTCCGCGACCCCGAGGTCCGCGCGGGGATGCTCCGCCGCGCCGGCAGCCCCGAGGCGGGCGTCTTCCGCCGGCTCGCCGACTTCGGGCGGTACGTCATCGGGGACACGTACTCCGAGGAGAACCGGCGGGCCGGCGTCAGCGGCCGGGTCGTGCGGGACATCGCCGCCGAACGGGGCCAGGACCCCTTCCGCACCCTCGTCGAGATCTGCGCGGCCGACGAGTTGCGTACGGTGCTGTGGCCCATGCCCACCGACAACGACCCGGACAGCTGGGAGCTGCGCCGGAACACCTGGGAGCACGAGGACGTGCTGCTCGGCGGCTCCGACGCGGGTGCCCACCTGGACCGCATGTGCGGGGCGCCGTACACCACCCGGTTCCTCGGCGACTGCCTGCGCGGCCGCCGCCTGGTCCCGCTGGAGAAGGCGGTGCGGATGCTCACCGACGACCCCGCGCGGCTGTTCGGGCTCCGCGGGCGCGGCCGGGTCGCCGAGGGGTACCACGCCGACCTGGTGCTGTTCGACCCCGAGCGGATCGACGCGGGCACCGCCACCCTCGTGCACGACCTGCCGGGCGACAGCCCGCGCCTGGACTCCAGGGCCCGGGGCGTGGTCAGCGTGCGGGTGGGCGGCGTGGAGACGATCCGCGACGACGGGATCACCGGGGCCGTCCCCGGCCGGGTCCTGCGTTCCGGACGGGACACCCGCACGGTCCCCACGGGCGTGTGACCCCGGGGCCGCCCCCGTGGCGGGACACCGTGTCGCGGGTGTCCGCGCCGCGCGGCACGGGCATAACGTTGGCCCACAGCACGGGAGGTGCGACGACGCCATGCGGATCGCCACGACGATCTTCCTGACCGACCACTCCGTCCCCGCCGTCCGGCTCGCCCGGGAACTGGAGGAGCGCGGCTTCGACGGCCTCTACCTCCCGGAGCACACGCACATCCCGGTCAGCCGTCGCACCCCCGCGCCGATGGGCGGCCCGCTGCCGCCGGAGTACGGCCGCACGCTCGACCCCTTCGTGGGCCTGTCCGCCGCCGCGGCCGTCACCCACCGGCTGCGGCTCGGCACCGGGATCACGCTGGTCGCGCAGCACGATCCGATCGTGCTGGCCAAACAGGTCGCGAGCCTGGACTTCCTCTCCGGCGGCCGGTTCACCCTCGGCGTCGGCTTCGGCTGGAATGTGGAGGAGGCCGCCGACCACGGAGTCGACTGGCCGCGCCGCCGGGAACTGGTGCGGGAGCGGATGGCCCTCATGCATGCCCTGTGGGCGCCGGAACCGACCGCGTACGAGGGCGGGTCCTGCCGGGTCGCGGCCAGTCACGCCTGGCCCAAGCCCGCTTCGGGCAAGCGGCCCCGCATCCTGTGCGGCGGCGCCGGGGGCCCCACGCTGTTCGCGCACATCGCCGCGTACGCCGACGGCTGGATGCCGATCGGCGGGGGCGGGCTGACGGAGAGCGTGCCGCGGCTGCGCCGGGTGTGGGAGGACGCCGGCCGGGACGCCAAGGCGCTCCAGGTCGTGCCGTACGCGGTGCGCCCCGACCCGGGCAAGCTGGCGTACTACCGGGACCAGGGCCTGGAGGAGGTCGTGCTGCAACTGCCGTCCGCGGGAACGGCGGACGTGCTGCGCACGCTCGACGACTACGCGCAGTACCTCTGACCTCGGCCTGCGCCCGCCGCCGCTCCGGCCTGCGCTCAGGTGCCGGGGTAGCGCTCCAGCCACGCCGCGGAAGCGCCGCCGGGACCGTGCAGTGCGGGGCCCTGCGTCATCTCCATGGCGAAGTCGTCGGCGAGCTGGAGGATGGTGCCCCGGCCCTCCAGTTCCGCGGTCCACGCCGGGGGCAGGGCGGTCTCGCCGTGCTGCACGCCCAGCAGGTTGCCGCAGATCGAACCGGTGGAGTCGCTGTCCCCGGAATGGTTGACCGCGAGCAGCAGTCCGTGCCGGACGTCCTCGGCGACCAGGGCGCAGTAGACGCCGATGGCGAGCGCCTCCTCGGCGGTCCGGCCCGCGCCCAGGGACTCCACGCGCTCCGCGCCGGGCAGCCCCTGGCGTACGGCGCCGAGGGCGGCCTGCAGTGCCACGGAGGTCTCCTCGTGCCCGGGGCGCGCCGCGATCAGGGCCAGCGTGTGCTGCACGGCGCCGTCCAGGGCCTCGCCGCGGGCCAGTCCGTGGACGATGACGGCGAAGGCGCCGGCGGCCAGGACACCGGTGGGATGGCCGTGCGTCTGCGCGGCGCACTCGACGGCGAGCTGGAACACCAGCTGCGGCTCCCAGCCGACCAGCAGGCCGAAGGGCGCGGACCGTACGACCGCGCCGCAGTCCTTGGCGTCCGGGTTCTTGGGGTTGTCGAGGGTGCCCATCCGCTCGTCGCCGAGCCCGGTCAGGCAGGCCCTCCCGGGGTCGCGGCGCGCGTACAGCCACTCCTCGCGGGCCAGCCAGCCGGCGTCCTTGCGGCGCTCGTCGGGCCCCCAGTCGTTCTGCGTGGCCGCCCAGCGCAGGTGGGCCCGGTGCACGTCGGTGGGCGGGTGCCAGGCCCCGGCGTCGCGGCGCACCTGGGCGCGTATCAGGCCCTCGGCGGTGAACAGCGTCATCTGGGTGCCGTCGGTGACGGCCCCCCGCCGCCCGTACGCCGGGACGTAGTCGGTGACCCCGTCCTCGCCGTGCGCCTTCCGCAGGGCGGCCAGGGAGTCGAACCCGACGCCGGCGCCGAGGGCGTCGCCGATCGCACCACCGAGCAGACAACCGCGCACCCGGCTGCGGAAGTCCTGCTGCTCGGCACGCCCCCATATGGCCCCGACCATGACCAACGCCTCTCTGCTCGACCTGACCAAGCACTGTAATCGACCCAGATCGGTCGGCTTCCGGTCACGAACGCAATGTGGTCGGTCACGCATCGGCGAAGGCCCCCGCTGCCGTGGCAACGGGGGCCTTCGAGGGGCTGGGGCGCGGGGGTTACCAGTTGCGGCCCTGCCACGCGGGCCGGGGGGCCCGGATGCCGCGGGTCAGTGCCCAGCGGGCCGCGCCCGCGAGCAGGGAGGTGACGATCAGCCCGATGAAGAGGTTCACCACGCAGGTGGCGAGCATCTCGTTGGAGCGGTGCAGGGCCAGCGGGATCACCACGGCGAAGAGGGTCAGTCCGGCCATGATCCAGCCGAAGAACAGCATGGCGCGGGGCGTCGTCGTGAGGAGGACGCGCAGCAGGAGGGTCGCGGCGAGCGCGACGAGCGCCGCCCCGAGGACGTAGGCGGTGGCGGCGGCGTCGCGCCACAGCCCGTAGCCCTGGGGGGCGAAGAGCGGCAGCAGCAGGAATCTCTGCGCGACCAGGATGCCCGCCTTGGCCAGCAGGCCGGCGAGCACCGCGGTCGCGGCTCCGACTCCCCACAACCGCCAGGCGTGGATGCGGCGGCGGTCGTGGTCTGCGTGGCTGCTTGACACGTGAGGTTCCTTTCCGGTCAGCCGACGCAGAGGACCAGGAGGCACAACTGCATCGGTGACTTCGTTGCCGACGGCGTGGGGGCCGCCGTCGTCGTGGGGGGTGTGGCCGGGACGTCCGCGGGGGAGTGGGGGGCGGACGAGGGCGCGGTGGTGGGCGGGGCGGTGTCCGCGGGCACGGGGACGGCCGTGACCGTGCCGGCCCGGGGACGGGTGTCGCCCTGCGGGGCGGTGTGCGCCGGCGCGGTGGTGCCGGTGGCGGACGGTGCGGCGTGGGGTGCGTCGCCGCGCGGCGCGGTGGTGGCGGGGTGTGCGCGCTGACCGGGGCGGTGCGTGGCGTCGCCGCCCGGCTGCGCGGGGATCGAGGAGAGCGGCACGGTGCGGGCGGTGGCCGGGACCAGGGTCTCCGCGGCCGCCGCCGTGTCGGCCCGGCCCTTGGAGCCGCCGTGCGGCAGCGCCGCGACGGTGAGGCCGCCGCCGACGAGCGCCACGGCCGTGGCCGCCGCGGCACGCCGCCGGTTCTTCTTCCAGCGTTCCATCTGCCGTCGCCGGGCCGCACGACCCTGCAGCGACGGGTCGGCGTCGTCCTGTTCGGTTCCGTCGGGGTCGTCCGGGGAGTCCGTGTCGCGGAGCCTCTCCCATTCGGCGGTCGGGTCCGGGCCCTGCCACATGGGCGGTGCGATGTCGGGTGCGTACGCGCCGCACCCCGGACACACGAGAGCCCCGTTGAGATGCCGACGGCAAGAGGAGCAGTAGTCCATGTCCGAGTCTTTCTCTGCTGACGACGCCGCCGGGGGACGTCGGCGGCAGGTCCGCGCGCACGTTCACCGTGCAGGGCGGGACGGCCAGCAACGCTAACGACACCTCCCGAAGGAGGTGCGCAGCCTGTGTGACGCTTTTGGAGAGTTGCTCGGACTCTTTTGCACAGGTTGCCGGGGGGCGCGGCCCGGGGGCCGCGCCCCGGCTCAGTCCTCGAGGACGGGCAGCAGTTCGGGCAGGTGGCCGTCGGAGGCCAGACCTGCGGCGATGCGCTCGGCGGGTACCTCGCCGTAGGTCGTGGTGCGCTGCCGGGCCGGGCGGCCGGCGGCGTCGGCGATGGCGACCAGGTCGCGGATGGAGCGGTAGGAGCCGTAACCGGAGCCCGCCATGCGGGAGATGGTCTCCTCCATCAGGGTGCCGCCGAGGTCGTTGGCGCCGGAGCGCAGCATCTCGGCGGCGCCCTCGGTCCCGAGCTTGACCCAGCTGGTCTGGATGTTGCGGATGTGGGGGTGGAGCAGGAGGCGGGCCATCGCGGTGACCGCGCGGTTGTCGCGCAGGGTGGGGCCCGGGCGGGCGATGCCGGCCAGGTAGACGGGCGCGTTGGTGTGGATGAACGGCAGCGTCACGAACTCGGTGAAGCCGCCGGTCTCCTGCTGGATCCGGGCGAGCAGCCGCAGGTGGGCGAGCCAGTGGTGGGGCTGGTCGACGTGGCCGTACATCATGGTGGAGGAGGAGGGCAGGCCCAGCTTGTGTGCGGTGGTGATGACCTCGACCCAGGTGGCGGCGGGCAGTTTGCCCTTGGTCAGGACCCAGCGGACCTCGTCGTCGAGGATCTCGGCGGCGGTGCCGGGGACGGAGTCCAGGCCGGCTTCCTTGGCGGCGGTCAGCCATTCGCGGAGGGACAGGCCGGTGCGGGTGGCGCCGTTGACGACCTCCATGGGGGAGAAGGCGTGCACGTGCATGCCGGGTACGCGTTCCTTCACCGCCCGTGCGATGTCGAAGTAGGCGGTGCCGGGCAGGTCGGGGTGGATGCCGCCTTGCATGCAGACTTCGGTGGCGCCGAGCTGCCAGGCCTGTTCCGCCCGGTCGGCGACCTGGGACAGGGACAGGGTGTAGGCGTCGGCGTCGGTGCGGCGCTGGGCGAAGGCGCAGAACCGGCAGCCGGTGTAGCAGACGTTGGTGAAGTTGATGTTCCGTGTGACGACGTAGGTGACCTCGTCGCCCACCGCGTCGCGGCGCACGTCGTCGGCGATCCGGCACAGCGCGTCCAGCGCCGCCCCGTCGGCGTGCAGCAGCGCGAGCGCCTCGGCGTCGGTCAGCTTCGTGGGGTCGTCGGCGGCCACGGACAGCGCGGTGCGCACATCGGCCTCGATGCGGTCCGGGACCAGGCCGGGGGCGGCCTGTTCGCGCAGCGCCTCCCAGTCCCCGTAGACCTCGTCGAAGTCGTCCCGGCGGTCACCGCTGCGTCCCTCGGTGTCGATGGTGCGGTGCAGGTCGGTGCGGCCCGCGGCGGTGAAGACCTCCTCCGGCTCCTGCCACGGACGGCCGGTGACCTCGGCGTCCTCGCGCGCCAGGCCGGTGGCCGGGTCGGCCAGCGCGGTGACGTGCGGCAGCAGCCGCGGGTCCAGCCACGGCTCGCCGCGCCGGACGAACTCCGGGTAGACGCAGAGCCGTTCGCGCAGGCTGAAGCCCACCTCCGCCGAGCGTGCCGCCAGCTCCTCGATCTGCGGCCAGGGCCGCTCGGGGTTGACGTGGTCCGGGGTCAGCGGCGAGACCCCGCCCCAGTCGTCGATGCCTGCCCCGATCAGCCGGGCGTACTCCGCGTCCACCAGGTTCGGCGGCGCCTGGAGGCAGGCCGACGGCCCCATGATGTGCCGGGCGACCGCCACCGTGGCCACCAGGTCGTCCAGTTCCGCGTCCGGCATGCCGCGCATCGCGGTGTCCGGCTTGGCGCGGAAGTTCTGGATGATCAGTTCCTGGATGCCGTGGTACGACCGGGCGACGCGGCGCAGC
Organism: Streptomyces sp. NPDC059718; assembly: GCF_042733315.1. Taxonomy (NCBI): domain Bacteria; kingdom Bacillati; phylum Actinomycetota; class Actinomycetes; order Kitasatosporales; family Streptomycetaceae; genus Streptomyces; species Streptomyces sp. NPDC059718. Next base: position 263,267 of record NZ_JBHWGA010000004.1, read on the forward strand.
GCGAACAGCGACTCGGCACGCTCCTCGTACGTCTCCCCGATGCCGATGAGCAGCCCGCTGGTGAACGGCACGGAGCTGCGCCCCGCGTCCTCCAGCACCCGCAGCCGTACGGCCGGTTCCTTGTCGGGGGAGCCGTAGTGCGGGCCGCCGGGCTCGCTCCACAGCCGGGTCGCCGTCGTCTCCAGCATCATGCCCATCGAGGGGGCGACCGGCTTCAGCCGCTGGAAGTCCGTCCAGCTCATGACCCCCGGGTTGAGGTGCGGCAGCAGCCCCGTCTCCTCCAGGATCCGGATGGACATCGCCCGCACGTACGCGATGGTGTCGTCGTAGCCGTGGGCGTCCAGCCACTCCCGCGCCTCGGGCCACCGCTCCTCCGGCTTGTCCCCGAGGGTGATCAGGGCTTCCTTGCAGCCGAGTTCGGCACCGCGCCGGGCGATCTCCAGCACCTCGTCCGGGGACATGAACATCCCGTGCCCGGCCCGCCGCAGCTTGCCGGGGACGGTCACGAAGGTGCAGTAGTGGCATTTGTCCCGGCACAGGCGGGTGAGCGGGATGAAGACGCTCTTGGAGTAGGTGATGATCCCGGGCCGTCCCGCCGCCTCCAGGCCCGCGTCCCGCACCCGGGCCGCGCTCTCCGTCAGGGCGGCGAGGTCCGCCCCCCGCGCCTGGAGCAGCACCGCGGCCTCCGCGGTGTCGAGCGCGACGCCGTCACGGGCACGCCTCAGGGCACGGCGCATGCTGTTGGTGGTGGGCGGAGTGTGGGTCATCCTCCGAGGATAGGCGCGGCGTACGTCAGTCGGCGGTGTCGGGAGGATCACCGGGCCGCCGGGCCCCGACGGGGAATACCCGGGCTGGCCTTGACGTCCGCGTCAAGGTCTACCGTCGGGGGCATGCGGATCGGAGAACTCGCCGAACGGGCCGGGACCACCACCCGCGCCCTGCGCCACTACGAATCGCTCGGCCTGCTGCGGGCCCGGCGCACGGGCAACGGCTACCGGGCCTACGACGAGCAGGACCTGCGACTGCTCCGGCAGATCCAGGCGCTGCGCGCCTTCGGCTTCGAACTGGAGGACACCCGGCCGTTCGTGGACTGCCTGCGGGCCGGCCACCCGGAGGGTGACTCCTGCGCCGCCTCGATCGACGTCTACCGGCGCAAGCTGGCCGAGCTCGACGAGTGCATCGACCGTCTGGGGGAGCTCCGCGAGCGGCTCGGCTCGCAGCTCGTCCGCGCGGAGCTGGCCTCGGCCGGGGGCACCTCCGAACCGCGCTGTGAGTTCAGCTGCGAGGCAAACGAGGGGAGTACGCGATGACGACGCACATCGAGGGCCTGACCGAGGTGACCGACGCGACGTTCGCGGAGGAGGTGCTGGGGGCCAAGGGGCCGGTGCTGGTGGAGTTCACCGCCGACTGGTGCCCGCCCTGCCGCCAGATCGCCCCGGTCCTGGCGGAGGTCGCCCGCGAGGAGGCGGGCCGGCTGAAGGTCGTCCAGCTCGACGTGGACCACAACCCGCGGGTGACGTCGGCGTACGGCGTCCTGTCGATGCCCACCCTGATGGTCTTCCGGTCGGGGGAGCCGGTGAGGTCCCTGGTGGGGGCGCGGCCGAAGCGACGGCTCCTGCAGGAGCTCGCCGACGTCCTGTGAGGGCGCGGGCACCCGGGCGGGTCCCGGGGCGGGTGAAGGCCCGCCCCGGGAACCGGCCGTCAGGCCTTCGCGGGCTCCTCGGGCAGGGTCGCGGCGGCGGCCGCGTCGTCCCCGTCCCCGTCGGAGTTGATCCGCGCCAGGACCGCGTCGCGCTCCGGGGTGTCCTCCGGCTTGACGAAGCCGATGAGCACGTACAGCACGAGGCTGACCGCGAGCGGCGTCACGATCTGGATCTGCAGCTGCACCCCGTCCAGGCCGTAGTTGGTGAGCCAGAAGGCGAACAGGCCCGCCGCCCAGGAGACCAGCGCCGCCGTCGGGCCGGACTTGCGGAACGTCCGCAGCAGGCCGAGCATGAACGGGATCGCGATCGGGCCCATCAGGCCGGCCACCCACTTGATGACGACCGTGATGATGTCCTTGAAGGTCGGCGAGTTGACCTGGGTGGCCACCGCCATCGACAGGGCGAGGAAGGCCACGGTGGTGAGCCGCGCCGCGAGCAGTCCGGCCCGTGCGTTCCAGCCGCGCGCCGCCTTGGACAGCACCGGGGCGATGTCCCGGGTGAAGACGGCGGCGATGGCGTTGGCGTCGGAGGAGCACATGGCCATGGTGTGCGAGAAGAAGCCGACGACCACCAGGCCCAGCAGGCCGTGCGGCAGCAGTTGCTCGGTCAGCAGGGCGTATGAGTCGGAGGCGTCCGGCTTCTGCGCCTTCACCAGCAGCGGGGCGACCCACATCGGGAAGAACAGGATCAGCGGCCAGACGAACCACAGCACGGACGACAGCCGCGCGGAGCGCGTGGCCTCGCGGGCGTTGCTCGTGGCCATGTAGCGCTGGGCCTGGTTCCACATGCCGCCGTTGTACTCGAACGTCTTGATGAACAGGTACGCCAGCAGGAAGGTCAGGGTGTACGGCCCGGCGGTCGGGGCGGTGTGGTTGTCGGGCAGCTTGTCCCAGACCGTCCACAGCCCGCTGATCCCGCCGATCTCGCCCAGCACGGCGACCAGCATGGCGAGGCCGGCCAGCAGCTGGATGACGAACTGGCCCAGCTCGGTGAGGGCGTCCGCCCACAGGCCGCCGACGGTGCAGTAGACGGCCGTGACGGCGCCGGTGATGAGGATGCCCTGGTTGAGGGAGACCCCGGTGAACACCGACAGGAGGGTGGCGATCGCCGCCCACTTGGCGCCCACGTCGACGATCTTGAGCAGCACGCCGGAGACGGCGAGGGCCTGCTGGGTCGGGACGTTGTAGCGGGTCTTCAGGTACTCCAGCGGCGAGGCCACGTGCAGCCGCGAGCGCAGCCGGTTGAGCCGGGGCGCGAAGAGGTTGGCGCCGATGGCGATGCCGATGGCGATGGGGAAGGACCAGGTGACGTACGAGGTGACGCCGTAGGTGTAGGCGATGCCGGCGTACCCGGTGAACATGACCGCGCTGTAGCCGGACATGTGGTGCGAGATGCCGGACAGCCACCAGGGCATGCGACCGCCCGCGGTGAAGAAGTCGCTGACGTCGTCGACGCGTTTGTGGGACCACAGGCCGATGGCGACCATCACGCCGAAGTAGCCGACGAGTACGGCCCAGTCGAGACTGTTCATGCGTTGTTGCCCCTTCCAGGGGTCCGCCTTGTGAACGGGAGCGCACTTCGCCGGTACGTCCGTCGCGGGGCGGCGCCCCAGATTGAACCGCCTGGAAAGGGGATGGTCAAGACCATCGGCGTTCAAGGACATGAACACCGATCAGCGAGTAGAACGATTTTACTTGTTCTTGACCTTACTTCACGTTGTTGTGAACCTGCTCGGCGCCCCACGATGAGCGGGTACTTCGCCGGAACGACCGCACGTCGAGCGGAGCCCGCCCGGGCTCCGACCGTCCCTGTCAGCGCATCAGTTCGCCCGCGTTCACCAGCAGCGACTGCCCGGTGATCGCGCGCGCCCGGTCGGAGGCGAGGAAGACCGCGGCCTCGGCCACGTCGCCGTCCGTGGCCAGCTCCGGCAGAGCCATCCGGTCCGCGAGCCGGTGCAGCACCTCGTCCTCGGGCACGCCCTCGGTGTGCGCGGTGAAGCCGACGTAGGCCTGGACCGGCGGGCCCCACATCCAGCCCGGCAGCACGGTGTTGACCCGGATCCGTTCCGGGCCGAGTTCGCGGGCGAGCGAGTACATCGCCGAGGTCAGCGCGCCCTTGGAGGACGCGTACGCCGCCTGGCGCACCTGGGACGGCGCGGCCACGGCGGACTGGGTGCCGATGAAGACCACCGAGCCGCCGCCGCGCCCGCGCAGGCCGGGCAGGCAGGCCCGGGTCATCCGCAGCGTGCCGAGCAGGTTGACGTCCAGCACCGTCCTCCAGGTCTCGAAGTCGGCGTCGGCCAGACCGCCGAAGTAGCCGTCCATGGCGGCGACGTGGACGACCGCGTCGATCCCGCCGAAACGCTCCTGCGCGAGGGCGGCCAGCGCCTCGCACTGCGCGGCGTCCTTGATGTCCGTGGAGCGCCAGGCGACGTGGGCGCCCCCGGGGTCGATCTCGTCGGCCGCCTTGGCCAGGTGCGCCTCGGTACGGGCCCCGAGCACCGCGTTCCCGCCGTCGCGGACGACGGCCTGGGCGACGCGTTGTCCGAGGCCGGCCCCGACCCCGGACACCACCACGGTCTTGTCGCGCAGCAGCACGGCCCACCACCTCCACCCGGACGGATGAACTGACGGATCGTCAGAATAGGCTCACCCGCCCGCGATGGCCAGGGCCTTGGCGAGCCTGCGCAGCCCCTCCCCGATCTCGTCCGGGGTGTACGTCACGAAGGACAGCCGCAGGGCCGAACGGTCGGGCTCGCCCGCGTAGAAGGGCGCCCCCGGCACGTAGGCCACGTCGTGGGCCACCACCTGGGGCAGCAGCTCGGAGGCGTCGTAACCGGCGGGCAGCCGGGCCCAGACGAACATGCCGCCCTCGGGCCGGTTCCACGAGCTGCCCTCGGGCAGCGCGCCGGGCAGTCCGGCCAGCAGGGCGTCCCGCCGCTCCCGGTAGGCGGCGCGGACCCGGGTCAGATGGGCGTCGAGGTCGGAGTCGGCGAGGTAGCGGGCGGCGGCGGCCTGGTCCACGGTCGAGGTGTGCAGGTCGGCGGACTGCTTGGCGACCACGCACGCCCGGCGCAGGGCGGCCGGGGCGCGCAGCCAGCCGAGCCGCATCCCGGGGGCCATGATCTTGGACAGGCTGCCGAGCAGGACCGTACGGTCGGCGGCCGCCTCGTGGGAGGCGATCCACGGCTCCGCCTCTCCGTCGTAGCGCAGTTCGCCGTAGGGGTCGTCCTCCGCGATCCACAGCCCGTGCCGTTCGGCGATCAGGGCGACCGCCTGCCGGCGCTCGGCGGTCGTCGTGCGGCCCGTGGGGTTCTGGAAGGTCGGCACCAGGTAGAGCAGCTTGGCCTTCTCCCGGACCACGGCCAGCTCCAGGGACATCGGGTCGATGCCGTCCGCGCCGGAGGGGACGGGCACCACGCGGGCGCCCGCGAAGGCGAAGCACTGCAGCGCCGCCAGGTAGCCCGGGTCCTCCACGAGGACGACGTCCCCGGGTTCCAGCAGGGCGGTGGAGATCAGGGTGAGGGCCTGCTGGGAGCCGCCGGTGACGAGCAGGTCGTCGGAGCCGGTGGGCAGTCCCGCCCGGCTGAGCCGGCCGGCGACCGCCGTGCGCAGCGCCGGGTCCCCCTCGGTGGTGGAGTACTGCAGCACCCGCTCGGGCGCCTCGGCGAGGACGCGGTCGTACGCGGCGCGTAGCGCCGCGGCGTCGAAGAGCTCGGGGGCGGGCAGCCCGCCGGCGAAGGAGATCACCTCCGGGCGGGCGGTCAGCGCGAGGATCTCCCGTACCGGCGAGCCGCCGACGGAGGTGGCGCGGGTGGCGAGGCCGGGGACGGCGGCACGCATGACGGGCTCCTTCGCTGTGGGCGGGCGATTTCGCGGACCGTACACAGATGGGCCGGGCGCCGCCGCGGGCTTCCATATCTGACACTTGGTCAGCTACACCGTATGCATGACCGAAGAAGACACCCGCAGCGAGGTCTACGGCGAACTGGCCTCCGTCGGCCCGTACGGCCCGGGCCTCGGCCACGCGCTCATCACCATGGTCGAGCCGCACCCCGGCCACGAGTACGCCTACAACCGCTGGTACGAGGACGACCACTTCATCGCCGGCGCCATGGCCATGCCCTGGATGTACGCCGGGCGTCGCTGGGTGGCCACCCGGGACCTGCAGTTACTGCGCTACCCGGAGAAGTCCGCGGTGGCCCGGCCCGTCACCGAGGGCTGCTACATCACCGTGTACTGGATCACGGCCGGGCGCTACGCGGACCACATGAAGTGGACCGTCGCCATCAACCGGCGCCTCAACCGCGACGCCCGCGTCCACCACGACCGCACCCACGTCTTCACCGCCTTCCAGGACCACGCCGTCACCGTCTACCGCGACGGGCCGGCCGGTCCCCGGGACTTCCACGCGCTCGACCACCCCTACGCGGGGCTGGTCGTCGAGGTGGTCGACACCGACACCCCGCAGGAGTGCGACGCGCTGTTCGGCCTGCTGCGCGACCGCCACCTGCCGCGGCGGCTGGCCGGCTCGCCTTCCGCGATGGTGGCCGTCTTCCGTCCCACACCGCTTCCGCTGGAGCGGGTGTCGTACGTGAAGCAGGTCGAGGGCGTCGGCACCCGGCTCACCCTGCTGTGGTTCCTGCAGCGGGACCCGCGCGAGGTGTGGGAGGAGCACTTCACGGGGCTGGACACCGAGGTGGCCGGCACGGGGCTCGGCCGGGTCGAACTCGTCGCGCCCTTCGTCCCCACGGTGCCCGGGACCGACACCTACGTCGACCGGTTGCGGGGGTAGGGCGCCGGGGTGGCAGTGAGCCCCCTCGGCCAGGACGGCGTGCCGGTCGAGAGGGCCCGTACGGGTACTGCGTCGGTGCTCAGTCGAGGTCGTACGTCCCGTGGCCGACGTCCGCGACGAACGCCGCCCAGGCCTCGGGGGAGAAGGCGAGCGTCGGGCCGTCGGGGTCCTTGGAGTCGCGGACGTCGACGGCCGATGTCGTACGGGAGGCCACCTCGACGCAGGCGCCATTTCCCTGGGAACGGGTGGACTTGGTCCACGCCCTGGTGTTTCCGAGCTGAATAGCCATGATCGCTCCGAGCTTTCTTTTTGTGCAGCTCTGACGTGATCGAAGCTACTCGCCAACATCACTGCCCACAGCGGCTATTACCTCCAACGGGTGGCATATTCCAGGAGGTCTTCCGCCTCACGGGGCGCAGGTGTACTCTGCGGGATTCCCTCCGGAGGGTCAGCGTGCGTACTCCTTCGCGGCGTCCGCGATGAACTGCCGGCTCTGCTCCGCGCTGAGCGCCTGGGCCCGCAGGTGCTCGTACATCACGCTGTAGCCGTGCACGTCCGTCGGCTTCTCCAGGTACAGGTCGCTCGTGACGCCCTCGATGTAGACGACGCTGGAGTCGGTGGCGTCGGCGAACTCCAGGATCGCGAAGTTGCCGGACATGCCGGGGTGGGCGCCGGCGTCGTACGGCAGGACCTGGACCGTGACGTGCGCCTGGGTGCCCATCTGGGCCAGGTACTCCAGCTGTTCGCGCATCACGTCCTTGGTGCCGACGACACGGCGCAGCGCGGACTCGTCCATCACCACCCAGAAGCGCAGCGGCGAGTCCGGGTCGGTGACGCGCTCCTGGCGCCGCAGCCGGATCTCGATCCGCTTCTCGATCTGCTCGGGCGTGGCCTCGGGGAGCGTCCCCTCGATGACGGCCGAGGCGTAGTTGCGGGTCTGCAGCAGCCCCGGCACCACCAGGGAGTCGTAGACGCGCAGGGACTCGGCCTCGGTCTCCAGGCCGATGTAGACGCTGTAGGGGACGTCGCCGAAGGCGTGCCACCAGCCCTGCTGCCGGGACTCGCGCGCCATGTTCATCAGGGAGTCGACGAGGCGGCTGTCCTCGACCCCGTACACGCTGCACAGGTCGCGCACGTCGCGCTGGCTGATGCTCCGGCGCCCGTTCTCCAGCCTGCTGATCTTCGACTGGGAGACCAGCAGCCGGGCGGCGACCTCCTCCGCGGTCATCCCCTTCTGCTCGCGCAGCTTGCGCAGTTCCGAGCCGAGTCGGCGTCGCCTGACGGTGGGATTGACGTTGGCGGCCACGGGATGTGCACCTCCGGATTCCGGACTGGTCCGTGTTCTCTGCAGATATGTACTGCTGGTCAGCAGAGTGCCACTATCGGTCATCCCGCCGCTGGGAATTGGTCATATGCTGCGCTCGTCGAAAGAGCGGACAAACGGCCGCGCGCGGGGCGGCGGCCGGCCGGTGCCGGTCGC
>NZ_JBHWGA010000005.1:0-8880 GCF_042733315.1 Streptomyces sp. NPDC059718
CCCTGTGGGAGAGTAGGACGCCGCCGAACAATTATTAGCCTCAGCCCCTGAGTTTCGACTCGGGGGCTGAGGCTTTTCTGCGTTGTCCCCCCAAAGCGCCGGGCCGGCCGGATCCGGTGCCCGACTACAGTGGGGCGGTGCGCTACGACCTGGTCATCTTCGACAACGACGGCGTGCTCGTGGACAGCGAGCCGATCGCCAACCGCATCCTGGCGGGCCTGCTGACGGAGTTGGGCCACCCCACCACGTACGAGGAGTCCGTCCGCGACTACATGGGCTCCGCGATGCACCGCGTCCACGACCTGGTCGCCGAGCGCACCGGGCAGCGGCTGCCGGAGGACTTCGACGCCACGTACTACGCACGCGTCTTCGAGGGTTTCCGGCGTCAACTGGAGCCGGTACCGGGCGTGGCGACCGTGCTGGGGAAGCTGGCGGCGGACGGGGTGCCGTACTGCGTCGCGTCCTCAGGCAGCCACGAGCGGATCCGGGTGGCGCTGAAGAAGACCGGGCTGTACGGGTACTTCGACGAGGAGCGGATCTTCAGCGCGCAGGACGTCGGCCGCGGGAAGCCGGCACCCGACCTGTTCCTGCACGCCGCACGCACGATGGGCGTGGCGCCGGAGCGGTGCGCCGTGGTGGAGGACAGTCCGCTCGGGGTGCGGGCCGCGGTGGCGGCCGGGATGGACGCGTACGGCTTCACGGCGATGACGCCGGCGGAGAAACTGGCGGGAGCGGGCGCCGGGGCACGGGAGTTGTTCGCGGACATGGCGGAGCTGCCCGCGAAACTGTTCGTGTGATCGATCTACCCGTCCGTAGCCCGCGGCCCTACGCTGCACGCTCATGGACGGCATCGACAGCGGATTGCGCCATGGACGGGCCTCGTTGGCCGTCAGTTTCTTCGCGCAGGGGGCGGCGTTCGCGCTGCTGGTGACCCGGATCCCGGCGCTGCAGGACCGTTACGGCATCAGTGACGCGCTGCTGCCCGTGTTCCTGGCCGCGGTGCCCGTCCTGGCCGGCGTGGGCAGCGTCGCCACCGAGCACCTGGTCAAGCGGGTGCGGCCGAGCGTGGTGCTGCGGTGGGTGCAGCCCGTGGTGTGCCTGGCGCTGCTGGGCGCCGGCGCCGGGGACGCGCTGTGGCAGCTGGCGACGGCACTGGCCGTCTTCGGGATATGCGTGGGCGCCCTCGACGCGTCCATGAACATGCTCGGGGTGAGCCTGCAACGCGCGTACGGGCGCAGCATCATGCTGGGCTTCCACGCCGCGTACAGCTTCGGCGGCATCCTGGGGGCGTCGCTGGCCTGGGCGGGGGCGCACTGGCACCTGTCGCTGGCGGTGCTCTACGGGCCGGTGGTCGCGGTGCTGATCCCGCTGACGCTGGCGGGCAGTCGCTGGTACGTCGACCAGAAGGCCGATGCCCCCGACGGGCAGGACGCGGCGGCCTCGCCGGCCGGGACCGCGGTGGCGATGCGGCTGCTGCTCCCGCTCTGCATGGTGATGGCCTTCGCGTACATCGGGGACTCCACCGTCTCCAACTGGAGCGCGAAGTACCTGCAGGACGTGCTCGGCGGCTCCGAGCAGTTGGCGACCGTCCCGTACAACGTCTACATGGTCACCACGCTCCTGGGCCGCGCGGTCGGCGACCTCGGGGTGCGGCGCTTCGGGGCCGCGGCGGTGGTGCGCGCGGGCGCGCTGGTGGCGGCGGCGGGCTTCGCGGTGGTCGCGGCCGCGCCGGGCGCGTGGGTGGGGATGGCGGGGTTCACGCTGCTGGGCCTGGGGCTGTGCGTGATCGTGCCGCAGACGTTCGCGGCCGCCGGGCGGCTCTTCCCGGGGGCGTCGGACACGGCGATCGCGCGGCTGAACATCTTCAACTACGTGGGTTTCCTGGTCGGTTCCCCCTTGGTGGGTGCGCTGGGCGACGCGTGGAGCTACCGGGGGGCGATGCTGGTCCCGATGCTGCTGGTGACGGCGACGCTGCTGTACGCCCGCTCGTTCGGGGCGGAGCCCGCCCGATACGGTGTCGACCATGAGCGGCCGCGCACAGCTGATGTGGGACGAGCAGGTAACGGGCTATGACTTCGGTCGCGGCCACCCGATGGACCCGGTGCGGCTCGCGCTGACCATGGGGCTGGTCCGGGCCTTCGGTCTGGACCGGGCGGTGACCGTGGCCGCGGCCCCCGCGGCCGGCGATTCGACGCTGCGCCTGGTGCACGAGGCGGAGTACGTGGCGGCGGTGCGCCGCGCCTCCGCCGACCCCAAGGGCATGACGGAACTGGCGTACGGCCTCGGCACCGAGGACACCCCGGCGTTCGAGGGCATGCACGAGGTCTCGGCGCTGATCGCGGGCCAGTCGGTGGGGGCGGCCGAGGCGGTGTGGCGCGGCGAGGTGACGCACGCGGTGAACTTCGCGGGCGGGCTGCACCACGCGATGCCCGGGATGGCCTCCGGGTTCTGCGTCTACAACGACGCCGCGCTGGCCGTCGCCCGGCTGCTGGAGCTGGGCGCGGAGCGCGTCGCGTACGTGGACGTGGACGTGCACCACGGGGACGGCGTCCAGACGGCCTTCTGGGACGACCCGCGCGTGCTGACGATCTCGCTGCACGAGCACCCGCGCACGCTCTTCCCGCAGACCGGCTGGCCGGAGGAGACCGGCGGCCCGGAGGCGCAGGGCGGCGCGGTGAACGTGGCGCTGCCGGCCGGCACCGGGGACGAGGGCTGGCTGCGGGCGTTCGACGCGGTCGTCCCGGAGCTGCTCGCGGCCTTCCGGCCGCAGGTGCTGGTGACCCAGCACGGCGCGGACACGCACTTCGAGGACCCGCTGGCGCACCTCGCGGTGAGCCTGGACGCGCAGCGGGCGGTGGCGGAGGCGCTGCACGGCCTGGCGCACGAGCACGCCGAGGGCCGCTGGGTCGCCCTGGGCGGGGGCGGCTACGCGGTGGTCGACGTGGTGCCCCGGACGTGGACGCACCTGGTGGGCATCGCCGCCGGGCAGCCGGTCGCGCCGGAGGCGGCGACGCCCGAGGAGTGGCGGGCGGAGGTGTACCGCAGGACACGGCAGATGGGGCCGCTGCGGATGACGGACGGCCGGGACGCGGCGTTCACCGGCTTCCACGACGCGGGGTACGACCCGGCGGACCGGCTGGACCAGGCGATCCTGGCGACCCGGCGGGCGGTCTTCCCGCTGCACGGGCTGCTGCCCTAGGCAGGGTCTCAGGCACGTCCGGGCCCCGCGAGGGGCGACCTGGCGCCGGCCCGCAGCAGCTCCGCCGCACGTTCGGCGATGGCGTAGACCGTGGCGTTGGTGTTGGCCGAGACCGGGGCCGGCATCACCGAGGCGTCGGCCACGCGCAGACCGTCGACACCGCGCACCCGCAGGGCGGGGTCGACGACGGCGTACGCGTCGGTGCCGATGCGGCAGGTGCCCGCGTAGTGGTTGTAGGAGCGTAGGTTGCGGCCGAGGTAGGCGCGCAGCTCGGTGCCGCCGGTGGTGTCCGGGCCGGGGAGGACCTCCTCGCCGTACCAGTCCGCCAGCGCGGGGCCGGCGGCGATCTCCCGTGCCGCGTCCAGGCCCCGCACCATGGTGTCGAGGTCGCGGATGTCGGCGTAGTAGCGGGGGTCGATGAGCGGTGGCGCGCCGGGGGCGGTGCCGGAGAGCCGGACCGTTCCGTGGCCGTACGGCGCCATGAGGGCGACCATGACCGTCCAGCCTTCGCCGACGGCCGGGCCGGGCAGGCTCTCCTCGCGGATCGGGACGTCGACGACCTGCAACTGGACGTCGGGGCCCGGTGCGTCGGGCCGGGTGCGGATCAGGCCCTGGACCTCGCCGTGGTTGTTGGCGCCCGGCGGGACGGGGCGGGGGGCCCGTACGACGACGCCGGAGACCACGTGGTCCAGCAGGTGGGAGCCGACGCCGGGCAGGTGCACGGCGGTGGGGACGCCCCAGTGGCGCAGGTGGTTGCGGGGGCCGATGCCGGAGAGCATGAGCAGTTGCGGGGTGCCGACCGCGCCCGCGGCAAGGACCACCTGCCCCGGCGGGGAGCAGCGGGCGGTGCGCAGCTCGCCGTCCGCGGCGTACTCCACGCCCGTGCAGCGGCCGCCGGCCAGGAGGACCCGGTGCGCGAGGGCCCCGGTCAGCACGTGCAGGCCCGGCCGGTGCCGTGCCGGGCGCAGGTAGGCCGTGGCGGCGTCCTGGCGTACGCCGTCGGCGATGCTGAGGTCGCCCCAGCCGAACCCCTCCTCCAGGCCGCCGGCGAGGTCGCCTGCCTCGGGGTGGCCGGCGTCGACGGCGGCGCGCAGGAAGTCCCGGGCGACGGGGTGGCGGTCGGCGGCGGGGCCGACCCGCAGGGGTCCTTCCATGCCGCGCAGTTCCGGGTCGCGGCCCGGGACGCCGGTGAGGTCCTCACTGCGGCGGAAGCAGGGCAGCAGGTCGTCCCAGCCCCAGCCCTGCGCGCCCTCGGCGGCCCAGGCGTCGTAGCCGGAACGGTGGCCGCGCAGGAAGTTCATGGCGTTGATGGCCGAACTGCCGCCCAGGCCGCGGCCGCGGGGCCACGGCACGGCGAGACCGGTCCCGGTCTGCGGCACGGTGCGGTCCGCCCAGTCCAGGGGGGTGCCGAGCAGGCCGGGCCAGGCCGCGGGGACGGAGACCTCCGGAGGACGGCCTGCCCCGCCGGCCTCCAGGAGCAGCACACGGGTCGCGTCGTCCTCGGAGAGACGGGCGGCGAGCACGCACCCCGCGGTTCCCGCCCCCACCACGACGTAGTCGAACTCGCCCGCGTCGGCGGAGGTGTCGGCCACGGGGCCCTCCCATCGCTGTCGCGTGCTATGTCCGTATTGTACGGAGGGTTTCGCCGGGTACGCCGACCCGAACGGCCGCCCCTCGGGAGTGATGTCCGGGCCGTTCCGGCACGTGAGGGGGGCGGGGGAGGCCACCATCGGCGCGTGGTGACTGTTGCCGCGCTGCGGGCGCATCTGGTGGGGGCGGGGATCGCGGGGGTCGTGACGACACCGCGGGAGAAGAGCCTGCGCAGCTATCGGCTGTTCGCCGCGGGTGATCCGCGGCAGACGCTGGGACTGGAGCCGGCGCGGCCCTGGACGCAGTCCGGTCTCTTGCGGTTGATGGCCGACCGATGCGGGGTTTCGCCTGACCCGGGGCACACTTCCGGGCAGGATGTGATCGACCCGGACAGCACGCTCGCGGGACTCGAGGCCTTCGCCGGCCGGCTGAAGGAGGCCGCGCGGCGCAGGGAGCCCGTGCTCATCGGTACTGGTCACCCGCATCGGCTGCTCGGCTTCTACGCCGGATTGGCGGCCGGGCTGTCGGCGGCGGGATGTCCCGTACTCACCCCATCGCATGGCCGATGTATCGACATGACGACGCAATTCGGCCTACGCACGTACAACCTCTGGTACGTAGGGGGCGTCGCGACGGTCCGGGATGCGCCGGGTGAGGGCGCCCGTGGTGCGCCGGCGGTACACACGCACTCCCCGCTCCCGGTTCGGGCCGCGCTGGCCGGTGCGGCAGGACGTGGGGGACTGCTGCCGAGCCTCGTGGTGGGAGACCACGGCTGGGTCTGCGGAGCAGGTCAGCTGGGCATCGAGGCCATCGGGCTGGCCGATGCGGACGACCCCGCGGTCTTCGTCGCCGAGGTGGAGGGCAGGGTTTCGGCCGTGGTTCCGCTTGATGACGCTGTGCGGTCCGATTACTACCGACCGCTTACGCGCTATGTACTCAATCGAGCGTGTCTGTCACAGTAGTCAACCGATCGCTACTCCTCTTCCCCACTTGCATCACCCGCACCTAATCTGGGGAGGAGCGCACGTGCGAGAGGGAGTCACCGGAGGGGAAGCCGGTGCCCGTCATGTGCGGAAGGTTCAGGTGTGTCATGGCTTCAAGCGAGAGGCCTCTCAACGAGGTCGTGTTCCTGACCGTGGCAGAGGTCGCCGCGGTGATGCGAGTGTCCAAGATGACCGTGTACCGGCTGGTGCACAGCGGTCATCTGCCGGCGATCCGGGTGGGGAGGTCCTTCCGGGTGCCGGAGCAGGCCGTCCATGACTATCTTCGGGAGTCCTACGTGGGGGTGGGGGAAACTGCCTGACGGCCGCCTCGGTTTCTACTCGGCGCTTGCGGACGGGTAGGCTGAGCCGACGTAGGTCGTGTGGGCTCGGACGCCCCGCACCGAGTGAAAACGAAGCGAGGGTAGTCGTGGGCTCTGTCATCAAGAAGCGGCGCAAGCGTATGGCCAAGAAGAAGCACCGCAAGCTGCTGAAGCGTACGCGTGTGCAGCGTCGCAACAAGAAGTAAGCGAGCTACGCGTCGCACTTCACTGCCCTCCCGCCCCCACGGACCGTGGGGGCGGGAGGGCAGTCGCGTTCCCGGGGGGACCGCCGGCCGGGCCCTCCTTGACGGTGCTCGTACGTTCGGGCGTCATCACGGCGCAACATCGAACCGATACGGTGCGTACATGCGGTGCGAGGGAAGGCGCTGATCTTGGGCAAAGTGGTGCTGGTGACCGGAGTCGCCCGCCAGCTCGGCGGCCGGCTGGTACGACGCGTGATGCGCGACCCCGACGTCGACCGGGTGATCGGGGTCGACACGATGCCGCCCCCGCACCGTCTGGGCGGCGCGGAGTTCGTCCGTGCCGACATCAGGCACCCGATGATCGCGAAGGTGCTGGCGGAGCACTCGGTGGACACGGTGGTCCACATGGACGTCAGCGGCACGCTGCCCGGCCGCAGCAGCCGGACCGCGGTCAAGGAGACCAACGTCATCGGCACGATGCAGCTGCTGGGCGCCTGCCAGAAGGCCCCGACGGTGCGCCGCCTGGTGGTGAAGTCCACGACGAGCGTGTACGGCTCGGCGCCCCGTGACCCGGCGGTCTTCACCGAGTCCATGCCGCCCAAGTCGTTGCCCAGCGGCGGCTTCGCCAAGGACGCGGTCGAAGTCGAGGGATACGTACGCGGCTTCGCACGGCGTCGCCCGGACGTTGCCGTATCGGTTCTGCGGTTCGCCAACATCCTGGGCCCGCGGGCCGACACCCCGCTCGCCGAGTACTTCGCGCTGCCGGTGCTGCCGACCGTGCTCGGCTACGACCCGCGGCTGCAGTTCGTGCACGAGGACGACGTCATCGACGTCCTGATGCTGGCCCTGCGCGACGAGCGCAACGGGACGATCAACAGCGGCACGTTCAACATCGCCGGTGACGGGGTGCTCCTGCTGTCGCAGACCGCGCGACGGCTGGGGAAGCCCACGGTGCCGGTGCTGCTGCCCGCCGTCACCTGGGTGGGGCAGATGCTGCGCACCGCCGGCGTCACCGACTTCTCGCGCGAGCAGATCCGGCTGCTCACCCACGGCAGGGTCGTGGACACCACGCAGATGCGCGAGACGCTCGGCTTCACCCCGAAGTACACCACCGCCGAGACCTTCGGCGACTTCGCCCGCAGCCACGGCCCCGGCCTGCTGCCGCCGGACCGGCTCGCCGAGGCCGTCGACCGGCTCGCCGCGCTGGTCCCCGCGGGCGGCCCCCGAGGACTGAGCTCGTGAGCACTGCTGCGAGGAGGAACCGCACCATGGCGGACGCCAAGGTCATCCCGTTCGACGAGGACACGCGGACGCGGAGGGGGGCACCGCGCTCGCGCGGGCGGGCCGCGGCCCGCGGAAAGGCGGGCGGCGACACCGGGAACGCGGTGGCCGCGCTGCCGGTGGAGGAGCGGGCCGTGCGCGTCGCCGCGGAGCCCGACGCCGTCCAGGACGCCGTGACGGCCTCCGCGGACACCCCCGGCACCGATGGTGCCGGTGAGGCGTCCGAGGGCGCGCAGGCCGCGGCGGAGGGCGCTGAGGGGCACCCCGGCACACCGGGCGGCCCGCTGGTCGCCGCGCTCGGCTCGGCCGCGGACCGGCTGCTGGGCGGGCCCTGGGAGCGCCGGGTGGCGCACGGGCTGGCCTTCCTGCGCCGCCGGATCACCGGCGACTACGAGGTCGACGACTTCGGCTACGACGAGGAGCTCACCGACCAGGTCCTGATGTCGCTGCTCCGGCCGCTGTACGAGTCGTACTTCCGGGTCGAGGTGAAGGGCATCGAGAACATCCCGGCCGAGGGTGGTGCCCTCGTGGTGGCCAACCACTCCGGGACGCTGCCGATGGACGGGCTGATGATGCAGGTCGCCGTCCACGACCACCATCCCGCGGGGCGGCACCTGCGACTGCTGGCGGCGGACCTGGTGTTCGTGCTGCCGCTCGTCAACGAGCTGGCCCGCAAGGCCGGGCACACCCTCGCCTGCGCGGAGGACGCCCAGCTGCTGCTCGAACGCGGCGAGGTGGTCGGCGTGATGCCCGAGGGCTTCAAGGGGCTCGGGAAGCCCTTCTCCGAGCGCTACAAGCTGCAGCGCTTCGGGCGGGGCGGCTTCGTCGCGACCGCGCTCAAGACCGGGGTGCCGATCGTCCCGTGCTCCGTCGTGGGCGCGGAGGAGATCTACCCGATGGTCGGCAACGCCAAGACGGTGGCCCGGCTGCTGGGCTTCCCGTACTTCCCGGTGACGCCGACGTTCCCGTGGCTGGGGCCGCTGGGCATGGTGCCGCTGCCGACGAAGTGGACGATCCAGTTCGGCGAGCCGATCCCGACGGACGGCTACGCGCCGGAGGCGGCCGAGGACCCGATGCTGGTCTTCAACCTGACCGACCAGGTACGCGAGACGATCCAGCACACCCTCTACAAGCTGCTGGTGCAGCGCCGCTCGGTCTTCTTCTGACGTTCCCGGGCCTTGTGCCCGGCCGGCAGGAGCCGGACACGGCGGTGGGCCGGGGCATGGCGGCCCGGCCCCCGCCCGGCGGTCCCCGCGCAGTCGCGCCGGGCGGGCGCGGCGCAGAGCCGGAGGCCCCGGCTCCGC
>NZ_JBHWGA010000005.1:8890-20583 GCF_042733315.1 Streptomyces sp. NPDC059718
GCGCGCGCCGCGGCGGGGGCGCGCGCGGGCCCGGCGCCGCGCCGGGGGGGGGCGGGCGCCCCGCCCCCCCCCCCCACCGCCGTGAGGTCCCCGCTCAGTCGCCCCTGTCGTCCTCGGCGCTGAGCCCGAGGCCCGGGAGCAGCCCGGGCAGCAGCGGCGGGAGGGTGACCGACGGCTGGGTGCCGTCGCCGCCCGAGGAGCTGCCGGTCGGCGTGGGGTCGAGCAGATCGCCGGTGCCGCCGATGAGGCCGCTGTCCGAACTGCGCGACGCCGAAGGGCTGGCCTTGTCGCCGCCGCGCTCGTCGGCGGACCCGCTCGCGGAGCCGCTGACCGAGGGCGAGGGCCCGCGGGTGCCGCTCGCGGAGCGGTCGCCGCTGCCCGGGACGCCGTGGCCGTCACCGTGGCCGGAGCCGGTGGAGGGCGGCAGCAGCCTCTGCAGCGGGGCCACTTCGTCCTCTATGGCGTCGAAGACGGAGGTGACCTTGTTGCCCACGTCGTCGAGCCGGGAGGGGAGCTTGCCGCGCAGCTCGGTCCAGCCCTTGCGGTGGTTGCTGGAGAACGCGGAGAGCGTCTCGATCGGCTGCAGCGAACCGTCCTTGCGGTACGCGGCGGCGAGCAGCCGGTGGCCCTCGGAGGCCTCCTGCTGCATCCCCGACAGCGCCCTGCGGATCTCGCCCACGGACTCGTCGTCGAGCTCGCCGCCCCGGCCGCGTTCCATGAGGCGGCGCGCCTCCTGGAGCCGGGTGGAGGCGAGGTCGAGATAGACCTTGCCGCGGTCGGCGTCGTCGTCGGCGAGGTTGAGGCGCATGTCCTCCATGCCCCGTTTGAGGCCGTAGAGGGTGTCGCCGGGCAGCGCGTCCGTGCTCGCGGCGGCGACGCCACCGAGGGCGCCGGCCGCCACACCGACGGAGAGCCCGCCGGCGGCGAGCCTGCGCGACCACGCGGAGCGCGGCTTCAACTTGCCGAGACCGCGGCCGTCGGCGCGGTGCGCGCCCCGGCCGCCGTCGCGCTGTACGGGAACCGTCAGGGTGCCGTCGGCGAGCGCGGCCTCCATGGCGGCGATCAACTGGGCACGCTGGACGGTCTTGGTCTCCGGGTCCAGCGTCGGTCGCGGTACGTCCCGCAGGGCGTCCGCCAGGGCCAGGAACGTGCCCTGGCCCGGATCCGCATGCCGGTCCGCGGCGTGGGCGCCGTGCTGTACGCCGGCACCCGTCTGGGGGCCTTCGCCCTCGAGGGCGTCGGCGAAGGCGTTAGCCCGCCGGTGCGCCGTTGGATTCGCGATCACGGGCGGCACCTCCTCTCGTCATCCACCTCGACTCCCCGTAGTGCCTTCAAGGTTGTGCACCTTGAGCCTTTCCACCCGATCGAGTGATCGGAAGCGGGCAGAGCACGGCATTGGGGGGTCCGCATGTGATGCAACGAGTGCCGCCCGAGTTGGGTTACGCAGTCATGATGATCGGACCGTGGAGGCAGTCGCAAGATGAAGATCCATCCATCGCGCTATCGCGCGTCGTCGGGGAGCAGCCGGGCGAGGGTCCGTACGGCGCGGTACTGCAAGGTCTTGATCGCGCCCTCGTTCTTGCCCATGATGCGGGCCGTCTCGGCGACCGAGAGCCCCTGCAGGAAGCGCAGCGTCACGCACTCCTGCTGCTGGGGGTTGAGCTTGCGGACGGCCCTGAGCAGCGACTCGTTGGACAGCGCCTCCAGGACGCAGTCCTCCGGGCTGGGTTCGACCTCGTTGGCGTCGAGCATCTCCCCGGTGGTCACCTCCAGCCGGAAGCGGCTGGACTTGAAGTGGTCGGCCACCAGGTTGCGCGCGATGGTGACCAGCCACGCGCCGAAGTCACGCCCCTGCCAGGTGAAGGTGCCGATGCGGCGCAGGGCGCGCAGGAAGGTCTCGCTGGTCAGGTCCTCGGCGGTGGCCTTGCCCCCGACGCGGTAGTAGATGTAGCGGTAGACGGTGTCCGAGTAGTGGTCGTAGAGGCGCCCGAAGGCCTCGGTCTCGCCCGCTTGGGCGCGCTCGACCAGGTCCATCATGCGTCCGCTGTCACTGTCGGCCGCCGGCCGGCGCGGGGTGGCGCCCGTGGACCGGTCGGCCTGCTGGGTGCTGCGGGACCGTCTGCCGACCGTGGCCCGGCCGTCGGCCAGCGCGTAGGCGCGGCCGGCGGGCGCTGCCGCCGTGGCGAGTGCGGGGACGAGCACGGCGTGCGCGGGGACAACGCGCAGCAGGTGCTCGGCCACCAGTGCGCGCAGCGTAGCCAGGCCAGAGGCGTCAACCCCGGTGTGTGGGTACACGGGACTCCCAGAGGCAGAACTTCCATCACGTGCAGTACGGAACCGTTCACCCGTCGTAGGGACGTGTGGGTACCGGCTTGCGTCTGAGGAGAATAACGCTTCGTACAGGCGACGCTACACCGAGTTGCTGAAATCGTCGGTTCCGCCCACTCTCTGGCGGAATGGTGATCGATCAATTATCGAACACCGAAACACTGTTGACCACATAGCGTCGTGAAATGCTCGCGTGGAGAGCGTGTTGTGGCTGTGTGGCTCACCGTGAACTGACGGGGCGCCAGAGGGTGACCCGGGCGTGTCGCCCGCGTCCCTAGCGGCGGCGGCGTTGCAGGGCCATCGCGGCGGCCGCGCCGCCCGCCACGGCGCCCACGCCTGCTGCCGCCGGGATGCCGATCTTCACCGCCTTGCGGCCGGTGCGGTAATCGCGCAGCCGCCAGCCCTTTTCGCGTGCGTGTTTGCGCAGCCGCGTATCGGGATTGATCGCATATGGATGTCCGACGAGCGACAGCATCGGGATGTCGTTCGACGAATCGCTGTACGCGGCGCAGCGCGAGAGTTCGAGTCCCTCCGCGGCGGCGAGCGCCTTGACCGCCTCGGCCTTGGAGGGGCCGTGCAGCGGCTCGCCGACCAGCCGGCCGGTGTAGAGGCCGTCGACGTGCTCGGCGACGGTGCCGAGGGCACCGGTGAGGCCGAGCCTGCGGGCGATGATCGTGGCCGTCTCCACCGGGGCGGCCGTCACCAGCCAGACCCGCTGTCCGGCGTCGAGGTGGGCCTGGGCGAGCGCGCGGGTGCCGGGCCAGATCTTGTCCGCCATGTACTCGTCGTAGATCTCCTCGCCGATGGACATGAGTTCCTCGACGCGGTGCCCCTTGATGATCGAGAGCGCGCTCTCCCGCACCTCCTGCATGTGCTCGGGGTCCTCGGACCCGGCGATCCGGAAGTACGCCTGCTGCCACGCGAAGCGCGCGAGGTCACGGCTCTGGAAGAACTTCCGCTTGTACAGGCCGCGCCCGAAGTGGAAGATCGCGGCGCCCTGCATCACGGTGTTGTCCAGGTCGAAGAAGGCGGCCGCGTGCGGATCGCCGACCACGGGGAACGCGGGGACGCCCGCCCGGTCGTCCTTCTTCTCCACGGGTGCCGCGAGCGCGGCCTCCGCCGCGGCCTCGCCGGCCAGCACGCTGCGCGCGGTGGCGGAGCGCTTACGGGGGGTGAGCCATCGCAGAGCGGCCATGGGGCGAGCATAGCCAGTCCGTTGGGCAACTCCGGTGCACCGATGGAGCAGGTGAATGAACTCCTCGCGACGAGGGTGTTACTGCGGGTCGGGAGTTGACGGAGGCAGAATGGCCGGCATGAGCCCTCTGTTCGGACGCGATGCCCGCAATGCCCGGAGAAACCCGGCGGATCGGACGGTGACGCTGATCGCCAAGCCCGGCTGCCACCTGTGCGACGACGCGCGGACGGTGATCCGCAGGGTCGTCGACGACCTGGGCGCGCGCTTCGAGGAGAGGGACATCACGCGCGACGCGGAGCTGCACGACCGGTACTGGGAGCAGATCCCGGTCGTCCTCATCGACGGGGAGCAGCACACCTTCTGGCGTGTCGACGAGGGCCGGCTGCGGCGCGGGCTGGGCGCCTGAGGGCCCTGGTGCGACAGGTGGGCGATTTGCGCGTGTTCCTCTGGACGCGGGTGCTCGATTACCATCAAGGCGTTTTGTGTAGTGCGGGGGTGCGTGAGTAAGGATGGTGACTGCGTGCTCCCGGGCAGACTTCAGGCGCGCGGCGGCTTCGCCGTGGTCGATCTGGAGGCCACCGGTTCCAGTTCGCGGCGCCACCGGGTGGTCGAGCTGGCCGTGGTGCTCCTCGACAGCGAATTCGGGCACGAGGGCGAGTTCTCCACCCTCGTCGACCCCGAGGGGCCGGTCGGCCCCACCCACATCCACGGCATCGAGCCCCGCCACGTCGAGGCGGTCGGGGCGCCCCTGTTCGGGCAGATCGCCCCGAGGCTGCTGGGGCTGCTGCGCGGGCGGGTACTGGTGGGGCACAACGTCGGCTGCGACCGCGCGTTCCTGGCGGCGGAGTACGCCCGGCTCGGCGTGGAGTTCCCCGTCGTCCCCGAACTGTGCACCATGCGGATGGCCGCGCTGCGGGAGACCGCCCCGGGCGGGCTGAGCCTGCTGGCGTGCGCCGAGGCGGCCGGACTGACCGGCTGGACCGCGCACACCGCGCTGGGGGACGCCCGTACGACGGCCCGGCTCTTCGCCTCGTACGTCCCGGACCACCCGGGTGGACCCGCGCAGACCGAGAAGGCGCTGGCGCGCGCGGCGGTGGTCGAGTGGCCGCAGCTGGCCGGAGCGGACGCGCTGTGGGTGGGGCGCCGGGGTGCGGACCGGGCGCCCGCGTGGAACGTTCCGTCGCAGCAGAAGGTTTCTTATGTCCGTAATGGGGGTGCGTGATGCCGGTCACTTCCCCCGGGCAAATCGGACACCATCTTTGTGCACGCGTTCACAAAGACATAGCCTGGCGTGCACGGGGCGGTCCCAATGACGGGTGCCGCTCGCAGCCCAGCTCTACCCGCAGGAGCATCGTGGCAACTGGCCGAACTCACCGACCGGCGACCCGCAGCCGAGGGATTCCCGAGGCCACCGTCGCCAGGCTCCCGCTGTACCTGCGGGCCCTGACCGCGTTGTCCGAGCGATCGGTGCCCACCGTGTCCTCGGAGGAACTCGCGGCCGCCGCCGGGGTGAACTCGGCCAAACTGCGCAAGGACTTCTCCTACCTCGGTTCGTACGGAACCCGCGGGGTCGGCTACGACGTCGAGTACCTCGTGTACCAGATCTCCCGCGAGCTGGGCCTCACCCAGGACTGGCCGGTCGTCATCGTCGGCATGGGAAACCTCGGGGCCGCGCTCGCAGGGTACGGCGGCTTCGCCTCGCGGGGTTTCCGCATCGCCGCCCTCATCGACGCGGACGTCCAGCTCACCGGACGGCTCATCGCCGGGCTGCCCGTGCGGCACGCGGACGAGCTGGAGGGCATCGTCCACGACAACCAGGTGTCCATCGGCGTGATCACCACGCCGGCCGGGGCCGCCCAGGAGGTCTGCGACCGCCTGGTGGGCGCCGGGGTCACCTCGATCCTCAACTTCGCCCCGACCGTGCTGACCGTCCCCGACGGGGTCGACGTCCGCAAGGTCGACCTCTCCATCGAGCTGCAGATCCTCGCCTTCCACGAGCAGCGGAAGGCCGGCGAGGAGCTGGAGGGCAGCCTCGCGGCGCCCCCGGTGGCGGCCAAGGCGGTCCGCGACGGCGGCCGCCGTCCGGGA
Organism: Streptomyces sp. NPDC059718; assembly: GCF_042733315.1. NCBI lineage: Bacteria > Bacillati > Actinomycetota > Actinomycetes > Kitasatosporales > Streptomycetaceae > Streptomyces > Streptomyces sp. NPDC059718. The sequence goes on from NZ_JBHWGA010000005.1 coordinate 14,502, forward strand.
CCTGACGGGGACGTCCCCGCCGTGATGCCGGCATGAGCCTCCTCGTCGTCGGACTGAGCCACCGCACCGCCCCCGTCAGCGTCCTGGAGCGCGCGGCGCTCGGTGAGGACACCAAGGGCAAGCTGCTGCTGGACGTCATGGCCGCCGAGCCCGCCGGTGAGGCCGCGGTGCTGTCCACCTGCAACCGCATCGAGCTGTACGCGGACGTCGACAAGTTCCACGCCGGTGTCGCCGAGCTGTCCACGCTGCTGGCACGGCACAGCGGGGTCGGTCTCGACGAGCTGACCCCGCACCTCTACGTGCACTACGAGGACCGGGCCGTCCACCACCTGTTCTCGGTCGCCTGCGGCCTGGACTCCATGGTCGTCGGCGAGGGCCAGATCCTCGGCCAGATCAAGGAGACCCTGGGTCTCGGCCAGGAGCTGCACACCGCGGGCCGGTCCCTGAACGACCTGTTCCAGCAGGCGCTGCGGGTCGGCAAGCGCGCGCACTCCGAGACCGGGATCGACCGGGCCGGGCAGTCGCTGGTCACCTTCGGCCTGGAGCAGATGGCCGAGGCCGTCGGCGGCGTCCCCTTCGAGGAGTGGGGCAAGGGCAAGCGCGCCCTGGTCGTCGGCGCCGGCTCGATGAGCTCGCTCGCCGCGGCCACCCTCGCCCGCGCGGGGGCGGGCGAGATCGTGGTCGTCAACCGCACGAAGGAGCGCGCCGAGCGCCTCGCCGAGAGCGTCGGCGGCCGCGCCGCGTCCATGGAGGACCTGGCCGGCGAGCTGTCGTACGCCGACATCGTCGTGTCCTGCACCGGGGCGACCGGCCTGGTGCTCACCGCCGACACCGTCGCCCGCGCCACGCTCTCCCGGGCCCTGCGCTCCGGCGGCGAGCCCGTCGCGCCCATCGGGATGCTCGACCTCGCCCTGCCGCGCGACATCGACCCGCTGGTGCACTCCCTGGACGGCGCCCACGTCACCGACCTGGAGACCATCGCAGCGGCCGCCGCCGACGCCCCGATGGCCGCCGACGTCGACGAGGTGCGAAAGATCGTTTCCGCTGAGGTGGCCGCCTTCGGCGCCGCCCAGCGTGCCGCGCACATCACGCCGACCGTCGTCGCCCTGCGCGCCATGGCCGCCGACCTGGTCGCCACCGAGCTGGCGCGCCTCGACGGCCGCCTCCCCGACCTGGACGAACGGCAGCGCGCGGAGGTCACCCAGACCGTGCGCCGCGTCGTCGACAAACTCCTGCACGCGCCTACTGTGCGGGTCAAGCAGCTCGCGGGCGAGCCCGGCGGCGCCGGGTACGCCGACGCGCTGCGTGAACTCTTCGACCTGGACCCCCAGGCGGTCGCCGCGGTCAGCAGGGCCGACTCACCGGGCACGCCGGTGATCCCCTCCGCGGCCGTCCCGCCGGCGGTGTCGGCTGCTTCAGCAACGAGTGACTCGAATCGAGGGCGGGCATGACGAGCCCAACCGCACTGAAACTGGGAACCCGGCGCAGCGCGCTGGCGCTGGCGCAGTCCGGCATGGTGGCCGAACAGGTCCGCCGGATCACCGGCCGTGACGTGGAGCTGGTGGAGATCACCACCTACGGCGACGTCTCGCGCGAGCACCTGGCGCAGATCGGCGGTACCGGCGTCTTCGTCTCCGCCCTGCGCGACGCGCTGCTGCGCGGTGAGATCGACTTCGCCGTCCACTCCCTCAAGGACCTCCCGACCGCCGACCCCGAGGGCCTCACCCTCGCCGCGGTCCCCCTGCGTGAGGACCCGCGCGACGCTCTGATCGCGCGCGACGGCCTCACCTTCGAGCAGCTGGCCGCCTCTCCCCGGGGCGCCCGCATCGGCACCGGCTCGCCGCGCCGCATGGCGCAGCTGAACGCCTGGGCCCGCTCGATGGGGGTGCGCGTCGAGACCGTGCCGATCCGCGGCAACGTGGACACGCGCATCGGATATGTTGCCTCAGGCGACCTCGACGCCGTCGTGCTCGCCGCCGCCGGACTCAGCCGGCTGGGCCGCCTCGCGGAGGCCACCGAGCTGATCTCCTGCGACGTCGTGCTGCCCGCCCCCGGACAGGGGGCGCTGGCCGTCGAGTGCTCTGCGGACGACGCAGGGCTCGCCGGTGTGCTCGCCGAGCTCGACGACCCGTTCACCCGGGCCGCCGTGACCGCCGAGCGCGCACTGCTCGCCGCCCTCGAGGCCGGCTGCTCCGCGCCCGTGGGCGCGCTGGCCGATCCCGTCGTGGACGGGCAGATCACCGAGCTGCGCCTGCGCGGTGTCGTCGGGACCACCGACGGCTCCTCGCTGGTGCAGATGTCCATCACCGGTCCGACCCCCGCCTCCCGGGACGAAGCCGTGGCCCTCGGCCACGAGCTCGCCACCGAGATGCTCGCCAAGGGTGCGGCCGGTCTTATGGGGGAGCGCGAACTTTGAGCCCCACCGCCGCCGCAGCGACCAACACGACCGCAGACGCCACCGCGGCCGGGCCGCCAACAGGACCGGCAGGAACGGCAGGCAGGACGGGTACCGCGGGCCAGACCGGGACCGCGGGCACGGGTACGCCGCGTTCCGCCCACGGGCACGTCACCTTCCTCGGTGCCGGGCCCGGTGACCCCGGGCTGCTGACCCTGCGCGCCGTCGAGGCGCTCGCCCACGCCGACGTCCTGGTCGGCGAGCAGCACGTGCTGGACGTCGTACGGACCCATGCCCGGCCGGGCGTGGACACGGCGCAGCCGGGCGACGCCGAGGGGGAGTTGAGCCCTTCGGCCGCCGCGGCCAAGCTTTTCATGGCCTCCGCGCGCACCGGCAAGCGGGTCGTCCGTGCGATCGCCGGGGACCCCGGACTCGACTCCGCGGCCGCCACCGAGATGCTCGCCTGCGCGCAGGCGGGCATCCCCTTCGAGGTCGTCCCGGGCGTCGCCGCGGCCGTGGGCGTGCCCGCGTACGCCGGCGTGCCGCTCAGCGGCGACGTGCGGTTCGTGGACGCCGCGACCGCGTCCGGACGGTGCTGGAGCGAGGTGGGCACGAGCGACGCGACCCTGGTCGTCTCCACCACCCTGCAGACCGTCGCCGCCAACGCGGCGGAGCTGGTCTCGGGGGGCCGCAAGCCGGACACCCCGCTGACCGTGACCGTCGCCGGTACGACGACCCGGCAGCGCACCTGGTCGGCGACCCTGTCGACGATCGCGGCCGAGCTGAAGGCGACGAAGGCGCTGCCCACCCCGGAGGGCCCGATCGCGGCGATAGCCGTGGTCGGCGAGCCGACCACGCGGCGCGACCTGCTCTCGTGGTTCGAGACCAAGCCGCTGTTCGGCTGGAAGGTGCTCGTCCCGCGCACCAAGGAGCAGTCCGCGTCCCTCTCCGACCAGTTGCGCTCCTACGGTGCCGTGCCGCACGAGGTGCCCACCATCGCGGTGGAGCCGCCCCGTACGCCGCAGCAGATGGAGCGCGCGGTCAAGGGCCTGGTCACCGGACGGTACGAGTGGATCGCCTTCACCTCGGTGAACGCGGTCAAGGCCGTCCGCGAGAAGTTCGAGGAGTACGGGCTCGACGCGCGTGCCTTCGCCGGGATCAAGGTCGCGGCGGTGGGCGAGCAGACGGCCCGGGCGCTGGTGGACTTCGGCGTGAAGCCGGACCTGGTGCCCAGCGGCGAGCAGTCCGCCGCGGGCCTGCTGGAGGACTGGCCGCCCTACGACCCCGTCTTCGACCCGATCGACCGGGTCTTCCTGCCGCGCGCCGACATCGCGACGGAGACCCTCGTGGCGGGCCTCGTGGAGCTCGGCTGGGAGGTCGACGACGTCACCGCCTACCGGACCGTGCGGGCGTCGCCGCCGCCGGCGGAGACCCGTGAGGCGATCAAGGGCGGCGGGTTCGACGCGGTGCTGTTCACCTCGAGCAGCACGGTGCGGAACCTGGTCGGCATCGCGGGCAAGCCGCACAATGTGACCGTGATCGCCTGCATCGGCCCGGCCACCGCGAAGACCGCGGAGGAGCACGGGCTGCGGGTGGACGTGATGGCCCCGGAGCCGTCCGTCCACGCGCTCGCGCAGGCGCTGGCGGACTTCGGCGTCCGGCGGCGCGAGGCGGCGATCGCCGCGGGCGACCCCGTGACGCGTCCCAGCGAGCGCCGTCCCGGGTCCCGGCGCAGGGCCCGCGTCTGACGGCTCGGCGGGCCCCCGCGGCCCCGTTCCTCGCGCCCCCGGCTCCCTCCGTGGAACCGGGGGCCGCCGCGTTCCGGGCCGACACCGGGTCGGCATGAGCACGGCGCACACGGGCGTACCGTGGAACGCGGAAACGGCCCGGGACGGAGAAAGGCGCGGCGCGGTGATGAGCGGAAACGGAAGCGGATACGGTCAGTTCCCCGGTACGAGGCCCCGCCGGCTGCGCACGACGCCCGCGATGCGCCGCCTCGTCGCGGAGACCCGGCTGCACCCCGCCGAGCTGATCCTCCCGGCTTTCGTCCGCGAGGGCATCGACGCGCCGGTGCCGATCTCGGCCATGCCGGGCGTCGTCCAGCACACCCGTGACACCCTCCGCAAGGCCGCCGTGGAGGCGGCCGAGGCGGGCGTGGGCGGGATCATGCTCTACGGCGTGCCGCTGGACGAGAAGAAGGACGCCGTGGGAACGCCCGGCACGGACCCGGACGGGATCCTGCAGGTGGCGATCCGCGACGTGGTCGCCGAGGTCGGCGACGCCCTGGTGGTCATGTCCGACCTCTGTCTTGACGAGCACGTCGACCACGGCCACTGCGGCGTGCTGGACGCCGGGGGCCGGGTGGACAACGACGCGACGCTGGAGCGGTACGCGGAGATGGCCCGGGTCCAGGCGGACGCCGGCGTCCACGTCGTCGGCCCCAGCGGCATGATGGACGGTCAGGTCGGCGTGATCCGGGGCGCCCTGGACGCCGCCGGGCACCAGGAGGTGTCGGTGCTGGCGTACACGGCGAAGTACGCGTCGGCGTTCTACGGGCCGTTCCGGGAGGCCGTCGGATCCTCGCTCAAGGGCGACCGCAAGACCTACCAGCAGGACCCGGCGAACCTGCGGGAGTCGCTGCGCGAACTGGCGCTGGACGTCGCCGAGGGCGCCGACATGGTGATGGTGAAGCCCGGGCTGCCGTACCTGGACGTGGTGGCGAAGGTCGCCGAGTCGGTGGACGTGCCGGTGGCGGCGTACCAGGTCAGCGGCGAGTACGCGATGGTCGAGGCGGCCGCCGAGCGCGGCTGGATCGACCGCGACCGGGCGATCATGGAGGCCCTGACCGGTATCCGCCGCGCGGGCGCCCAGCTGATCCTCACCTACTGGGCGACCGAGGTGGCCGCGCAGCTCTGACGCCTCCGACGGCTCTGCCGGCGGGCCGATCGGCCCGCCGGTACGGCCGTCACCGCGCACCGGGCGCCGCTGCCGATGAACAGCCGCGCCGGGCAGGCGAGTCCGGTCATGGCCGCGATCGGCGGCGGGAGCGCCGGGACGCCCCACCTGACCCGCTGTCACCCCTCGGCAAGCGGGTCGCTTCCGCGTGCGCATCGCCCGTGTCACCGTTCGGCGGGTGAGGCAACGTGCCGCGGGGCCCGTGCCGTTCGGGTCCGGTCGGGGCGTGATCGGCGGCAGAGGAGTGATCATGCTCGGCCGGGTCTGCAGCCGGGGCGGTCACCTGTCGAAGGAGGGGTGGCGACGTTCTTCCCGCCTGCTCGGGCGTGGTGCCTTCAGATGATCGCGCGCAGGACGCGGAAGCGGACGGCGTGGTTCCAGGCCGTGCGGCATTTCATTACATCAAGTGGCTTTGGTCGCGATTCGGACTTAACAGCTGATGTGGGTGGCAAATTCACAGCAAGTCCACAGCAGGCGGAGGCACAAGGGCCTCCGCCGTGAAAGGAGAACCGCGATGCGGATTCCCCGATTCGCCGCCGCGCTGGGCGTCGCGGCCACCGTCCTTCTGGGCGGGGCCGGTGCCGCCAGCGCCGCAGCGCCGCCACCGGCGGCGGTGTCGCACACGACCCAGGCGACTAACGACCGGGGCGGCGAGTACCGGTACGACGGTGACCGCGGCCGGGGCGGCGAGTACCGGAACTACGGTGACCGCGGCCGGGGCGGCGAGTACCG
>NZ_JBHWGA010000005.1:20674-43389 GCF_042733315.1 Streptomyces sp. NPDC059718
GTACCGGTACGACGGTGACCGCGGCCGGGGCGGCGAGTACCGGAACTACGGTGACCGCGGCCGGGGCGGCGAGTACCGCCGTGACCGGGGGCGTGACGGCCGCTGGTACCACCGCCACCACCGGCACCACCCGCGTTGGCACCACCGCCACCACCGTCACGACCACCGCTGGCACTTCCACCGCTGAGCGGTACTGACCGGGTCGTCTCGGGGGTGTCCTTCCACCGCGGGGAAGGACACCCGTACCTCGGGCCCGGCAGGGCATCCGTCTAGTCCCACCAGAAGGACCAGGTGGGCACGTCCACCAGGGACTTGGCGTACGCGCGGAGCGAGCCGCTGCCCTGGGTGACGTTGTCCGGGCAGAAGGCGAAGTGCTCGGCGGCCACGGCCTCGGCCTCCCGCACGGTGGCCGGCGGTGCTGCCACGGACAGCACGAGCACGTCGAAGGCGAGGGCCACGACGCGCACGCCGAAGCGCTCCTCCCAGGAGCGCAGCACCGAACAGAGCCGGGCCACGTCGTTCTCGTGGTTGCACGGCCCCGTCCAGCCGATGGCAGCGGGGACGTCGGCGCTGCGCCGGGCGGGGACGAGGGCCGCTCGGGGGTCCTTGAACCACCCCGCCTCGACCACGGCCGCGGCGACCTCGGCCGCCCTGACGTCCGGGTCGGCCTCGAACTCCCGCGCCGGGGCGAGGCCGGGCCACGCCCGGCCGAACGGGGCGACCAGGTCAGCCGCGTCCTCGTCGGGGGCCTCGCCCTCCTTCTCCTCGTCGTCCTCGTCCTCATGACCCCAGAAGCCGGCCAGCACCTCGTCGGCGTCGTGGTCGCCCGGGTAGGACATCATCCCCGGGTCCAGTTCCGCCGTGGCCGGCAGCGCCGCGTCCATGGAGAGCAGCACCGGGTGCAGCCCCGCCGTCATCCGCGCGGGGAGCAGCCTTTCCCAGGAGCCGGGCCCGGCGGTCTCCTCCGCGTGCCAGAGCAGCGGTTCGGGCCACCGGCCGTCGCACGTGGCGTCGACGAGCGTGCCGGGCGGGAGGTCGAGGCCCAGGGACCGGCCGGCCGGGTCCTGCGCGAGCTTCGGGAGCTGGTTGGGGAGCATCGCCATGGCCGTGAATGTAGGGGTGCCCACTGACAACGGCGGCCCCGGGGGGAGTGTTGACTCCCGCCGGGGCCGCCGTCGTAGGGACGCGGGGCGCGTCAGAGGCGCTCGGGCGTGCGGATGCCGAGCAGCGCCATGCCCTGCTGCAGGGTGCGGGCGGTCAGGTCGCAGAGGAAGAGGCGGTTCTCCTTGACGTCGGGAGCCGGCTCGGGCCTCACGACCGGGCACTGGTCGTAGAAGGTCGTGAACGCCGAGGCCAGTGCGTAGAGGTACGAGGCCAGCTTGTGCGGCTCGTACGTCTCCGACACGGCCGCCAGGGTGTCCGCGAACTCGTCCAGCAGCAGGCCGAGCGCCCGCTCGGCCGGGGCCAGCGGCAGCTCCGGGTGGGCTACCGGCTTCGCGTCGCCCGCCCGCCGCAGGATCGACCGGATCCGGGCGTACGCATACTGCAGGTACACGCTCGTGTCGCCGTTGAGCGAGACCATCCGGTCCAGGTCGAAGACGTAGTCCCGGCCGAGCGAGGTCGACAGGTCGGCGTACTTGATCGCCCCGATGCCGACCTCCTTGGCACGGTCGGCGACCTCCTCGTCGGTGAGGGCGCCCTCGTTCCGTTCCTTGTTCTTCTCCTCGATCACCGCGGAGGCCCGCTCCACGGCCTCGTCCAGCAGGTCCACCAGCCGGAAGGTCTCCCCGGACCGGGTCTTGTACGGCTTGCCGTCCTTGCCGAGCAGCGTGCCGAACGGGATGTGGAGCGCCTTGACCTCTTCGGTCAGCCAGCCGGCCCGCCTGGCCGTCTCGAAGACCATCTTGAAGTGGAGGGCCTGCCGGGAGTCCACGACGTACAGGAGGGTGTCCGCGTGCAGGTCCGCGGTGCGGTTGCGGATCGCGGACAGGTCGGTCGCGGCGTAGCCGAAGCCGCCGTCGGCCTTCTGCACGATGAGCGGGACCGGCTCGCCGTCCTTGCCCTTGACGTCGTCGAAGAACACGCACAGCGCGCCGTTGGAGCGCACGGCGACGCCGGACTCCTCCAGCAGCTTGCAGGTCTCGACGAGCATGTCGTTGTAGCCGGACTCGCCGACGACGTCCTCGTCGCGGATCTCGATGTCGAGCTTGTCGTAGACCGAGTTGAAGTAGATCTTCGACTCGTCCACGAACCGCTGCCACATCGCCAGCGTCTCCGGCTCGCCCGCCTGCAGGTCCACGACCCGCTTGCGCGACCGGGTCTTGAAGTCGTCGTCGGAGTCGAAGACGGCCCGCGAGGCCTTGTAGAGCCGGTTCAGGCGCGACATGGAGGCCTCGCCGGCCTCCTCGCCCGCGTCGGACGCGTCGTGGTCCAGCTCGTGCGGGTGCTCCACCAGGTACTGGATGAGCATGCCGAACTGGGTGCCCCAGTCGCCGATGTGGTGGCGCCGGATCACCGTCTCGCCCTCGAACTCCAGGATCTTGACGAGCGCGTCGCCGATCACGGAGGACCGCAGATGGCCGACGTGCATCTCCTTGGCCACGTTCGGCTGCGCGTAGTCGATCACCGTGACGCCGGGCGCGGCCTTCGCGGGCACGCCGAGCCGGTCGTCGGCGGCCCGGGCGGCGAGCGTCCGGGTGATCGCGGAGTCGGCGACGGTGATGTTGAGGAAGCCGGGGCCGGAGACCTCGACGGAGGAGATCAGCCCGTCGTCCGCCGGGAGGGCGGCCACGACCTCGGCGGCCAGCTCGCGCGGGTTCGCCTTGTTCCGCTTGGCGAGGCCCAGCACACCGTTGGCCTGGAAGTCGGCCCGGTCGCTACGTCGCAGCAGCGGGTCGGCACCGAGGGCGTCAGCGACGCGCTGCTGGATCGAGGCGGAAAGCGAGTTGACCGAGGCCATGGGATGGGTGCTTCCTGAGAGGGATCGGAGATCAACCCTCAGTATCCCACGCGCTACCACTCATTTTTCTCTGGGACAATTGCCGGGTACCGCGCTACCCGCTGCACAGGTGGAAGGAAGTCGAGACAGTGGCTCAGAGCACCGAGGCCGACTGGGTCGCCCGCTTCGCGGACGACGTCATCGCGGAAGCCGAGCGGCGGGCTCCGGGCAAGAAAATCGTCGTCGCCTCCGGGATCAGCCCCTCCGGGCCGATCCACCTCGGCAACCTGCGCGAGATCATGGTCCCGCACCTGGTCGCCGACGAGATCAAGCGGCGCGGCGTGCCGTGCGAGCACATCCTGTCCTGGGACGACTTCGACCGTTACCGCAAGGTGCCGGCCGGCTACGACCCGTCCTACGCCGAGCACATCGGCAAGCCGCTGACCTCCGTGCCGGCGCCCGAGGGCAGCCCTTACGAGACGTGGTCGGACCACTTCAAGGCCCCGTTCCGCGAGGCACTGGCGGCGCTGGGCGTCGAGGTCACCGAGATCAGCCAGACCGTCGAGTACACCTCCGGCACCTACCGCGAGCAGATCCTGCACGCGATGCGGGAGCGCCGGCGGATCGACGAGGTGCTCGGCCGCTACCGGACGAAGAAGAAGGGCGGCGAGGAGCAGGACGACGAGGAGGCCTCGCTCGCGCAGGCCCCCGAGTACTTCCCTTACAAGCCGTACTGCTCGGCCTGCGACAAGGACCTGACCACGGTCGTCGCCTACGACGACGACACCACCGACCTCACTTACGAGTGCCAGGCCTGCGGCAACCGCGAGACGGTGCGGCTGAGCGAGTTCGACCGCGGCAAGCTGGTCTGGAAGGTCGACTGGCCGATGCGCTGGGCCTTCAAGGGCGTGGACTTCGAGCCCTCCGGCGTGGACCACCAGTCGCCCGGCTCCTCGTGGATGGTCGGTCAGCAACTCGTCCGCGAGATCTTCGGTGCCGAGCCGCCCATCGGCCCGATGTACGCCTTCGTCGGCATCAGCGGCATGGCCAAGATGTCCAGCTCCAAGGGCGGCGTGCCGATCGCGGCCGACGCCCTGCAGATCATGGAGCCGCAGCTGCTGCGCTGGCTGTACGCCCGCCGCCGGCCGAACCAGGCGTTCAACATCTCCTTCGGCGACGAGATCTCCCGCACCTACGACGAGTGGGACGCGCTGGAGCGCAAGGTCGCCGAGGGCACGGCCGCCCCGGTGGACCTCGCGGTGCACTCGCGGGCCGCGCGCACCGCGAGCGGTGAGCTGCCCACCACCCCGCGCAAGCTGCCCTACCGCACCCTCGCCTCGGTCGTGGACATCACGACCGGGGACGAGGAGCAGACGCTGCGCATCCTGCGCGACTTCGACCAGGAGCAGCCGCTGGCCTCCCTGGACGAGGCCCGGCCGCGGCTGGACTGCGCCGAGCGCTGGGTGAACACCCACGTCGAGCCCGAGGCCCGCACCCAGGTGCGTACCGAGCCCGACGCGGAGGCCCTGGCGGCGCTGTCCGGCGAGGAGCGGGAGGCGCTGAAGCTGCTGGTGGACGGGCTGCCCGAGCACTGGTCGCTGGACGGGCTGACCACCCTGGTCTACGGCGTGCCGAAGATCCAGGCAGGCTTCGCTCCCGACGCCAAGCCGACGCCGGAGATGAAGGTCGCCCAGCGGTCCTTCTTCGCCCTGCTCTACCGGCTGCTGGTCGGCCGGGACACCGGGCCGCGGCTGCCCACGCTGCTGCTGGCGGTGGGTCAGGACCGCGTGCGGGAGTTGCTCGCGGCGAGCTGAGCCGGACTCAGATGTGACGGCGGCGGGTGGCGATGCCACCCGCCGCCGTCGTCGTGCGGGCCGGCGAATATTCGAACGCGGCGGTGAGCGGCGCGCGCTATGGTCATCGGGCGCGGGGCGGCTCACGGTGTGCTTCCTTCTCTCACTTTCCCTGAACCAGGGCACCGGCTTCCCGCCCCGCCCACGCAAACCGGCTCACCGGCCCGGACATGGGGACCGGGCACGGGACCACCGGTTCCCGGGGCGGCTCCCGGCGTGCTTCCTCCTCACAGTCATCGCTATTGCTGTGCCGCGAAGGTTGCCAGCGCGCCCACTTCCCGCCCCGGCACGTCCACCAGGGGGAGACACAGGGATGTCCACGGCCACCACCGCCACCACGACCGCGCCGCGCACGCTCGCCGGCATCCTGCTCGCACGCCGCGGAGCCGTCCACCTGACGGCAACTTCGGCCGGGCCGTCGCTCGCCACCACGGCGGGCGTGGCACTGCTGGAAGCGGACCTCCTCGACCGCGGTTACCTGATGGCGCCCGCCCTGCGGGCGGCGCTCACCGAGCGGAGCGAGGCCGCGCTGACCGCTGCCGGGCGGGCCCTGCTGGCCGACGTCGACCAGGCGCTCGGCGCCGACCGGCCCCACGAGCCGCTGTTCCGCGACTTCCCCACCAGCACCCCGAGGGACACCTTCGCCTTCTACGTCGACCGTGTCCTCACCCTGCTCTTCCAGCACCCGGAGCAGCCCTGCGTGCTGTGCGGCACGGAAGGCACCGTCCACGCGGTCTCGCCCTGCGCGCACCTGGTGTGCCGTTCCTGCTTCGACGGCGCGGACTTCTCCGCGTGCCCCGTCTGCCACCGCCGGATCGACGCGGACGACCCCTTCCTGCGACCGCGCCGGCCGCGGCGCTTCGGCGGGCTGCGACGCGCGCTGCCCGAGCGGCTGCGCGTGCTGCAGTACGGCGGCGACCTCGCCGCCCGGGACGCGGACGCCACGGGGGAGATCCGCGGGCTCCTCGCCCGTACCGGCGCCCTGAGCCCGCAGGACGCCGACGACCTCATGGCCCTGCTGGAGACCCGCGACCGGGCCGGCCTGGCGTGGCTGCCCGAGCAGATCCCGGGCCGGGAGACCAAGGCCCGGGTGCTGGCCTGGCTGCTGGCCGATCCCGCCGCGTACGCGACGAGCCTCCCGGCCGTCGCGGCCCGCGTCGACACCGCGACGGACGTGCTGCGGCTGCTCGCCGTGCGCTCGGGCGGCGACCCGGGCCTGGTCGACCTGCCGCGGCTCCGCACGATGCCCAGGCCGCTGCGGCGTGCCCTGCTCGGGGTGCTCGACGGACTCGCTCCGGACCTGGTGGCACAGGACATGCGCCGGCACCGGCACGCCTGGCTGCGGGCCGCGGAGCTCCTGCACCCCTTCGAGCACGCTGGCCGCTTCCCGCGGGCGGCGCTGGCCGTCGCGGCGCTGCGCGACACCCGCCTCGCGGACGGCGACGCGCTGACCGCGACCCTGCGGACGGCGGCCGACGGCGCGGCGCGGGTCGACGCGACGGGGACGGTGGTACGGGTGCACGGCTGGGCGGGCCGGGTCGAGGCCGCGCTGGACGCCATGGACGTACCGGCGGCCGTCGAGCTGCTGGCCCAGCGGCCGGGCGAGTTCGCACGCCGGCTCGACCACCTGCTGCGGCTCTCGGAGGCCGCGGAGGCGGACGTCGTGCTGTCGGCGCTGGAGACGGCGGTGCCCCGGGTGTCGCCCGCGGTGCTGCTGTCCGCGCTCGGCGCCATCCGCAGCCGTCCGCACGCGGACGGCACCCGGGTGTTCTTCCCGAAGGGCGGCAGCGCCAAGGCGCACCTGGCGGACGACGACCGGCTGCCGATCGCGGCCGACGTGGTCGGGAAGGCCGTGGCCGTCCTCCACGCCGAGGTGCTGCGGAGGGCCGCGGAGCGGGAGGCGGTCGACGTCGCCGTCGTGGACGCGGGCCTGGGCGGCCTGATCGCGCCGTTCACCGAGCGCACCGCCTCACGCGCCCTGGTGACCCTGCCGCGCGGCAGCGAGCTGCCCGTGCCGGACGGGAGGACGGTCCGGCTGTTCCTGCACTGGATGGAGAGCGAGCGGTCCGGGCGGACCGATCTCGACCTGTCCACCGCCCTGTTCGACGCGGAGTGGAACCCGGTCGGCCACTGCGACTACACGCGCCTGCGGTTCGCGGAGGACGCCGCCGTGCACTCCGGCGACCTCACCAGCGCCCCGGCGCCGCAGGGCGCCGGCGAGTTCGTCGACCTCGACCTGGACAAGCTGGCGGACGCCGGGGTCCGCCACCTGGTCGCGGTGGTCTTCTCGTACAACAACGTCCCCTTCGAGGACCTGGCGGAGGGCTTCGCCGGGCTCATGGCGCGGGACGAGCCCGGGGACGCCGGGCCGGTCTTCGACGCCCGCGCCGTGGAGCAGCGCTACGACCTGACGGGACGGTCCCGCGCGGGCGTGCCGCTGGTGATCGACGTGGCGGCCCGCACGATGCGGTGGCTCGACGTGGTCAAGGGCGTCACCGGCACCGGCCACTCCGTGGCGCGGCACGGCGACGACCTCGCCGCGCTCGGCAGGGCGCTCACCGGGCTGTTCGCCTCCGGGGCCCGCGTGGGGCTGGGCGAACTGGCCGTGTGGCAGGCGGCGGCCCGCGCCGCGACGGTCCTGATGCGGCACGCGGACGGTTCCACGACCGCCTACCGGCGCCGGGAGGCCGAGTCCGCGGCGGAGTTCGCCGCGCGGATCGGGAGCCCGTGCGCCGACCCGGCGGACGGCGCCGTGCCGGAGGCGGCCCGGCTGGCGTACCTGCTGCGCGGCGACGTCGACCTGCCCGAGGGCGGCGAGGTGTTCGCGCTGCACCCGGCGGCCCTCGACGCGGCGAAGGTGCGGCTGCTGTCGGCGTCCGACGTGGTCGCCTCGCTGGCCCCCGCCGCCGGCTGAGGCGCTACGACGCGTACTGGCCGTCGAGTTCGAGGCGGCGGCGCAGGTCGCGGACGTAGGGGCGCAGGGTGCTCTCGCTGAGGGGGCCGCCGTTGGGGCTGGAGATGCCGTACCGGTCCTGCAGGATCAGGCCGAACTGGCGGGCGTTGGGGAAGTTGCCGAACTGCTGGTGGTAGGCCCGGAAGGCGCGGTCGTATATCTCCTCGCGGGAGGTGTCCTCCGTGACGGGCTCCGGCTCGGGGTAGTAGTCCGGGTCGGGCTCCGGCGCGAACTCGCTGCGGGGCGTGGGGATCACGCCGTTGCCGTCGGCGAGGGCGCGGCGGCGGTTTCCGGCGCCGACCGGGGCGGTGATCGGGTCGACCGCGGGGGCGGGCGCCTGGTACGGCTCCGGTGCCTGGTACGCCTCGGGCGCCTGGTAGGGCTCGGGTGCCTGGTAGGGCTCGGGTGCCGGTTCCGGCGCGGGAGCGGGGGCCCGGTACGGGACCTGTGCGTCGGCCCGGACCGGTTCGGGGGCCGGTGCCGGGGCGGGGGCGGGCTGCTCGGGCTCGGATGCGGGTGCGGGTGCGGGTGCGGGTGCGGGTGCGGCCTCCGGGGCGGGCAGCGCGGCGACGGCCGGGGCCGGCAGCTCGATGCCCGCCGCGGCGAGGCCGATGGCGGCGGTCTGCTCCATCGGCACCCCGTACCGGGCGAGCTTCAGCGGCATCAGGGCCTCGACCGGGGCCTTGCGGCGCCAGGCGCGGCCGTAGCGGGCGCGCAGCCGGGCCCGGTAGACGAGACGTTCCTGCTCGACCCGGATGACCTCGTCGTAGCTGCGCAGCTCCCACAGCTTCATGCGCCGCCAGAGGCGGAAGGTCGCGAACGGCGCCAGCAGCCAGCGCGCGAGCCGGACCGACTCCATGTGCTTGTCGGCGGTGATGTCGGCGACCCGGCCGATCGCGTGCCGGGCCGCCTCCACCGAGACGACGAAGAGGATCGGGATGATGCCGTGCATCCCGACGCCGAGCGGGTCGGGCCAGGCCGCCGCGCCGTTGAAGGCGATCGTCGCCGCCGTCAGCAGCCACGCCGTCTGGCGCAGCAGGGGGAACGGGATGCGCAGCCAGGTCAGCAGCAGGTCGAGCGCGAGCAGGACCACGATCCCGGCGTCGATGCCGATCGGGAACACGTTGGCGAACCAGCCGAAGCCCTTGCTCAGCGCCAGCTCGCGCACGGCCGCGTACGAGCCCGCGAAGCCGATCGCGGCGATGACCACGGCGCCCGTGACGACCACACCGGTCAGGATCCGGTGTGTCCGGTTCATGCGTATCGCGGACACCCGCGACCCTCCCAGGCTCGGAAACTGGCCTGCCCAGCCTGCCACACGGGGCAACGGGCAGGTTGCCCAAACGTGGTGAATCGGTACAGCGGATCCCGCAGTTGTTACGCGTTCGCCGCCGCGACCGCGGTGGCCGCCTCCTTGGCCGCCTTGAGCGCGCCGGTCTTCAGGCCGGACTCGGCCGGGGTCTTCGCGTCCTCGAGGCCCGCGCCGTTGTAGGTGAGCACCAGCACGGCGTTCCCGGTGCGGGCGACGACCGTGACGTCCCGGTACTCCTCCTTGTCCTTCCTGACCGACGAGGTGACCGCGGTGCCCGCGTCCCACACGCCGTCCACCGTGACCGGCGTGCTCTTGGCGCCCTTCGCCCCGCCGGCCTCGGCGACCTGCTCGGCGTAGCGCTCCTTCGCCTGGTCCTCGGGCGAGCCGAGGCCCGCCACCGCGTCGTAGCGCTGGAGCGAGACGTCCAGCCAGCGGTACTGGTAGCCGTCCAGGCCGTTCCAGGAGCAGCCGCCGCGCTCGTCGCGCTCGGCCGAGTGCACGGGGGTGCCCGCGGGCTTCTTGGCCTTCGGAACCAGGGACTTGACGGTCTTGGCGCCGATGACCCGGCACGGGTCGGGGAGTTCGGCGTACCTGGCGGCGACGGCGCTGGGTGACGGTGACGCGGACTTCGACGCGGGGGCCGATGCGGCCGCCTTCTGCGCGTCGTCCTTCGACGAGTCCGAGCCGGAGGAGCAGCCGGCGACGAGCATCACCGGCACGGCCGCGCCGACGAGCAGGCGGGCGAGGTGCGGGGCTGATCGGTGCATGGATCCTTCGCTCATTTCGGTGCGTTTCATGTCATGGCACAAACGGCCAGACTACGCGCTTCGCCTCATTCGTCGAGTTGATCTGCGAGCTCCGCCGCGACCTGGCGGGCCCCCAGTTGCAGCTCCTCGCTGGGCGGTTCGACCGATTTGTCCGTTGACCACTGCGAGAGTTCGACGGTGACCAGGACGTTCGCCATGCGGAAGACGACGGTGATGTCGCGGTGGAGTCCCGGGCCCTGGTTCTTGAGGACGTCGTCGAGGAAGGCCCCGTCGCCGAGGTCGTCGAGGGTGCGCGGGGCGGTCTCGCCGGTGGCCGTCACGGACGGCGAAGGGGTGTCCGATGCCGCCGGGCTGCCGCCCTCTGAGCTGGGCTGACCCGCGGTGGCCGACGCGGACGCGGCGGCGTCGGCCGGAGCCGTGGCGGCCGGGATGTGGGCCTCCGCGGCCCGGCTGTCGTAGTCCGCCGTGGCCTGGCTCTCGTCGCTGACGGATGTGTCGTACGACACGACGCGCTCGAGGTCGATCTGGAGGTAGCGGTTGCCGAGGTCGGTGCGGCCGGTCCACTTGCAGCCCACCTTGCGGTCCGTGTCGAACGTCACGGTCGCCTCCCCCGCGTCGTCGTCCGCGTCCGGGACGAACTTCTCGAGGGTGTCCGCGGCGACCGAACCGCACGGCTCGGGCAGCACCCGGTAGCGGCCGGGTGGGGCCGCCGGGGTGGACTGCCTGCCGTCCGCGGCGTCGCCGTTGCGTGCGCCGTCCCCGGAGCCGCCCGACCCGCTGCACCCGGCCAGTGCGGCGACGGCGAGCACCGTCGTGCACGCCGCGGCCAGCAGGCCCCGGATCCGGTGGACGCGGTCTCCCGTTGGCTGCACTGAGGTGGCCCCTTCCTCCGGCGGTCGGTCCGGCGCCCGCGTAAATCCCTTGGCGGGGGTGGGCGACGGGTAGACACAATGTCTACCGCACGCGCTGCGGCCGTCGCCGGATCATGGGGCTGTATGGCTGACTTCGCCCTTTATTTCGCTTTCCATTAAGACGTGTTGTTTGTGTTGCCTTGATGGATTCCACCGTCCGACCCAGGGGGGAAAGAGATGTCGTACACGGAAGTGCCCGGAGTGCAGGTACCGATCCGCATGTGGACCGACCCGGCCGCGGTCGAGGGCGTCGCCATGCAGCAGCTGCGCAACGTCTCCTCGCTGCCGTGGATCAAGGGACTCGCCGTCATGCCCGACGTCCACTACGGCAAGGGCGCCACGGTGGGCTCGGTGATCGCGATGCACGGCGCGGTCTGCCCGGCCGCGGTCGGCGTGGACATCGGCTGCGGCATGAGCGCGGTGCGGACCTCCCTGACGGCGAACGACCTGCCCGGTGACCTCTCGCGGCTCCGCTCCAAGATCGAGCAGGCCATCCCGGTCGGCCGCGGCATGCACGACGAGGCCGTCGACCCCGCCCGGCTGTACGGCCTGCCCGCGGCCGGCTGGGACCGTTTCTGGGACGGTTTCGACGACCTGGCCGAGCCCGTCAGGTTCCGGTACGAGCGCGCGACGAAGCAGATGGGCACGCTCGGCTCCGGCAACCACTTCATCGAGGTCTGCCTCGACGAGGAGGGCGCGGTCTGGCTGATGCTGCACTCCGGTTCGCGGAACATCGGCAAGGAACTCGCCGAGCACCACATCGGCGAGGCCCAGAAGCTGCCGCACAACCAGGGCCTGGTCGACCGCGACCTGGCCGTCTTCATCGCGGACACCCCGCAGATGGCGGCCTACCGGCGCGACCTGTTCTGGGCTCAGGACTACGCGAAGCGCAACCGCGCGATCATGATGGCCCTGTTCCAGGAGGTGCTGCGGCGCGAGTTCCGCAAGGCCAGGGTCACCTTCGACGAGGTCATCTCCTGCCACCACAACTACGTGGCCGAGGAGCGCTACGACGGCATGGACCTGCTCGTCACCCGCAAGGGCGCGATCAGGGCCGGCAGCGGCGACCACGGCATCATCCCGGGCTCCATGGGCACGGGTTCGTACATCGTCCGCGGGCTCGGCAACACCGACGCCTTCAACTCCGCCTCGCACGGCGCGGGCCGCAAGATGAGCCGCAACGCGGCGAAGAAGCGGTTCTCCACGCGGGACCTGGAGGAGCAGACCAAGGGCGTCGAGTGCCGCAAGGACTCGGGCGTGGTGGACGAGATCCCGGGCGCGTACAAGCCGATCGAGAAGGTGATCGAGCAGCAGCGGGACCTCGTGGAGGTCGTCGCGAAGCTCAAGCAGGTCGTCTGCGTCAAGGGTTGAGCCCGGGCGGGCGGGTCCGGGGCCGTGCGCGGCCGCCGGACCCGCCGGTCGTACGGCGACGGTGGGCGGAGCGGTGACGCGCCCGCCGGGCGGCTACGGCTCCCGGTGCTCGCGGTGCACCCGGTGCTGGGCGGCTTGGGCGCGGGGGCGGACGACCAGCAGGTCGACGTTGACGTGGGACGGGCGGGTGACCGCCCAGGTGACCGTGTCGGCGATGTCCTCGGAGGTGAGGGGCTCGGCCACCCCCGCGTAGACGGCGGCGGCCTTCTCCTCGTCGCCGTGGAAGCGGGTGAGGGCGAAGCCCTCGCTCCTCACCATGCCGGGGGCGATCTCGATCACGCGGACCGGCTCACCGAGCAGCTCCAGGCGGAGCGTGCCGGCGAGGGCGTGGGTGCCGTGCTTGGCCGCGACGTAGCCGCCGCCGCCCTCGTACGGGGTGAAGGCGGCGGTGGAGGAGAGCACGACCACGGTGCCGTCGCCGGAGGCGATCAGCCCGGGCAGGAACGCCTGGACGGTGTGGAGCACGCCGAGGACGTTGACCTCGTACATCGTGCGCCACTCCTCGGGGTCGGCGGTGGCGACCGGGTCCGCGCCGAGGGCACCGCCGGCGTTGGCGAACAGGACGTCCACCCGGTCCAGCGAGGCGGCGAGCGCGTCGACGGCGCCGCGGTCGGTGACGTCGAGGGCCACGGCGGCGGCCGAGTGGCCCGCGGCGGTGATCTCCTTGGCGAGCGCCTCCAGGCGGTCGGCGCGGCGGGCGGTGAGCACGACGTGGTAGCCGGCTTCGGCCAGCCTGCGGGCGGTGGCGGCACCGATGCCGCTGCTCGCGCCGGTCACGACTGCGGTACGGGGGCTCATGGTCGTGCTGCCTTTCGCCGGTCGGGAGGTCGGGAGGTCGGGAGGGGCAAGTGCCCGCCTACGCTTGCAGCATAGGCGCGGTGGTGCCGGGCGCTCTCAGGGCGGTCCGCTGGGTGAACCACGGCAGGAACACCGGCTCCCTGCCGTTGCCCGCAGCCTCCCGGTGCCCGCAGCCTCCCGTCCCGAGCCCGGCGGCCGTCAGATGCGGATGCCCGCGGTCGGCCGGGACATGTGTCCCGCCTCCCCGGCCCACGCGGTGAGGGCGGCGTCGTGGCCGCCGTCGGCGGCCCAGGCGACGTAGCCGTCGGGGCGGACGAGCAGCGTGGTGCGGCCGCCGTCCGTACGGGTGACGTGGACGGCGCGCGCGTCGGCGGGTCCGGCCGCCGCGCCCTCGGGGGTGACGAGCACGAAGCGGCCGGCGCGCAGGGCCTCGTACAGCCGGCCCTCCCGCAGCGGCAGGTCGGGGGCGCGCCCGCCGGTCAGGGGGTGGGCGCCGCGCGGGGCGGGGTAGGCGATGCCGATGCCGGTGATCGCGCCCAGGGCCCTGCGGCGCAGCGGCGGGAGGTGGCCCACGGCCAGGGAGACCAGGTCGCGGAAGGCCCGCTGGAGGGCGTTGTGGGCCATGGCGAGCCGGATGATGCCGCCACTGCTGCGCAGCACCGTCGCGCCCACCGGGTGCCGTTCGGCCTGGTAGGTGTCGAGCAGGGCGTCGGTCGCGTGGCCGCGGACCACGGCGGCGAGCTTCCAGCCGAGGTTGGCGGCGTCCTGCAGACCGGTGTTCATCCCCTGGCCGCCGGCGGGGGAGTGGACGTGCGCCGCGTCGCCGGCGAGCAGTACGCGGCCGGCGCGGTAGACGGGCACCTGGCGTTCGTCGCTGTGGAAGCGGGAGAGCCAGCGCGCCTCGCCCATGCCGTGGTCGGTGCCCAGGGCGCGGCGCGTGACGGCGCGGACCTCGTCGAGGCCGACCGGGTCGCCGTCGGGCCGCTCGCCGGTGCGGTCCCAGCACATCACGCGGTACCAGCCGTCGCCGAAGGGCGCGAGGAAGGCGAAGGCGTCGCCCGTGCCGCCCACGGTCAGCAGTTCCGCGGGCGGTTCGGCGAGCCGGACGTCGGCGAGCACGATCGACCGGATGACGGAACGGCCGGGGAAGGGCAGGCCCAGGGCGGTCCGGACGGCGCTGCGGTGGCCGTCGGTGCCGACGGCGTACGCGGCGCGCCGGGTGGTGACGGTGCCGTCCGCGGTGCGGACGTCGAGTGCGACGCCCTCGTCGTCCTGGCGTACCGCGAGGACCTCGGCGCCGTGCTCGAAGCGCGCGCCCGCGGCGCGGGCCCGGCGCTCCAGCAGCCTCTCGACCTCGTACTGGGGGGTGATCAGCAGGTACGGGAAGCGGGAGGGCAGCTCCGCCAGGTCCAGCGACAGCCGGCGGAAGAGCCGCAGGCCGCGCAGCCGGTGGCCGGTGGCGACCAGCTCGTCGGCGAGGCCGCGGGCGTCGAGGAGTTCGAGGGTGCGGGCGTGGACGCCGAAGGCCCGGCTCAGGTTGCCGTGCCCCGGGCCGCGGCGCTCCAGGACGGTGACCGGGACACCGGCGGCGGCCAGGTCCCCGGCGAGCAGCAGACCGGTGGGGCCCGCGCCCACGACCAGGACCCCGGCCGGGTGTTCCCCGGTACCGGTACCGGTGCCGGTGCGGGTGGCGTCGGTGCGGTTCTCGGTGGTCATGGCGGTCTCCTCGGATGCCAACGCTTGTAGGCCAACGCTTGTTGGCAAACGTAGCGCCGCCGGTCTGGTGATGTCAACAGCCGTTGGCCTACAGTTGTGGGCATGACCACGACGTCCCCCGCCCCCCGCCGTTCCGACGCCACCCGCGCGGCGATCCTCGCCGCGGCCCGCGACCGCTTCGCCGCCGACGGCTACGAGCGCGCGACCATCCGCGCCATCGCCAAGGACGCCGCCATCGACCCCTCGATGGTCATGCGCTACTACGGCAACAAGGAGGGGCTCTTCGCCGCCGCCTCCGAGTTCGACCTGCGCATGCCGGACGTGACCGCGGTCGCGACCGAGGACGTCGGGGCCGTCCTCGTCGCGCACTTCCTGGAGCGCTGGGAGGAGGACGAGACCCTGACCGCGCTGCTGCGCGTCGGCGTCACCAACCCGGCCGGCGCCGAGCGGATGCGGTCGATCCTGCAGCGGCAGCTCGCACCGGTCGCCGCCGCCGTGTGCCCGGACCCGGAGCCCGGCCGCGCCACGGAACGCGCCGTGCTCGTGGCCTCGCAGATCCTCGGCATGGCCGTCAGCCGGTACGTGCTCCGCTTCCCGCCGGCCGTGGCGATGCCGCGCGAGGAGGTCGTGGCCTGGCTCGCGCCCACCGTCCAGCGGTACCTGACGGCCGCGGCCCCCTGACCCCCGCGGACGGATCCGCGAACGAAGGAGTGACGAGGCATGGAGCCGAAGAACGTCCTCGCGGTCATCGCGCCGCACGTCGGGGGCCGCCGCGTCGGTGCCGCCCTGGCCGGGCTCTTCGAGGGCCGGGCCGCCGTGACCGTCGTCGAGTCCGCCGATGAGGACCCGGCCGCCCTGGCCGCGGCCCACGTGATCATGACCGCGCTGGGCCCCGTGGCGGCCGGGCACCTCGCCCGCGCCTCCGCCCTGGAACTGGTCCAGTGCACCAGCCACGGCCACGAGCACGTGGACGTCGCCGCCGCCCGCGCCCGCGGGGTGCCCGTGTGCACCATCGGCTCCAGCGGGGCCGAGACCCAGAGCGTCGCCGAGCAGGCCTTCGCGCTGATGCTCGCGCTCGCCAAGCGCATCGTCCCCGCGCACGACGCGCTGTCCCGCGGCGAGTGGCCGCTGCCCCGCCTGCAGCGATCACTGACCGAGCTGGACGGCAGGGTCCTCGGCGTGATCGGTCTCGGGGCGATCGGGCAGGCCGTGGCCCGGCGGGCCGCCGCCTTCGGGATGACCGTCCGCTACACCTCGCGCGGGCCCGTACCGGCCGCCACCGAGCAGCTGCTGGGGGCCCGCCGCCTCCCGCTGGAGGAGCTGCTGGCGACCGCCGACTACGTGTCCGTCCACGTCCCGCTGAACGACGCGACCCGGCATCTGCTCGACGCGCGACGGCTGGCGCTGCTCAAGCCCACCGCCTTCCTGGTCAACACCGCGCGGGGCGCGGTCGTCGACCAGGACGCGCTCGCCGACGCGCTGGAGGCCGGGAGTCTGGCCGGTGCCGGGCTCGACGTCTTCGACCCCGAACCGCCGCCGGCCGGGATGAGGCTGCTCCACGCGCCCAACGTCGTCCTGTCCCCGCACGCGGGCGGCGCCACCGGGGACACGGTGGCCCGGATCGCGCTCGCCGCCGTCCGCAACGTCCTGGACTTCCTCGACGGCCGCCCGCCACGCGACGTGGTCACCGCCACGGAGGCCTGAACCGGTACGGCTCAGGCGCTCTGGTCGCCCTCGACGTTGGTGCCCGGGCCGAGCCCGGCGAGCGCGTCCTTGGCCACCGCAAGGGCGCCGTCGCGGACCTCGGACTCGTCCGGCGCCTTCTTGTTCTCGAAGTCGCTGCCGTTGTAGGTGACGGTCACGACCGCGTTGCCCTTGCGGAACACCACGACCGCCTCGCGCGTCTGCTGCTTGTCCTCGGTCGTCAGCCCCACGGACACGGACGCCTCGTCACCGATCCCGGATGCCGTGGTCGCCTTCTTCAGGCGCTTGTAGGAGGCCTTCGCCGCCGCCTCGCCGTCCTGGCCGCCACCGGTCGTGGACACCTCGAAGGTCACGTCGAGCCAGCGGTAGTCGAAGCCCTTGAGGGCGTTCCACGAGCAGCCCGTGCGGTGCGAAGGATCCGTGAGGGACAGTTGCTTGCCCGTCGTCTTGGCCTCCGGGACCAGCTTCTTGATGGTCGCGGTCTTGATCGCGGTGCACGGTGCGGGCGGCTTGGAGTACGTGGCGGGCGCGTCTTTGGAGCCGTCCGAACCGGAGCCGGAACCGGAACCGGAGTCCGAACCCGCGCCGGAGTCCGACCCGGACGGCGCGGTGGAGCCGGTACGGGATCCGTTCGCCGACGTGCGGCCGGCGTCCTCGTGGGACGAGGAGGCCATCGTCCAGCCGACGATGGCGAGTATGGCGGTGGGCAGCAGACGAGCCGCCAGGGTGAGGGGCAGGGACGCCACGGCGGTCTTCTCTTCGTCGATCCTGAGGAACCTGGGGCTGAGGAGTGAGCGTGGGGGACGTGGGGCCTGAGCGTACGACGTGAAGATGAGATTGCCATATGAAAGTGGCCCGGGAACAGACCAGGCGCGTAGGGGTTGCGGTACCGGGCGTGACGGGTGTAGCCGCGCGCCCCTGAAAATCCGGGCGCGCCGCGGACACGTCGACACCGGGACGGGCGCCGTGACGGACCGCCCCGGCGTACGACCGGTGACAGCGTGGGAGCGCTCTCATAGCATGCGGGGGCATGAAGAGCCTGACCAAGCGCGCCCTCACCGCCGGACAACTGGCCGCCCTGCTGCGGGAGTCGGCAGGCCTCGGCTGCAGCATGGAGGCCGAGCTCACGGACGGCTGGTTCAACGCCGCCTACCGGGTGCGGCTCGACGACGGGCGTCCGGCGGTGGTGAAGATCGCCCCACCGCCGGACGCCCTGGTGCTGCGCTACGAGCGCGGCATCATGGCCACCGAGGTCATGGCGCACCGCCGGATGGCCGCCCTCGGCGATGTGCCGCTGCCGGAACTGCTGCACGCGGCACCGGACTTCATGACGCTGTCGGTCCTGCCCGGCACCCCCTGGGACAAGGCGGCGGACCGCCTCCCCGCGGACCGGCAGGCCGCGCTGCGCCGTGAACTGGGCCGGATCGTGGCGCGGCTGCACACGCTCGCCCCGGAGGACGGCCGGTACGGCTACCCGGCCCCCGAGGCCGGGCTGTCGGCGGCGGACTGGCCGACGGCCTTCGGCGCCATGGTGGAGGCGATGCTGGAGGAGGCCGTGCGCTGGAGCACCCCGCTCGGCGTCGCCCCCGACGAGGTCCGCGCGCTCGTCGCGGAGGGTGCGGACGTCCTGGCGGAGGTGACCGAGCCGCGGCTGGTCCACTTCGACCTGTGGCCCGGCAACGTCTTCGTCGCCGACGACGGCTCCGCCGTCACCGGGCTCATCGACCACGAGCGGGCCTTCTGGGGCGACCCGGTGGCCGAACTGGTCTCCCTGGCCCTCGGCGGCGACGCCGGCCCCGGCAGCGACCTCGTCGGCGGCTACCACGAGGCGGGCGGCATCCTGGACTTCGGGCCCTCGACGCTGCACCGGCTGGCCCTCTACCGCGTCTACCTCGGCCTGATCCTGGTCGTCGAGTGCGGCCCACGGGGCTATCCCGCCGACCACGCCGACCACGTCCGCGAGGTCCTGCGCCGCTGGGTCGCGGAGCTCCGGGCCGTACGGCGGGGCTAGCACAACCCTCGCCCGCCTCGTCATGGGTCTCCTCACCGCGGCACCCGGGTCACGTACACGGCGTTCGCGTCCGGCCCGGCGGATCAGCCTTCCGGCCGCACCCCGCGGTTGAAGCGGAAGAGGTCGCCCGGGTCGAGGGCCGACTTCAGGCGGGCGAGGCGTTCGGCGTCCGGCGCCGGGTGGCCGGAGCGGAACCGGGCCGGGGTGGCCCCCGCCCCGTCGCCGTAGACGAAGGTCAGGCAGCGCCCGGCCGTCCGGTCGGCCACCTCGGCCAGGACACTGCGCTGCACCGCCCGGACCGGCTCCATCTCCGGCCCGGCCGCCGAGATCACCCGCAGCAGGAACCGCCCGTCGCGGTGGCCGGTCGCGCCCGGTACGGCGGGCGGCCGGGACAGGGCGCCCCCGAGGTGGCGCAGGTCGACGACGGTGCCGGCGGCCGCCGCGAGGACCCGGCGCAGGGCGGCCGCGTCGACGTCGCGCAGCACGGCGTTGTCGGCGGCGTAGGCGTGCGGCCGCGGCGGGTCGCGGTGGATGGCGCCCGACTCGGTGTACGGCACGAGCCGCAGGTCGTCGGTCGTACGCGGCCCCGTCGCGCGCAGCGGCGCCACCAGGCGTTCG
This sequence comes from Streptomyces sp. NPDC059718, assembly GCF_042733315.1. Taxonomy (NCBI): domain Bacteria; kingdom Bacillati; phylum Actinomycetota; class Actinomycetes; order Kitasatosporales; family Streptomycetaceae; genus Streptomyces; species Streptomyces sp. NPDC059718. The sequence goes on from NZ_JBHWGA010000005.1 coordinate 39,687, forward strand.
CCCTCCGCCGCCGGGCCGTTGAAGGCGATCCGCACCGAGGCGAGGTGCCGTCCCCCGGGCCCGGCCGGGACCAGGGCCACCGAGGACGTCAGCTCCTCGGGCACCTCCCGGGTCCAGCGCAGGTACGCCGCCAGCACCTCCTCCGTCGCCCCGGCCGGGAAGACCAACTGCCCGCCGTACAGCACCGGCACGGGCAGCAGTCCGATCTCCATCCCCGTGACCACGGCGAGGCCGTGGCCGGCGCCGCGCAGCGCCCACGAGAGTTCCGGCTCGGTCCGGGCGGTGACGTGCCGGACCCGGCCGTCCGCCGTGACGACGTCGAAGGCCCGTACGTGGTCGCAGGCCCAGCCGTACTGGCGCGCCGTCAAGCCCAGTCCGCCGCCGAGGGTGTAGCCGACCGCGCCCACGTCCGGCGAGGAACCGCTCGGCGGCGCCAGCCCGAAGGGCGCGGCCGCCGTGACGACGTCCGCCCAGCGGGCTCCCGCCCCGACGTACGCGGTGCGCGCCACCGGGTCCACCCGGACCGCGCGCATGCGGCGGGTGCTGATCAGCACACCCCGGTCGGCGGCCACGGACAGGCCGTGCCCGGTGGCCTGGACGGCGACCGGCAGCGCGCGGGCCGCCGCGTGGACCACCGCCGCCCGGACGTCCTCGGCGGTCCGGGCGGCGACGATCAGGTCCGGGCGGTGGAGCCGGGCGGTCTGGAAACCGGAGCGCTCGGCGTCGTACCCCGCGTCGTCCGGGGCGATCAGGGTGTCCTCGTACGTGTTCGTCCTCATGGGGACGACGCTAGGAGCGCTTGAGGACACATCCTGTCCCCAGGCTGTGGAAATCTCGGCGCATGACGACGGACCGCCCGACGATGCCCGCCCGGATGCTGCGGCTGCTCTCGCTGCTGCAGAGCCGCCGCACATGGTCCGGCGCCGAGCTCGCCGGCCGTCTCGGCGTGACCGGCCGCACCGTGCGCCGGGACGTCGACCGGCTGCGCGAACTGGGCTACCCCGTGCACGGCACCACGGGCACGGCCGGTGGCTACCGGCTGGCCTCCGGCCGCGACCTGCCGCCCCTGCTGCTGGACGACGACGAGGCGGTGGCGATCGCCGTCGCACTGCGCACGGCCGCCGCGGGCGGTGGTGTGGCGGGCATCGAGGAGACGTCGGTACGCGCCCTGGCCAAGCTGGAGCAGGTGCTGCCCGCGCGGCTGCGGGCCCGGGTCGCCGCCGTCGGCGCGGCCACCGTCCGCGTCCCGGTCGGGCAGCCGGTTCCGGAGGCCGATCCGGACGCACTGGCCGTACTCGCCGCCGCGTGCCGCGACCACGAGGTGGTGACCTTCGACTACCGCGGCCGCGCCGCCGCCGCCCCGGAGCGGCGCCGTGCCGAGCCGCACAGCCTCGCCACCGCGTACGGGCGCTGGTACGTCATCGCCTACGACACCGACCGCGCGGGCTGGCGGGTGTTCCGGCTGGACCGGCTCACCGGCCCCGCCCCCGTCCACCGCCGCTTCACCCCGCGCGACCTGCCCGGCGGCCCGGGTACCGACCCGGCCGTGTACCTCGCCGCGACGCTGACCGCCGCCCCCTACCGCTTCACGGCCGCGGCCACGGTCGGCGCCCCCGCCGCCGAGGTGCTGGCCCGCCTCCCGGCGCCGCTGCCCGGGCGGGTGACGCCGCTGGACGAGGGCCGCTGCCGCGTGACGTTCGGCGCGGACTCGCCGGACCTGATCACGCAGGACCTCGTGGCGCTGGCCGGGCTCCCCGTCGTCCTCGACGAGGACACCCCGGCCGCGCTCCGCGCCCATCTGCGGGACGTCGGGCGCGCGCTCGCGGCGATGTGAGCGGTCGAGCGGTTGTCGGGGGAGTGGGGGGCTACCCGGCGGCGGTCGTGGGCTGCTCCACGACGTTGCGGCCACCGAGCGGCGCCATCCTGCCCGGGTGCTCGGGCTGCTGGCCCGGCATGAGCCCGGTGCCGGCCGCCGGGACGGAGGTGTGCGCGGATGTGTGGGCCGACGCGTGCGCGGATGTGTGGGCCGCCGTGTGGGCCGACGCGTGCGCAGGGGCCGCGTGGGTGGGAGCCGCGTGGGCGCCGCCGGACTGCTGCGCGGCACCCGGCGCGATCGCCATCGGGGCGGCGGAGGAGGGCATCGCCGCGGTGACCGCACGGCTCGCCTCGGTCTTCGGGTGCTCGTCCTTGTCGGGCGCGTGGCTCACCCCGAAACGGGTCCGCAGATGGTGCCCGGCCGCTTCGTCGAGGCTCACCGGCCGCTGCAGCCGCACCGCCAGCCGGCTCGCCTCACGGCCCAGCGCCGCGAGGTCCTCCCACCGCAGGTGCACGACGAGCGGCAGTTCCGCCTCGCCGTCTGGGAGCGCTTGAAGGCCCTGGAAGGGGACGTTGCTCTGAGCGTTCATCGGCCGGTCCTCACCATCGGCTGCAGTGCGGTACGGCAGGGGATACGCACCCCGTCACCGGAACGTTCAGCCGCGCCCGCGCCGCGCCCGCCGCGCGGCGGGGATGATGGGACCGTGCGCACCCTCGGGATCGACCTGGCCGCGAGCCCCCGGACGACCGCGGTCGCGGTCGTCACCTGGCCCGGTGACGGCACGGCCGTCGTCTCCCCGCCGCTGCTCGGGTGCGCCGACGACGTGCTGGCCGACCTGCTGTGCGGCCTGGAGCCGGGGGAACGGGCCGGGGTGGACTGCCCCTTCGGCTGGCCCATCCCTTTCGTCGAGGCCGTCGCCGCGCACGCGGCGGGCACGCCGTGGCCCGGGCGGGGCACCAACGGCTCGGCGTACCGGGCGACCCTGCGCCACCGCCGCACCGACGTCCTCACCCACGAGGAACTCGGCGGCCGGTGGCCGCTGTCCGTCGCCTTCGACCGGCTGGGCGCCACCGCCGCCCGCTGGGCCCACCTCGCCGACGAACTCGCCGCCCGCGACCGCCCGGTGGCCCGTGACGGCTCCGGCCGGATCGCCGAGGTGTACCCGGCGGCGTCCCGCAGGCGCTGGGGCCTGGGCCCCGAGCGCTCGACGGCCGGACTCCGCGCGGCCGCCCCCTGGCTGCGGTGCGGCCCGGCCGAACGCGCCGCGTACGACGGCAACGAGCACGCCTTCGACGCACTGGTCGCCGCCCTCGCCGCACGGGCTGTCCAGCGCGGACTCACCCGCGGCCCCGCCGGCCCGGAGGAGACCCACGCGGCCGCCGTCGAGGGCTGGATCCACATCCCCGGTGAAGGCACGCTCCCGGCCCTGCCGTGAGCCCGGGTGCGGTGACGTGACCGTGGTGGCCGGGGGGACGGGTGATGCGGGGGTGCGTGGGCATCCCGAGCCGGGACTGGGCCCGCCTCAAGGCCTCGGGCGCGCACTCAACGGCGCCGCCAGAGGTCGTGCTCGGGTGACCGCCGCGCACAGCGGCGGGCGTGGCGGACGGGAGCGGGCCGGGGAGCGCCAGGGCGTTCGCGGTGCGGTGATGGACTGCCACGGGGTGTTCGGCGGGCGCGAAGCCGCGCGCAGTAGCGTCCCACGGCGCGGTGGGGCACGCTTTTGGGCCCATGGCGGCGCGGGCGGCCTTTGGACGGTCCGAAGCCGGGACCGGGCCCGCCTGAAGACCCCTTGGGCGCGCACTCAACGGCGCCGCCAGAGGTCGTGCTCGGGTGACCGCCGCGCACAGCGGCGGGCGTGGCGGACCGGAGCGGGCCAGGCCTGGGACA
>NZ_JBHWGA010000005.1:43487-88116 GCF_042733315.1 Streptomyces sp. NPDC059718
CGGGCGCGCACTCAACGGCGCCGCCAGAGGTCGTGCTCGGGTGACCGCCGCGCACAGCGGCGGGCGTGGCGGACCGGAGCGGGCCAGGCCTGGGACATGTGCTGCTCGGAGACGTCTTGCGCTGTCGCTGGACTGCACGCGGCGGCCCGGGCCGCCCGGCCCTGCCCGGGCGCCGCCCGCTCAGTGGAGGCGGATCGCGAGGGTGACGACCGCGCCGACCGGGCCCGTGGCGATCGTGAGGTGGTCGGTGACCAGGCGGGCGAGCCACAGGCCGCGTCCGCAGCGGGAGTCGAGGCCCGGCAGCAGTTCGGGGATGACGGTGGCGCTGAAGCCGGGGCCGGCGTCGGTGATCCGGCACTGCACCTCGCCGTCGGTCCGGCGCAGCATCAGGCGGCCGCGGCCGCCGCCGTGGGTGATCGCGTTGGAGGCCACCTCGTTCACCGCGAGGACGAACTCGCCGCGGCGTGCCGCCGGGAGCCCCGACCACATCGCGAACTCCTCCGCCAGTACCCGCAGTCGGGGCAGCTCGCCCTCCGTGAAGTCGCGTTCCAGCCAGCAGCCCCCGGCGGCCGGATCGCCGGCGGAGGGTTCGTGCAGCTCCTCCAGCATCAGCCGCTCACCTCGATCAGTGTCAGCCCCGGCAGGGACGTCGCGCCCAGCGTGCGCAGCAGCGTCAGGTGGAAGGCCGAGCAGCGGACCTCCACCCGTACCCCCCGCTCCCCGGCGGCGGCCGCCAGCGTCAGGAGTTCCGTCGCGCAGCCGACGCCGAGGAAGTGCAGGTCGCGCAGGGCCAGTACGAGCCGCCCGCCCTCCGCGGTCCGCCGCAGCGCGTCCTCGACCACGCCGTGGAACCGTTCCCGTGTGCTGAGGTCGGCCTCGCCGAGCAGCCGCAGCAGGCCCCCGGTGTGCGTCGCGTACAGCGCGCCGAGCCGGGTCAGCAGGTTGCGCGGGTGGGCCTGCGCCATCGCGTCGAGCACGTCCCCGGTGAACCACCGGCGGTCGTAGGCGCAGATCTCCGCGTACGGCCGGCCGGTGAAGAGGTGGTCGGCGTGCGTCTCGCGGTGCACCATCGCCTCGATGGGCGCGCCCATGTCGCGCACCCAGTGCATGTCGATGTACGCGCGCAGGCCCGCGTACCCGTCGCGGACCGCGCGGTCCGTCTCCTCGGCGAGCCGGCCCTGCTGCCGCACCGCCGTGAACGCGAGGTCCGGACGGATCAGCTCGCGCATGCTGCTCAGCACGAGCTGCCCGCGGCGGTGCGCCGATTCCACCCGTGCGTCGGCGTCCCCGGGATGCCCGGTGTCGTCGGCCGGACCCAGGTGGGCCAGCACCTCCCGGTCCGGCACGCCGGGGGCGGCGAAGACCATGACCCGCTCGCCGGCCGCCAGCCCGAGCCGTGCGAACGCGGCCAGGACGTCCCAGCGTGTGTCGTCGCCGTCGTAACTGACGAACGCGTGGTCGCCGGGCCGCATCCGCTGCACCGGCACGACCCGCACATCGGCGGCAGGCATCGGTCCTCACCCCCTGGTTTCCGAGCTGCCGAGGGTAGGAGCGCGCACCGCGGGACCGCCAGGCGGGACCGACTCTGCCCGGGATCGGGCGGGGAGCGATCGGGGGCACGCCGGAGCTGCCCGGAAGCGCCCGTCCGTCAACGCGATGTGACGGACGGGCGATCAACGCACCGGCCGTCCGGACGCCGGCCCGGCCGTTCTGCGTGACGTCACCCGGATGCGCCATGAAGCGGAGGTTCTCGTCCCCGCCGTGGTCCAGTGGGTAGCGAGGTCCCGCCCCCACCAGCAGGGAGTGGCGGCCCGTGCCAAGCTGGGGTCCGTCAGGTCTGTGGCGTGCGTCACACGCGGTGACCCCGCTTCTCGCCGGTCGTACGGCGTCGGCCGAGGACGCCACGGGCGACGTACGCGCCCGGCCCGACTGCCGGGCAAGGGCCGGTGAACGGAGTGGGGGCCGTCGGATCGGCCGTGGGAAGGAGGTGGCGACGACGCCCCGCCGGGCCCGGCACGACTGTGAGAGCGGCCACGTGCCCCCCTTTCGGCGGCCTGCGGGGATTAAGCACCGGTAAACTCCCTGTTCGCCATTTGTGACGCCGGGTGAACGAACCCGTCGCCGGTCCGGTCCGGACGGCGGCGGTACGGGGATGCCGGGCGTGCGCCAGTCGCGGGGACGACCCCGCGCGCCGGGACACCGTGGTCCCCGGCCGGCCGGTCGAGGGGCACCGGCACCGCAGTGGTCCTGAGTTTTTGGAGGGTTTGACATGCGTCTGTCTCTGGCCGTGAGCGACCGGAACAAGGTGCCCGGCGCCTCCGCGGCGGCGCCACCGACCCCCGGCTCGTCCGAGCCGGGGAGCACCGTATGACCCTCGTCGAATCGCCCTTCCCGCTCCTCGAGGACCCCGCGCCCGCCGGTGTCGCCGGCACCTCCGGCGTCCTGTGTCCCGCGCGGGCGCTCTTCCGGGCCGGCGACGCCGCCCCCGTGCGCACGCTGCTCGGGGTCCTGGCCGCCACCGCCCGGGCGCACCCCACCGCACCCGCCGTCGACGACGGCACCACGACGCTGAGCTACCGTGCCCTGGCCGCCGCGACCGAGCGCCTGCGCCGCCGCCTGGCGGAGGCCGGCATCGGCGCCGGCGACCGGGTGGGCGTACGGGTGCCCTCGGGCACCGCCGACCTGTACGTGGCGGTCCTCGCCGTGCTCTCCGCGGGCGCCGCCTATGTGCCGGTCGACGCCGAGGACCCCGAGGAACGCGCCCGGCTGGTCTTCTCCGAGGCGGAGGTGTGCGCCGTCATCGGCGAGCACCTCACGATCACCCCGTGCGCCGAGCCGCGCGGCACCGTCGGCCGCCGTCCCGGGCCGGACGACGACGCGTGGATCATCTTCACCTCCGGTTCCACCGGAAAGCCCAAGGGCGTCGCCGTCACCCACCGTTCGGCCGCCGCGTTCGTGGACGCCGAGGCCCGGCTCTTCCTCGCCGAGGAGCCGCTGGGACCCGGCGACCGGGTGCTGGCCGGGCTCTCGGTGGCCTTCGACGCCTCCTGCGAGGAGATGTGGCTGGCGTGGCGGCACGGCGCCTGCCTGGTGCCCGCGCCGCGCTCACTCGTCCGCACCGGGCTGGACCTCGGCCCCTGGCTCGTCGAGCAGGGGATCACGGTCGTCTCCACCGTGCCCACCCTGGCCGCGCTGTGGCCCGTCGAGGCGCTGGACGACGTCCGCCTGCTGATCTTCGGCGGCGAGGCCTGCCCGCCGGAACTGGCCGAACGGATGGCCGTCGAGGGGCGCGAGGTGTGGAACACCTACGGCCCGACCGAGGCCACCGTCGTCGCCTGCGCCGCCCAGCTCACCGGCGAGGGCCCGGTCCGCATCGGACTGCCCCTGGACGGCTGGGAGCTGGCCGTCGTGGACGCCCACGGCGAACCGCTGGCCATGGGCGCGACCGGCGAGCTGGTCATCGGAGGGGTCGGCCTCGCCCGCTACCTGGACCCCGCCAAGGACGCCGAGAAGTACGCGTCGCTGCCCGCCCTCGGCTGGGACCGCGCCTACCGCAGCGGCGACCTGGTCCGCGCGGACGCGGAGGGCCTGGTCTTCGTCGGCCGCGCCGACGAGCAGGTCAAGCTGGGCGGCCGCCGCATCGAACTGGGCGAGATCGACGCCGCGCTGCAGGCGCTGCCCGCCGTCGCCGGGGCGGCCGCCGCCGTCCGCACCACCAAGGGCGGCAACCAGATCCTGGTCGGCTACGTCGCGGTGACCGGGGACTTCGACCAGGCCGACGCGCTCGCCCGGCTCCGCGAGGCGCTGCCGGCCGCCCTCGTCCCGCTGGTCGCCGTCGTGGACACCCTGCCCACCCGGACCTCGGGCAAGGTCGACCGGGACGCGCTGCCCTGGCCGCTGCCCGGGCTCGACGCGCCCGCCGTGGAACTGGGCGGCACCGAGGGCCTGCTCGCCGGCCTGTGGGGCGAGCTCCTCGGCGCGCCGGTGACCGGGCCCGACGCCGACTTCTTCGCGCTCGGCGGCGGCAGCCTGACCGCAGCCCGCCTCGTCTCGCAGCTGCGCAGCCGCTACCCCGCGGCCGCGGTCGGCGACGTCTACCAGCACCCCGCCCTCGGGGCGCTCGCCGCCCGCCTGGACGAGGCCGACGCCCGCCGTGCCGCCGCGCGCCCCGTACGGCCGGTGTCCCGGCGCGCCGCCGCGGTCCAGCTGGCGCTGATGCTCCCGCTGTTCGTCCTGGCCGGACTGCGCTGGGGCGTCGTGGCGGCCGCCATCGGCAACGCGCTGCGCCTCCTCGGCCCGTTCCCGTGGGTCCCGGCCGTCTCCTGGTGGTGGGTGCTGGCCGGCTGGGCGCTGCTCATCAGCCCCGCCGGACGGGTCGCCGTCTCCGCGGGCGGCGCCCGGCTGCTGCTGCGCGGGGTGCGTCCCGGCACCTATCCGCGCGGCGGGGCGGTGCACCTGCGCCTGTGGGCCGCCGAACGCCTCGCGCAGGTCAGCGGCGCCGGCAACCTCACCGGTGCCTGGCTGAGCCACTACGCCCGCGCGCTGGGCGCCAAGGTCGGCGACGGCGCCGACCTGCACTCCCCGCCGCCGGTCACCGGCATGCTCAAGCTCGGCAAGGGCAGTGCCGTGGAGCCCGAGGTCGACCTGTCCGGTCACTGGCTCGACCGCGACCTGCTGCACATCGGCAAGATCCGCGTGGGGGCGGGCGCCACGGTCGGCTCCCGCAGCACCCTGCTGCCCGGCGCCCGGATCGGCAAGCGCGCCGAGATCGCCCCCGGTTCCGCGGTCGTGGGCGCCGTCCGGGCCGGGCAGCGCTGGGGCGGCGTGCCCGCCGTCCGCACCGGCAAGGCCCCGCACCGCAGCCCCGACTCCCGCCCGCCCCGACGGCTGCGCTGGTCGGCGACGTACGAGGCGACCGCCTTCGCCCTGGACCTGATGCCCGCGGTGTCGGCGCTGCCCGCCCTGCTGGTGCTGGCCCGGTTCCTGCGCGGCGCCGGCGCCGCGCCGCTGCCCGCCGCGCTCGCTGCCGTGCCCCTGGCCACGCTCGCCTGGCTGCTGACGTACGCGCTGCTGGTGCTGGCCGGGGTGCGGCTGCTGGGCGTGGGGCTGCGCGAGGGCCACCACCCCGTGCACGGCCGTGTCGCCTGGCAGGCCTGGACGACGGCCCGGCTCATGGACCGGGCCCGCGCGCACCTGTTCCCGCTCTACGCGAGCCTGCTGACGCCTGTGTGGCTGCGGGCGCTCGGCATGAAGGTCGGCCGCCACGTCGAGGCGTCCACCGTGCTGGCGCTGCCGACGATGACCACCGTCGGCGACGGGGCCTTCCTCGCCGACGACACCATGGTGGGCAGTTACGAGCTCGGCGGCGGCCTGATGCGCATCGCGGAGGCCCGGATCGGCAAGAAGGCCTTCCTCGGCAACTCCGGCATGACCGCCCCCGGCCGCTCGGTGCCGAAGAACGGCCTGGTCGGTGTGCTCTCGGCGACGCCCAAGGGGGCCAAGGCGGGCAGTTCCTACCTGGGCATGCCGCCGATGCGGCTGCCGCGCGTCCCCGAGACGGGCGACCGCAGCCGCACCTTCGCGCCGCCCCGGCGGCTCGTGCTGGCCCGCGCGGCCGTCGAGCTGTGCCGGGTCGTCCCCGTGATGTGCGCGGTCGCGCTGGTGGTGCTGGTGCTCGCCGGGTACGCGGCGGTGGCGGACCGGTACGGGGCGCCCGTGGCGCTCGCGGCCGGCGGGGCGCTGCTCGCGGGCGCCGGTGCGGTCGCCTGCGCGGTGGCCGTGGTGATGAAGTGGCTGCTGGTCGGGCGGGTGCGGGCGGGCGAACAGCCGCTGTGGAGCTCGTTCGTGTGGCGCAACGAACTGGCCGACACCTTCGTCGAGGTGCTGGCCGTGCCGTGGCTCGTCGGCGCGGTCGGCGGCACCCCGCTGATGAACCTGTGGCTGAGGTGCCTGGGGGCGCGGATCGGACGCGGCGTATGGTGCGAGACGTACTGGCTGCCGGAGGCCGACCTGGTCCGGGTCGGGGACGGCGCGACCGTCGGCCGCGGCTGCGTGGTACAGACACACTTGTTCCACGATCGGATCCTGCGGATGGACGAGGTCGTACTCGGGGAGGGCGCGAGCCTCGGCCCGCACGGCATCGTGCTGCCCGGGGCGACGGTCGGGGCCCGGAGCGCGATCGGTCCCGCCTCGCTCGTCATGCGGGGCGAGAGCGTGCCCGAGGGCACCCGCTGGCTCGGCAACCCGATCTCCGCCTGGCACACAGAGGGGGCCCGCACAGGGTGAGCAACGGCAAGCGCGTGCGTGGCGGGGCCGCCGTCCCCGCCACGCCCGGGGCGGAGGTGTCCGCGGACAGCTACTTCCCCGAGCACGGCAACGGCGGCTACCGGGTCACCCACTACGACCTGGAACTGGAGTACCGCCCGGCGGCCAACCGCCTCTCGGGCCGGGCCCGGATCTCCGCGCTGGCGGACCGGGCCCTTTCCGCGTTCAGCCTGGACCTCGGAGCCTTCCGTCTCGACCGGGTCCTCGTCGACGGGCGCCCCGCCCGCTACACCCACCGCGCGGGGAAGCTCCGCGTCAAGCCCGCGAAGGCGCTGCCCGAGGGCCCGTTCGCGGTCGAGGTCCGCTACGTCGGCAACCCGAGGCCCGTCCGCTCCCGCGACTGGGGGGAGCTGGGCTGGGAGCAGCTGGAGGACGGCGCGCTCGTCGCCAGCCAGCCGATCGGCGCGCCCTCCTGGTTCCCCTGCAACGACCACCTCGGCGACCGGGCGGGCTACCGGATCACGGTGACCGCGCCCTCGCCGTACACGGTCGTCGCCAACGGCAGCCTGGAGTCGTACCGGGTGGGCGCCTCCACGACGACCTGGGTGTACGACCAGCCGCGGCCGATGCCGCCGTACCTGGCGACCGTGCAGATCGGCCAGTACGAGCTCATCGACCACCTCGGCGGCGCCGTACCCCAGCCGGCCGCCGTCCCGCCCCGCCTGACCGCCGACTTCGACCACGACTTCGGGCGCCAGCCGCGGATGATGGAGGTGTTCAGCGAGCTCTTCGGGCCCTACCCCTTCGGCGAGTACGCGGTCGTCGTGACCGACGAGGAACTGGAGGTCCCGGTCGAGGCGCACGGGCTGTCCGTCTTCGGCAGCAACCACCTGGACGGCCGCCGCGGCTCCGAACGCCTCGTCGCCCACGAACTCGCCCACCAGTGGTTCGGCAACAGCCTCGCCCTCGCCGACTGGCGGCACATCTGGCTCAACGAGGGCTTCGCCGCGTACGCCGAATGGCTGTGGGCCGAGTCCTGCGGCGAGGCGCCCGCCGCCCGCAACGCGGCCCGCGCCCACGCCAGGCTCGCCGCCCAGCCCCAGGACCTGCGGCTGGCCGACCCCGGTGCCCGGAACATGTTCGACGACCGGGTGTACAAGCGCGGCGCCCTCACCCTGCACGCGCTGCGCACGGTCATGGGCGACCCGGCGTTCTTCCGGCTGCTGCGGGCCTGGACCGCCGCCCACCGCCATGGCACCGTGACCACCGGGCAGTTCACCGCCCTGGCCCAGGAGCACACCGACCGGCCGCTGGAGGCGCTGGTCTTCCACCCGTGGCTGCACGGGACGCGGCTGCCACGCCTGCCGATCGGGGGAGCATGAGCGACGCGCACACGGACGGGGGCGGGATCGTCGTCCACTGGCGGCCGGGCTGCCCGTTCTGCATGAAGCTGCGGGCGCAACTGCTGTTCACGCGGCTGCGCCACACCAAGGTCGACATCTGGCGCGATCCGGACGCCGCCGCCTTCGTGCGCTCCGTCGCGGACGGGAACGAGACCGTGCCGACCGTCACCGTGGCGGGGCGGCCCCTGGTCAACCCCTCGCTGCGGCAGCTCAAGGAGGCGGTCAGGGCGTACGCCCCGCACCTTCAGGCGAAGCGCGACACGTAGCGGCGCTGCCAGGGCGTCTCCACCGCGCGCCGGGTGTAGTGCTCCCGGACGTAGCCGACGGCTTCACCGGACGGCACCCCGTCCAGCACCGCCAGGCACGCCAGGGCCGTCCCCGTACGGCCGAGTCCGCCGCCGCAGGCGACCTCCACCCGCTCGTCCGCAGCACGCCGCCATGCCGCGCGCAGCGCCTGAGCGGCGTCCGCACGGTCCGCGGGCAGCCGGAAGTCCGGCCAGCGCACCCAGCGGCTCTCCCAGGCCACCGCCGGGGGTTCGTGGCCCAGCAGGTACAGCCCGAACACGGGGACGGGACCGGCCGGCAGCGGGTGCCGCAGCCCCCGTCCACGCACCAGCCGCCCCGACGGCAGCCGCAGCACCCCCGGGGCGCCCGGCTCCCAGCCGGCGGCGGGCTCAGCGCCCATGGCCGCCGCACGCCGCCGGGTAGAGCACGGCGCCGGCCAGTTCGCCGCCGTCCGCGGCGTCCGCCGCCAGGCCCGACAGGCGCAGGCACGCCTCGGCGGTGGCGTCCACGGGAGGGCACTCGACGCCCACGGCGCCGACCGCGGTCACCGAGCCGTCGTGGTGGAGTTCGCCGCCGGAGGACGGCGCGGGCAGCCCGCCCTGCAGGATGCCGAGGGCGACGACGTCGCCCGACGCGCCCGAGGCCTCACGGATGTCGAAGCGCCAATGGGCGTCGCTCGCTTTGAGGAGGTATTTCCCGGACCTCCCGCATTCCGCCAGGGAATCCCGGCGGGCGCGGACGAGTTCGGCTATCGCGCAGCACAACGGGGCGTCATGTCCGGCCGTCGTGCGGAACCGGCTGAAATCGGCGAGCGGCGCGGACCGCATCGCGCCGTCGAGGAGGACGACCGCCGACTCCCGTGCGTGCGGATGGCCCTGCTCGGCGATGTCCAGCAGAAAGGGGGCCGCGACCACGGCACCGGGGAGCACCTCGCCGGTGCGCCCGCGCAGCAGGGAACTGCTGGTCAGGGCCGCCACGGCGGAGGCGACCGCATCGAGGTCGCGGGCCGCGGCCAGTGCCCTCAGCCCGGCCGCGGGGTCGGGCCGCTCGGCCCGCGCCCCGTCCCGGGCGTCGGCGGTCCGAGGGCGCGGCCGCGGCGTGGGAATGGCATTCCAATTGACGGCGTCGATCTCGGTGAGCAGCATCCGCACATGATTCCACCCGCTCCGGAATTTCGGGGTTCCGCATGCGGGACAAGCGTTCGAGCGGCTATGCTCCGCCGCCTCAAGCGGTATGACGCAGATACAGCGCGCCGCAACTGTGGCAGAAGGGCTGCGCCGCCGGCGTCCCCCACACGTCCTCCGCCTGCACGGCCGCGGCGGGGGAGAGCTCCCGACCGCACAGCCCCGTCGCGGCGCCGTCCTCCACCATGTGCCACGCCCTCAGCCGGCTTCCCTCGGCCGGGCCGCCGTCCTCGGTGTCGTACTCGGCGCGCATCTCGTACACGGGCATCGTCGTGCCTCCGGGTCGGTCATGCCCTTCTTGGTGCCGGTAGTCCAGTATGTCCGGGCTCCGCGTGCGCGGCGATCGCAGCCCCGCGGGGGCGGACGTACCGCAGACGGCGGGCCCGGGGCTCGGCCGGTCGTACGACCGGCCCGGGCGGGAGCGCGTGCGCCGACCGGCGCGGCGGCGTCCCGGCGGCCACCGGCCGTCGCCGGCGTCACTGTGGGCCCCGCCGGGCCCGCCGGTGCCCGGGGCGCCGATTGACAGGCCGGGACCGGCGTCCTTGAGTGAGGGACGCCAGGCAGGAGCCTCAGGGGGAAGCGTCATGCCGAGCCACAGTCAGCCGCCCGCACCGCAGCCGCCACTGCCCGGAGTGCCGCCCGAGCGGCTGTGCGGGGAGCTGCTCGGCGCGAGCGACGCCGCCGCGGACGCGGGGGACCTCGCGACCGCCGCGGTCCACGCACGTACCGCCGCGATGCTGGCGGCCTCGGCGGGGCTGCCGGCGCTGTTGCGCGCCGCGCAGTGGCAGCAGGGCCGGCTGGCGCTGCTCGCCGGCGACCGGGAGGCCGCGGACGGCTGGTTCCGGCAGGCCGGCCCTTCCGGCCCTTCCGGCGCCGCCGCTCCCGCCGTCCCTTCCGTTCCCTCCGGCCCGGTCCCGTCCGGGGCCGACGCCGGCGGCGCCCGGCTGTGGGCCCGCTTCCGCCGCGGCCCGCGCGTACCGGAACAGCCCGCGCCGCCACCGGACCGCCCCGCCGCGCCGCTGCTGGCGGTGGGCCTGCTCGGCTCGCTCAGCGTCAGCGTCGACGGTGTTCCGGCCGAGGGCTGGCACGGCCGCCGCACCCGTTCCCTGCTCGCCTTCCTGCTCACCCACCGCGACCCCTGGCCGCACCGGGAGACGCTGATGGACGCCTTCTGGCCGGACTCGGCCCCGGGGGCGGCGCGCAACAGCCTCGGCGTCGCGATGCACCAACTGCGCCAGACGCTGGGCACCGCGACCGGTGAACCCGTGGTCGTCTTCCGCTGCGGTGCCTACCGGCTCGGTCCCGGGCTCGGCCTCTGGCTGGACTGCGACGAGTTCGACCTGCTGCTGCGCACCGCCCGGGAGGCGGAGGACCGGGGCGACCGCACCGGCGCGGCCGAGGAGTACGAGCGGGCGCTCGCCCTCTACCGGGGCGAGTTCCTCGCCGAGTCGCCGTACGAGGAGTGGACCGTCCTGCACCGGGAGCGGCTGCGGCTGGCCCACCTCGACGCCCTCGCCCGGCTGAGCGAACTGCACTTCACCGCGGGCCGCTACGCCCCGTGCGCCGAACTCTGCCGCCGCCTGGTCGCGTTGGACCCGTGCCGGGAGACCGCGCACCGACGGCTGATGCGCTGCCTGAGCCGGATCGGCCAACCGCACCTGGCCATCCTCCAGTTCCGGGCCTGCGTGCGGACGCTGCGCGAGGAACTCGGCGTGCCGCCGCAGCGCGAGACCGTCGAGCTGCACCAACGGCTGCGCGACGACCTGCCGGTGTGAGCGGCGCGCCCTGCGCTTATCGCGTCGCGGCCGCCGGGTTAAGCGACGGCACGGCGGCCGGTTAAGCGCGGTGCGGAAGAACGGACGCCGAGCCCGGCGGCGACCCGCCGCCGCGCCGGCGCCCACCTCGCAGGGGAGAGAACATGCCCGCACAGCCCGACCTGAACAACCCCGCCTTCGGCTTCGACACGCACGACATCCAGGTGACGGACAACGACGCGATCCCGTCCGGCCTGGTCCTCACCGCGTCCCTGCCGATCACGGTCAGCGTGACCTTCGAGGTCGGTGGCTTCATGCTGCCGTTGCTGCACGACACGCCCTTCAGGGTGACCTACGCCTTCGCCGCGCTCTCCGGCACCGACGACTTCACGTGCCCTGTCGACGGCAGGCTCGTCACGCTCCCGGCGCCCGCGAAGACCCTGTACAGCGGTGCCGACACGGCCGTCACCGTCCCGGCGAACACGCTGCGGCCCGGGCTCTACCAGGTCTCGGCGGTGATCCAGTTCCCGGGGGCCACCACCATGGGCGCCTTCGCCACGCTGCCGGTGATCGAGGTCGTCGAGGGGCCGTGAACGAGGACGAGCTGACCCGGATCGACGGCGTCGGCGCG
This sequence comes from Streptomyces sp. NPDC059718, assembly GCF_042733315.1. Classification (NCBI taxonomy): domain Bacteria; kingdom Bacillati; phylum Actinomycetota; class Actinomycetes; order Kitasatosporales; family Streptomycetaceae; genus Streptomyces; species Streptomyces sp. NPDC059718. The sequence goes on from NZ_JBHWGA010000005.1 coordinate 55,009, forward strand.
ACCACCGCGCGCCTGCTGGCCGCCGCCGGGATCCGTACGTACGCCGAGCTGTCGGCCGCGTCCACGGACGAGGTGATCGCCGCGGTGCGCGACCTGCGTGTGGTCTCCGCGATCCGGGTCGAGCAGTGGCGCAAGGACGCCGCGGAGCTGGACTCGGCGGTCCCGCCGCCGGGGCCGGCTCCGGCGGAGTCGGCGGACACCGGGTACGAGAGCTTCGTGCTGCGGGTCCGGCTGGACCGGGGGCGGATCCGGGCGACGGAGATCCGCAGGGTGCGCACCGGGGAGACCCGGCACTGGCCGGAGTGGGACGCCGGAGCGCTGCTCGCCTGCGTCCTGGGCCGCCCGGCCGATCCCGGTCCTGGTCCCGGCTCCGTTCCCGATCCCGATCCCGTCCCCGATCCCGTTCCCGTCCCCGGACCCGGACTGGCCACCGGGACCGGGGGCGGGAACGACGGCGATCCCCGTGCCGGCGTCGCCACGCCGGTCACGCTGCTGGCCGAGCCGCTGCTGGCGGTCGCGGGCGGCGCCGTACGGCCGGGGGTGCCGTTCACGCTGGACGTCACGCTGGCCCTGCCCCGGGCCACCGGTTCCGGGGCGTGCTTCGCGTACTACGCGGCCGTCACCGTGAGCCCGGGCGTCGCGGGCCGTCGCGTGCTGGCGGACGACCGGGGCGTGCTGCGGACCGGCGATCCGGTCGTACGGCTGTCGCTGCCCGGTCTGCCGCCGGGCACCCACCGCCTGGGGATCGCGGTGAGCCTGCGCGAACCCGGCGGGCACCGTCCCAGCGCGCTGGCGGCCACGGTGGAAGGGATCGTGCTCACCGTGTGACGTGCCACCGCGTCACGCGGCCGAGTCCGTGTCCTCGTCCCACTCGACACCGATCTCCCGCAGCCAGCGCCGGTCCTCCGGGCCCGGAGGACCGGGCGGCCCGGCCAACGGCTGCGGGGGGCCGGTGAGTTCGGCGCCGGTGAGCGACACCCCGCCCTTGCCGCCCGCGTGCGCGACGCTCTCGTCACCGCGTTCGAGGACCAGGAGTTCGTAGTGGGGCGGCCACCGCAGCAGGATCCGCCGCCGGCAGACCGGGCAGTACCACTCCTCGGCGCCGGAGCTCCTCGTCTCCGCCAGCCGCATCTCGTGGATCTCGCTCATGCTCGTCTCCGTCCGCGCGAGGGGCACAGGGGAGGGCGGCGAACCGCCCCGCGTACCGGGTTGATGCCCGATCCGCCCCGATCAACCCCGGTTGTACGGGCGCCTCGTGTGACCGGCGGACGACGGGCCGTCACCGATTTCGTCACCCTTCGTGACCGGGGAAGTTCCCACCGCATGAATCGAGTCCGAAATTAGGGGATTTCACCCTATGTATTGACTGCGGGGAGTAATGGAACTTAAGGTTCATGTCAGAGGATGACTCCTATGAGCCGCATCCCGTCCGACATTTCACGTCTGTGATGGTGCGTCCGCACCCGAGGCTCGGACGCACCCCCCGTCGCACCCGTGCCACGCGCACCGGCCGGTGCGACCCGCGCCCGGTCCTCCACGACCGGCGCCCACGTTCCGCATCTCGAAGGGAACGACCATGCGCGTCACGAGCACGACCATCCGCCGGGTCGCCGCAGCGGCACTCGCGGCACCGATCCTCGCCCTCGTCGGAGCCGGCGCGGCCGGCGCCGCGCCGCAACAGGCTGCGCCCGCCTCGCACCAGTCCGTCGTCACCCACGGGGACGGCTGCCGGGGCTACGGCGACTGGGGTTACGGATGGCGTTACGACCATCACTTCGACGACGACTGCGGCTACGGCTACGGCGGTTATGGAGGCTACGGAGGCTACGGAGGCTACGGCTACGGAGGTTACGGCTACGACAACGGCGTCGTCGTGGTGGTGCTGTAACCGTCAGTGAACCCGCACCCGCCCGGCGCCCGTCACGGCCACACCAGGCAGTACAGCTGGTGCCCGCTCTCGTGACAGCGCTGGGCGAAGTCCTGCCACTCGTGCAGCATCGTGTAGATCACGAACGCGTCCCGCGGCCCGCGGCGGTCGGGAACGGTGGACCAGATGAAGGCGGCGGCGCCCAGGGCCTCCTCGTCGGCCTTGCGCAACGGCTCGACGACGGAGTGGGGCAGCTTGACGACGGCGTAGTCGGGGTGGAGCACGACGAGTTCCAGCGGCGGGACCTTGGCCGGGGGTATGCCCTCGATGCCGGTCAGCACCATGGCGGCCATGGTCTCCGGCTTGACCTTGGTGTACATGCCCTGGCCCAGCTCGTCGCCGCCGAGTTCCTCGGGTCGCATCGAGATGGGGACCCGCGCGGCGGTCGCACCATCGGGTGCGCCGAAGTACTTGTAGGTCACCCCCACTCGGCCACCCCTGCTCCCGCTTTTCTCAACGGCCCTGTCGCGCTCTTTCGGCGGCCGGCGGCGCCGACCGGTGGGGCGGGCGTGCTCCGCGTCGGGGTCGTCCGCCCCGCCGCCCACGTCGCCGCGTTCGCCACCGCGCTGCATTCCACTACCCGACCATCCGCAGACCCAACCGCGCAACCCGATCATCGTCTCAGATGCACGGTCGATACCTCGTCGCGCAACGCCCGGCATTTGAGAGCATGTGCTTGTGAGCTATCCGTACGCCTACGAAGCGCCAGTTTCTCAGACCTTGTTCGATCGAGCAGCCGCCGTGACCCCTGGTGGGGTGAACAGCCCGGTACGCGCCTTTCGTGCCGTGGGCGGTACGCCCCGGTTCATGGTGTCCGGAACGGGTCCTTACCTGAAGGACGCGGATGGTCGCGAATACGTCGACCTCGTCTGCTCGTGGGGGCCGATGATCCTCGGCCACGCCCACCCCGAGGTGATCGCCGCCGTGCAGGCGGCGGTTACGCGGGGTACGTCCTTCGGCACGCCCGGTGAGGGCGAGGTGGAACTGGCCGAGGAGATCGTGGCGCGCGTCGCGCCGGTGGAGCAGGTGCGGCTGGTCTCCTCCGGCACCGAGGCCACGATGTCGGCGATCCGGCTGGCACGCGGGTTCACGGGCCGGGCCAAGGTGATCAAGTTCGCGGGGTGCTACCACGGTCATGTGGACGCCCTGCTGGCCGCCGCGGGTTCCGGGGTTGCCACTTTCGGGTTGCCCGACACCCCCGGGGTGACGGGCGCGCAGGCCGGGGACACGATCGTGCTCCCCTACAACGACCTGGGGGCCGTACGGGCCGCGTTCGCCGCCCACCCCGGTGAGATCGCCTGCGTGATCACCGAGGCGTCGCCCGGCAACATGGGCGTCGTGCCGCCGGCCGAGGGCTTCAACCAGGGCCTGGCGGACCTCTGCCGGGAGAACGGCGCGCTGTACGTCTCCGACGAGGTCATGACCGGCTTCCGTGTGTCGAGGGCCGGCTGGTACGGCATCGACGGCGTCCGCCCCGACCTGATGACCTTCGGCAAGGTGATGGGCGGCGGCTTCCCCGCCGCGGCCTTCGGCGGCCGTGCCGACGTGATGGCGCACCTCGCGCCCGCGGGCCCGGTCTACCAGGCGGGCACGCTCTCCGGTAACCCGGTGGCCACCGCCGCGGGCCTGGCCCAGCTGCGGTTGCTGGACGACGCGGTGTACGAGGCGGTGGACTCCGTCGCCGCCGAGGTGTCGGGCCTGGTGGCCGCCGCGCTCTCCAAGGAGGGTGTGGCGCACACCCTGCAGACCGCGGGCAACATGTTCTCGGTGTTCTTCACCGGGGACCGGGTGACGAACTACGACGAGGCCAGGAAGCAGGAGGCGTTCCGCTTCACGGCCTTCTTCCACGCGATGCTCGCCCAGGGCGTGTACCTGCCGCCCTCCGCCTTCGAGTCCTGGTTCGTGTCGTCGGCGCACGACGGCGCCGCCATCGAGCGGATCGCGGCCGCCCTGCCGGCCGCCGCCCGCGCCGCAGCGGAGGCCACCGCATGAGCGAGATCACAGTCGTCCACCTGATGCGGCACGGCGAGGTGGAGAACCCCACCGGCGTGCTCTACGGGCGCCTGGCCGGCTACCACCTGTCCGAACTGGGCCGGAAGATGGCCGACCGGGTCGCCGAGCACCTCGCGGGCCGTGACATCACCCACGTCGTCGCGTCCCCGCTGGAGCGCGCCCAGGAGACCGCGGCGCCGATCGGCGCCGTCCTCGGCCTGGACGTCGCGAGCGACGAGCGGCTGATCGAGGCGGACAACGTCTTCCAGGGCAAGACCTTCGGCGTCGGCGACGGCGCGCTCAAGCGCCCCGCCAACTGGAAGCACCTGGTCAACCCGTTCCGGCCGAGCTGGGGCGAGCCGTACGCGGACCAGGTCGTCCGCATGACGGCCGCGCTGGAGGCGGCCCGGGACGCGGCCCGCGGCCACGAGGCGGTGTGCGTCAGCCACCAGCTGCCGATCTGGATCGTGCGCAGCGCCGTCGAGCAGCGGCGCCTGTGGCACGACCCGCGCAAGCGGCAGTGCACCCTGGCGAGCCTGACGTCCTTCACGTTCGAGGACGACAGGATCGTCTCCGTCGGCTACACCGAGCCCGCCCGCGACCTGGTCCCTGCGCATCTGCTGGCCGGGGCGAAGCCGGTCAAGGGCGGCAGCAAGGGCTTCGGCGCCTGACGACCGCCTCCCGCTGGTTCCGGAGGGCGCCGGTCACGCAGACCGGCGCCCTCCGGCACGCGCCGTGACGGCCGCCGCCGCGGGGCCCGATCCGGCGCCCTGCCCGGTGAATTCGTGCGCCCCGCGAAGGAACCCGCCGTACGCGCACGGCATCTAGCGCGGTGAGCGGGGGCGAGGCACGGGGATTGGGGCGCGGAATGCGGGAGATCAGCCGACGAGGGGTACTGGGCCTGGCGGCCGGAGCGGCCGCCGTCGGGCTGGCGGGCTGCGCCGGGGAGGGTCCCGGCGCACGGCACGTCAGCGAGGGGCCGTCGGCGTCGCCCACCCCGTCCGCCGGCAGCCCGCAGGGGCGGCCCTCCCCGTCCCCGTCGGTGCGGACGATCGGCGACGGCTCGACGGCCGACACCGGGCCGCAGCCCCATCAGCCCGCCGTGGAGCGCCTGGAACCCGGGCAGACGCCACCGCAGTTCGTGATCTTCTCCTGGGACGGGGCGGGCGAGCTGGACAACGGCCTCTTCGAGCGGTTCCGGGGGCTCGCGGGCGAGCACGGGGCGACGATGACCTTCTTCCTCTCCGGCGTCTACCTGCTCCCCGAGTCGAAGAAGAGGCTCTACAAGCCGCCGCGCAATCCCGTCGGCGCCTCCGACATCGGCTACCTCACCGACGCCCACATCCGCGTCACCCTGGAGCAGTTGCGGCTGGCCTGGCTGGAGGGCCATGAGATCGGCACGCACTTCAACGGCCACTTCTGCGCGGGAGCGGGCTCGGTGGGCCGCTGGAGCCCGGCCGACTGGCGCAGCGAGATCGAACAGGCCGTCGGCTTCGTGGAGAACTGGCGCACCCACACCGGTTTCACCGACCTGCCCCCGCTGCCCTTCGACTACCGCAAGGAGCTGATCGGCGGCCGTACGCCCTGCCTGCTGGGCCAGCGCTCGCTGCTGCCCACCGCCGCCCGCCTGGGCTGGCGGTACGACGCCAGCGGGCCGGGCGGCCTGCAGGTGTGGCCGGGCAAGAGCCACGGGCTGTGGGACCTGCCGCTGCAGGCGGTGCCCTTCCCCGGCCGCTCCTTCGAGGTGCTGTCGATGGACTACAACATGCTGGCCAACCAGTCGGTGAACTCCACGCGCGGCAACCCCGCCCACTACCCGGCCTGGCGGCGGCAGGCCCGCGACGCCTACCTGGGGGGCTTCCGCCGGGCGTACGAGACCAACCGCGCGCCGCTGTTCATCGGCAACCACTTCGAACAGTGGAACGGCGGGATATACATGGACGCCGTCGAGGACGCGCTGCGGCGGATGTCCGACCACCGGGACGTGCGCCTGGTGTCGTTCCGCCAGTTCGTGGACTGGCTGGACGCGCAGGACCCGGCGGTGCTGACGAAGCTGCGCACCCTCGGTCCGGGGCAGCGCCCCGCGGGCGGCTGGCGCCGCTTCCTCGCGCAGGAACGTTCCTCCGTGTCCCCCTCCGCCACGTCACCCTCCTCCACGCCCTCCTCCGCCATGCCCTCCGCCTCTTCCTCCCCCTCCTAGACCGAACCGCCCGTTTCGTCCCGGGGGTGGCGGGCAGGCGAGCCGGTGAACGGGAACGTCCCAGGACCGAGCCGAGGAGGTGGGAGGCCATGCGCGCGTCCCTGCAGGGGAGGAGGATCGCCTTCCTGGTGGCGCCGGAGGGCGTCGAGCAGACCGAACTCACCGGCCCCTGGGAGGCCGTCCGCGAGGCGGGCGGGACGCCCCGGCTGGTCTCCACCCGCCACGGCCGCGTCCAGGCCTTCGAGCACCTCGACCGGGCCGGCACCTTCCCCGTCGACGACACGCTCGGGGAGGTGGTCGCCGCGGACTTCGACGCGCTGGTGCTCCCCGGCGGTGTCGCCAACCCCGACCTCCTGCGGATCGACCCGGACGCCGTCGCCTTCACCAGGGACTTCTTCACCGAGGGCCGCCCCGTCGCGGCGATCTGCCACGCGCCGTGGCTGCTCGTCGAGGCCGGCGTCGTGCACGGACGTACCCTCACCTCCTGGCCCAGCGTCTGCACCGACGTCACCAACGCCGGCGGCACCTGGATCGACAAGGAGGTCGTGGTCGACTGCGACGGCCCCAACGTCCTGGTCACCAGCCGCAGGCCCGGCGACCTCAAGGCCTTCCAGGACGCCCTGGTGGACGAGTTCGCGCACCAGACCGGGAGTCGCGATTAACCGCCGCTTACTTGGGGCATTTGCCGCTTTCGGCAAAGCTGTCGGGGGTGCGCGAGATCGCTCCCGGCCTCATGCGAAACTTTTCACATGAGTCCTACGCGCGCCCTCCGACGCCGTCCGCTCCGCGGTGCCGCGGCACTGGCCGGAGCAGCCGCGTTCGCGCTGGCCGTCACGGCCTGCTCGACCTCCACCGCGTCCTCCGACGGCACCGGCCCCGGAACGAACTACGTCGGCGGCACCGGTGAGATCTCCACGGTCAAGCCGGGCCACCGGGTGGCCGCGCCGGAGCTGAGCGGGAAGTCCGTCGAAGGAGCCCCGCTCAGCCTCGCCGACCACAAGGGCAAGGTCGTCGTCCTCAACATCTGGGGCTCGTGGTGCCCGCCCTGCCGGGCCGAGGCGCCGCACCTGGCCAAGGTGGCCAGGGAGACCGCGTCGCAGGGCGTGCAGTTCATCGGCATCAACACCCGGGATCTGCAGACCGCGCAGGCCAAGGCCTTCGAGAAGGAATTCGACATCCCCTTCCCGAGCTTCTACGACCCGTCCGGGGACCTGGTGCTGCGCTTCCCCAAGGGCAGCGTCAACCCGCAGGCCATTCCCTCCACGCTGATCATCGACCGTCAGGGGAAGATCGCGGTGCGCGCGCTGAAGGAACTCGGCGCCGACGAACTGCACGAGGTCCTCGACCCGGTGATCGCGGAGAAGTGACGTGAGCGTACTCGCCGCCGGCGCCAACCAGACCGTGGTGAACGGCGCCCTGCTCGCCGCCGTGCCGGTGGCGCTCCTCGGCGGCCTGGTCTCGTTCTTCTCGCCGTGCGTGCTGCCCCTCGTCCCCGGTTACCTGTCGTACGTGACCGGGGTCACCGGCACCGACCTGGCCGAGGCCCGGCGCGGCCGGATGTTCGTGGGCGCGTCGCTGTTCGTCCTGGGCTTCACTGCGGTCTTCGTCTCCGGCGGCGCGCTGTTCGGCAACTTCGGCACGACGCTGCTGGAGCACAAGGTGGTCATCACCAGGGTGCTCGGCGCGCTCACCATCGTCATGGGGCTCGCCTTCATGGGGGTGGTCGGCGGCATCACCCAGCGTGAGTTCCGCTTCCACCGCAGGCCCGCGATGGGCCTGGCGGGTGCGCCGCTGCTCGGAGTTCTCTTCGGCATCGGCTGGACGCCGTGCCTGGGTCCGACGCTGAGCGCCGTCAACTTCCTCGCCTTCAACGAGGCCAGTGCCGGCCGCGGGGCACTGCTCACCGCCGTGTACTGCCTCGGCCTCGGCCTGCCGTTCATACTGGCCGCCATCGCCTTCCGCCGTGCCCTCGGCGCCTTCGGCTGGGTCAAGCGCCACTATGTGTGGGTGATGCGGCTCGGCGGTGGCATGCTCGTCGCTGTCGGCCTGCTGCTCGTCACCGGCGTGTGGGACCACATCGTCTACCAGATGCAGATCTGGTCGTCCGGCTTCACTCCAGGGATCTGATCCATGAGTTCCAAAGACACCGCCGGGGCACCCCCCGACGCGGCGGCGGACGCCGGTGCCGACCTCGGCGCGGCCGGCGCACAGCTGTCGACCGCGCCCGTCGAGGACCTCGGCCAGGTCGTGCCCGGCTCCTTCGGCGGCGTCCGCAGACCGGGTACGGCCGGCGGACTCGCCTGGACCGGGCGCGAGGTGTGGGGCTGGACGCGCTGGACCTGGCGCCAGCTCACCTCCATGCGGGTGGCGCTGATCCTGCTCTTCCTGCTGTCGCTGGCCGCCGTCCCCGGTTCGCTGGTGCCGCAGACCAGCGTCGACGAGATCAAGGCGCAGGCCTTCAAGGACGCCCACACCACCCTGGCGCCGCTCTACGAGAAGCTCGGGCTGTTCAACGTCTACAGCTCGGTGTGGTTCTCGGCGATCTACATCCTGCTGTTCGTCTCGCTCGCCGGCTGCATCGTCCCGCGCAGCTGGCAGTTCGTCGGCCAGCTCCGGGCCAGGCCGCCGGCCGCCCCGCGCAACCTCACCCGGCTCCCGGCGTACGCGACCTGGCGCACCGAGGCCGAGCCGGACGCGGTGCTCGCCGCCGCCCGGCGCGCGCTCCGCGGCCGCCGCTTCCGCACCCAGGTCACCGGTACGGCGGTCGCCTCGGAGAAGGGCTTCCTGCGCGAGGCCGGCAACCTGCTGTTCCACATCGCGCTGTTCGGCCTGCTGATCTCCTTCGCGGTGGGCGGGCTGTTCAAGGCCGAGGGCGGGAAGCTGATCGTCGAGGGCGACGGCTTCAACAACACGCTCACCCAGTACGACGACTTCAAGCCGGGCACCTTCTACGACGCGGACGACCTGGACACATTCGGCTTCAAGCTGGACGGCTTCACCGCCTCGTACGCGCGCAGCGGCCCGCAGAAGGGCACCCCGCGCACCTTCCGCGCCAACATCCGCTACTGGACGAGCCCCGGCGGCAAGCAGACGAAGTCCGCGATCGAGGTCAACGAGCCGCTGGAGGTCGGCAGCACCAAGGTCTACCTGATCGGCCACGGCTACGCGCCCGTCGTCACCGTCAAGGACGGTCAGGGCAACGTCGTCTTCCAGGGCCCGGTGCCGTTCCTGCCGCAGGACGGCAACCAGACCTCGGTCGGCGTGATCAAGGCGATGGACGTCCGCGACCACGCCGACAAGAAGACCCAGTACGGCTTCCAGGGTCTGTTCACCCCGACCTTCGCGCTGAACGCGCAGCAGGGCCCGCACTCGTCCTTCCCGGCCCTGGACTACCCGGCGCTGATCCTCACCGCCTACCACGGCGACCTGGGCGTGGACGCCGGACTGCCGCAGAACGTGTACCAGCTCGACACCGACAAGATGAAGCAGTTCAAGGACGCCGACGGCCGGATCGTGAGCAAGGCGATGAAGCCGGGGGAGACGCTCGCGCTGCCCGACGGCGACGGCTCGCTCACCTTCGACGGCGTCAGGACCTGGGCCACCTTCCAGGTCTCCCACCAGGCCGGCAACGGCTGGGCGCTGGTGAGTGCCGTCGCCGCCATCCTCGGCCTGGCCGGATCGCTGTTCATCCAGCGCCGCCGGGTCTGGGTGCGCGCGGTGCGCGGCGCGGACGGTGTCACCGTCGTCGAGCTGGCCGGACTCGGCCGCAGCGAGTCGGCCCGGATCGCCGACGAGCTCGGCGAGCTCGCCGCCGACCTCACGGCCACGGCCCCGCCGCTGCCCGAAGCGGACCCCGAACCCTCAGAAGAACCCCTGCCCGATGACGAAGGAGCGCGCGCGTGACCATCGCTGCCGCGGTCAACGAGAACGTCGCCCACCTCAGCAACTACCTGATCTACTCGGCGATGGCGGTCTACACGCTGGCCTTCCTCGCCTACATCGCGGAGTGGGTCTTCGGCAGCCGCAGCAAGGTCGCCAAGACCTCCGCCGCGCTCGCCCCCGGCGCCGCCGGGTCCGCGCCCGCGGTCACCGTGACCGTGAAGCAGGGCGGCGGCACCGCCACCCTGGCGCGTCCCAAGGTCGTCACCCGGGCCTCCGCCAGTGACCGCGGCTTCGCCGACGGCCCCGGCGCGGCCGGCGACACCGAGCAGGGCGACCTCTACGGCCGCATCGCGGTGTCCCTGACCGTGCTGGCCTGGGCGCTGCACGTGGCCGCCGTGGCGGCGCGCGCCTTCTCGGTGCAGCGCGCCCCCTGGGGCAACATGTACGAGTTCTCCACCACCTTCGGCGCCACGGCGGTCACCGCCTACCTGGTGCTGCTCCTGCTGGGCAAGAAGGTCCGCTGGATCGGGCTCTTCCTGACCACCACGGTCCTGCTCGACCTCGGCCTCGCCGTCTCGGTCCTCTACACCGACAGCGACCAGCTGGTCCCGGCGCTGCACTCCTACTGGCTCTGGATCCACGTCTCCTGCGCCATCATCTCCGGCGCGGTGCTCTACCTGGGCGCGGTGGCGAACGTGCTCTACCTCTTCCGCGACCGCTACGAGACCGGCCTCGCGGCCTCGGGCACCGCCGAGGGCACCTGGGCGAACATCATGTACCGCCTGCCGTCGGCCGCGAGCCTGGACAAGTTCGCGTACCGCGTGAACGCCATGGTCTTCCCGCTGTGGACGTTCACGATCATCGCCGGCGCGATCTGGGCCGAGGCGGCCTGGGGCCGCTACTGGGGCTGGGACCCCAAGGAGACCTGGTCCTTCATCACCTGGGTGGTCTACGCGGCCTACCTGCACGCCCGCGCCACCGCCGGCTGGAAGGGCCGCAAGGCCGCCTACCTGGCGCTGCTCGCCTTCGCCTGCTTCCTGTTCAACTACTACGGCGTGAACATCTTCATCACCGGCAAGCACTCCTACGCCGGCGTCTGAGGCCCGGCGTCCGGCCCCGGCCGGGGTTCAGCCCAGGCCGATGGCGTCCAGCTTCGCCCGCAGGTACGCGTGCGAGTCCACGGGCTCGTACGCGTGCCTGCCGACGGGCGCGGGCAGCGGCGTGACGCGGGTGCCGGGGTCGCACTCGTAGAACCACACCAGCGACATCAGCTCCTCCGCCGGGGCGTCGGCCGGCGGGGGCAGCACGCGGTGCCGCCCGGAACGCCAGCGGTCGCCGGTCCAGCGGGCCATCAGGTCGCCGATGTTGACGGTGAAGGAGTCCGGCTCCCAGGGGGCGTCCTGCCAGCCGTCCTCGTCGGTGTGCACCTGGAGCCCGCCCTTGCCCCGCTGGCGGTCGAGCACGGTGACCGTGCCGAAGTCGGTGTGCGGGCCGATCCTGAACTGGCCCGGCTCGGGCGGTCCGACCACGTCGGTGCCCGGGTACCAGTTGATGTTGAAGCCCCAGGTGGGGTGGCGGGTGTGCCGGGTGAAGAGGTCCGCGGGCCCGCCCAGGGCGGTGGCCAGCAGCTCCAGCAGGTGGTCGGAGAGAGCGCGCATGTGCGTCACGTACGCGTCCACCAGCGGGCGCAGCCGCGGCGCCTCGGCCGGCCAGAGGTTCGGCAGGAACCACTCGGCGTCCACCGCCGGGTCACCGGTCGGCTCCTCGGCGGCGAACGACCAGGACTCCTTCAGGTCCGGCGGGGTGGCCGTGCCCTCCGCGTAGCCGTTGGCCTCCGCGCCCGGGCCCAGCCAGCCGCGGCCCCCGACCCGTACCGCGTACGGCTCCTTGACGGCGGCCGGCAGCCCGAAGAAACCGCGGGCGGCCTCCCGGATCGCGGCGCGCAGTCCCGGGTCGACGCCGTGCCCGGTGACCAGCAGGAAGCCGGCCGAGCACAGCGCCTCGTCGACGGTGGCGGCGACGCGGGTGCGGCCGGCGGCGTCACCCGTGAGCCAGGGACCGAGGTCGATGGTGGGGATCATGCGCCGATGTCCTCGTTCCACAGCTCGGGGCGGGCCGCGGTGAACTCCGTCATCAGGGCGACGCACTCCGGGTCGTCCAGCAGGACGATCTCCACGCCGTGCTCGGCCAGCCAGTCGTGGCCGCCGTGGAAGGTGCGGGCCTCGCCGATGACGACACGGGAGATCCCGAACTGCCGGACCAGGCCGCTGCAGTACCAGCACGGCGACAGGGTGGTCACCATCGTCGTCCCGCGGTAGGTGCGCTGCCGCCCGGCCGCCCGGAAGGCCGCCGTCTCGCCGTGCATCGACGGATCGCCGTCCTGCACACGGCGGTTGCGGCCGCGGCCCAGCACCGTGCGGCCGTCCGGGCCGTACAGGGCCGCCCCGATCGGGATCCCGCCCTCCGCGAGGCCCGCCCGGGCCTCGGCGACGGCGGTCGCCAGCATCGCCTGCGCGTCGTCCATGACGCCCAGTGTCCCGCAGGATCAGCCGCGGGGCTGGTTGTCCTGGCCGTCGGCGGGGCCGTTCTCGCGCTGCCGCAGCTCCTCCTCGCGGCGGCGCAGGTCGGCCTCCCAGCTCTTCAGCAGCTGCTCGTCCTTCTTGTTCTCCTCGCGCAGCGAGTGCAGGAACTCCGGGTTGTCGTCCGGGGCGACCCACTGCGTGCGGTGGTTGCGGTGCCACTCCGCGGGCGTGCTGCCGCCGGCCGGGGCGGTGCGGTGCTTGCCGGCCACCAGCCAGGCGATCGGCCCGATCAGCACCTCGCCGAAGAGCAGGATGACGATGACCCACACGACCTTGGGGAGGCCGCGGACCTGCTCCTCGGGCGTGTTGAGGCAGTCGATGAAGGCGTAGATCCACAACGCCAGCACCAGCAGGAACGGGATGTACCGGATCATCGCGGGAGTGCCCCCCAGGCAGCGACGGCGGGGCGCGGCAGGGCCCCGGTGACGGGTCCAGGGTAGTGCGTGCCGGATACTGGACCGCATGGCTTACGACGATCTTCGCTCGCTGCTGAGGGCCCTGGAGAAGGAGGGGGACCTCAAGCGCGTCACGGCAGAGGTCGACCCGTACCTCGAGGTCGGTGAGATCGTCGACCGCGTCAACAAGGCGGGCGGCCCGGCGCTGCTGTTCGAGGACGTCAAGGGCTCCACGATGCCCCTGGCGATGAACGTGTACGGCACCGACCGCCGGCTGCTCAAGGCGCTCGGCCTGAAGTCCTACGCCGACATCGGCGACCGCATCGGCGGGCTGCTCAAGCCGGAGCTGCCGCACGGTTTCGTCGGCGTCCGCGAGGCCTTCGGCAAGCTCGCCGGGATGACGCACGTACCGCCGAAGAAGGTGAAGGACGCCCCCGTCCAGGAGGTCGTCCTCACCGGCGACGACGTCGACCTGGACGCGCTGCCGGCCCTGTTCACCTGGCCCGAGGACGGCGGCTCCTTCTTCAACCTCGGCCTGACGCACACCAAGGACCCCGAGACCGGCGTCCGCAACCTGGGCCTGTACCGGCTGCAGCGGCACGACCGCCGCACCATCGGGATGCACTGGCAGATCCACAAGGACAGCCGCAACCACTACCAGGTGGCCCAGCGGCGCGGCGAACGGCTCCCGGTGGCCATCGCGTTCGGCTGTCCGCCCGCCGTGACGTACGCCTCCACCGCGCCGCTGCCGGGCGACATCGACGAGTACCTCCTCGCCGGCTTCGTCGGGGGCAGGCGCGTCGAGATGGTCGACTGCAAGACGGTGCCGCTGCAGGTGCCCGCCCAGGCGGAGGTGGTCCTGGAGGGCTGGCTGGAGCCCGGGAAGATGCTGCCCGAGGGACCGTTCGGCGACCACACGGGCTTCTACACCCCGCAGGAGCCCTTCCCGGCGCTGACCATCGACTGCGTGACGATGCGCCGCCGGCCGCTGCTGCAGTCCATCGTGGTGGGCCGGCCGCCGACCGAGGACGGCCCGCTGGGCCGGGCCACCGAGCGGTTCTTCCTCCCGCTGCTGAAGGTCATCGTGCCGGACATCGTGGACTACCACCTGCCGGAGGCGGGCGGCTTCCACAACTGCGCGATCGTCTCGATCGACAAGAAGTACCCGAAGCACGCCCAGAAGGTCATGCACGCCATCTGGGGTGCGCACATGATGTCGCTGACCAAGCTGATCGTCGTGGTCGACGCCGACTGCGACGTGCACGACCTGCACGAGGTCGCCTGGCGGGCGCTGGGCAACACCGACTACGCCCGTGACCTGTCGGTGGTCGAAGGTCCCGTGGACCACCTCGACCACTCCTCCTACCAGCAGTTCTGGGGCGGCAAGGCAGGCATCGACGCGACCCGGAAGCTGCCCGAGGAGGGCTACACCCGCGACGGCGGCTGGCCCGAGATGGTGCTCTCCGACCCGGAGACCGCCGCGAAGGTCGACCGCCGCTGGAAGGAGTACGGCCTGTGAGCGCCGAATCCGCGACTCCGGACCTCTTCGGACCCTCCCCGCGCCCGGACGGCAAGGTCCGGGCGTTCCTGCGGCTGGTGATGATCGAGCACTCGGTCTTCGCCCTGCCCTTCGCCTACATCGCCGCGCTCAGCGCGATGTTCGCGCAGGACCGGTCCGTCCACTGGTGGCAGCTCTTCCTGATCACCGTCGCCATGGTGGGCCTGCGCACCTTCGCGATGGCCTGCAACCGGATCATCGACCGCGAGATCGACGCCCGCAACCCCCGCACCGCGGGACGCGAACTGGTCACCGGCGCCGTGTCCGTGCGTTCGGCGTGGACCGGCGCGCTGATCGCCGTGGTGTTCTTCCTGGGCGCCGCCGCGCTGCTCAACCCGCTGTGCCTGGCCCTGGCGCCGATCGCGGTGGTCCCGATGGTGGTCTACCCGTACGGCAAGCGGTTCACGGACTACCCGCACGCCATCCTCGGCCTCGCCCAGGCCATGGGCCCGGTCGGCGCCTGGCTCGCGGTCTCCGGCTCCTGGTCGTGGGACGCCGTCGTCCTCGGCCTCGCGGTGGGCGTGTGGATCGGCGGCTTCGACCTGATCTTCGCCTGCCAGGACGTCGCCGCCGACCGCGCCCACGGGGTGCGCTCGGTGCCCGCCCGCTTCGGCGTCGACGGCGCGCTGTACGGGGCGCGGGTGAGCCACGTGGTGACGACCGTGCTGCTCGTCTGGTACGGACTGGCGGTCGGCGCCGGGGCCTTCTGGTGGGTCGGCATGCTGATCGTGGGCGGTGCCTTCGTCTACGAGCACAGCATCGTGAAGCCCGGCGACCTCAGCAGGCTCAACCGGGCGTTCTTCACGGTCAACGGCTTCATCGGGATGGCGCTGTTCCTGTGCGCCCTGCTCGACCTCGCGGTGCGCGGCCTGGGCGTGTGACGCCCCCGCGCCCGGCGCGGTCGCGCCCGGTCAGCGGCGCACGAACGGCAGGGCGATGAACTTCGGGTAGCTCCACCACTGACCGCCGTTGGCCTTGGTGCTGCCGATGATGCAGAAGATCACCCCGGTCAGGAGGTGCAGCGCGGCCAGGGCCATCAGGCCGAAGGCCACGAAGGGCAGCCAGACCGGTCCGCCGTTCTCGTGCGCGGCCACGGCGGCGATGCCGCCGCCGTAGCCGACGAAAGCCAGGAGGCCCGCGATGGCCGCGGTGATGCCGTAGTTGATCCCCTGCGCGGCGTGGTGCCGGATGAAGGGGTCGTGCTTGTTCCGCTCGTTGGAGCGGATGACCAGCGGGGTCACCCAGGCCAGCGCCCAGCCCAGGCAGCACATGCTGCTGCCCGCCACCACGGTGAGCAGCGCGCCCAGGTGGGCCCACATGGCCGGCGTGGTGGGCGGCCGCAGCGGCGGGGGCGGGTACGGCAGCGGCCCCTGGGGGTGGCCGTAGCCGTAGCCGTAGGGGGGCTGCGGCGGTGCGGGCGGTGGGTACGGCGGGGGCGGCGACGGCATGGCGTGGGGCCCCTGCGCCGGACCCGGCTGCGGTGGCACGGGCGGCACGGTGTCCCGCGGCGGTACGTCGTCGTGCTTGCTGAAATCGGTCATGGAGAACCGCCCCCCGTCGTTTGGTCCCCGGATCCTACGGCCTCATCTGATCAGCCCGTCGGCGGGGCGGTCCCGGAAGAGGAAGGCGCCCACGACGCCGCCGACGAGGCCGAAGAGGTGGCCCTGCCAGGAGACCCCCTGCGCGGTCGGCAGGACACCCCACAGGATCGAGCCGTACGCCACCGCGACGACCAGCCCGACCGCGATGTCGATGAGGCGCCGGTCGACGAAGCCGCGCACCAGCAGGTACCCGAACAGGCCGAAGACGACGCCGGAGGCGCCGGCGGTGTTGGTGTGCGGCGGCGCCACCAGCCAGACCCCGCCGCCGCTCGCCATGACGATGACGAACACCACGCTCAGCAGGCGGGTCGTGCCGCGCAGCGCCGCGAGGAAGCCCAGCACCAGCAGCGGCAGGCTGTTGGCGGCGACGTGGTCGAAGCCGAAGTGGATGAACGCGGCGGGGATGATGTCGCGCAGTTCGCCGATCTGCCGCGGCACGATCCCGAAGGTGTCGAGCGCGTGATGGGTCATCACGTCCACGCACTCGATCAGCCAGAGCAGCCCCACCCAGATGAACATGATCGCCGCGGCCGTCTTCGCCCGCTCTCCCGGAGCGGCGTCGCCGCGGACACGCCGCCGGGCGTCACCGGCGTCATGGCCGGCGATGGGTTCGTACGCCACAGGCCCCCCCTCGTGGTGGTGGACCGCCCGCCGGTCCGGCCGGGCTCCCCTCACGGTAGACAACGACGACGGCGTCCGCGGCGGTTCCCGGGCCCACTCGTCCATTCCGCCCAGCCGGACCGGCCGGGGTGGTGCCACGGGTGGCCGGATAGGCTCGCGGCATGGACGACAGCGAACGCGGGACACCGTGGGTGGTCGGGGTCTCCGGGGCTTCCGGGACGCCGTACGCCGCGGCGGTGCTGCGGGCGCTGCTGCACGCCGGCGAGGCGGTGGACCTGGTGGTCAGCCGGGCCGCCCGGCTCACCGTCCTGGACGAGACCGGGTCGCCTTTCCGGGACGCACACTGGCGCGAGGACCTGGCCCGCTGGCTGGCCCGCGGCGCGGACGGCACCACGGACCGGTTCGAGACCGATCTCAGCCGGGTGCGCCACTGGTCCGCCGGGGACCTCGCGGCCGGGCCGAGCTCGGGTTCGTACCCGGTCAAGGGGATGCTGATCGTGCCGGCGAGCACCGCCTGCGTGGCGGGCGTCGCCCTCGGGCTCTCCAAGGACCTGCTGCAGCGGGTGGCGAGCGTCACCCTGAAGGAGCGCCGGCCGCTGGTGGTCGCGGTGAGGGAGACGCCGCTGGGCGGGCAGACCCTGCGGCACCTGGTCGCGCTGGACGAGGCGGGCGCCGTGGTGCTGCCGGCCTCGCCCGCCTTCTACGCCGGGGCCAGGGACATCCAGGACCTGGTCGACTTCGTCGCCGGCCGCGCGCTGGACGCCGTACGGGTGCCGCACAAGCTGTACCGCCGCTGGGAGGGCGAGCTGGGGGCCGCCGGGGCCGGGGTCGACGGGGCGGCCGCGGATTGATGCGCAGGGCACATCCCCGTTCATGCCTTAGATTCTTGTCCTGACAGCGCAGTCGCGGCACGAATGAAGGGGTCCAGTCTGATGGACGCGGTGGACAGGCAGCTCATCCAGGCCCTCCGTGAGAACGGCCGGGCCTCGTACGCCGAGCTGGGCCGGCTGGTGGGCCTGTCCGGACCGAGCGTCACCGACCGGATCAACCGGCTGGAGCAGGCCGGTGTCATCACCGGCTACCGCGCCACGATCCGCCCCGCGGCGCTCGGCCTGGGGGTCACCGCGCTGGTGGGCCTGCAGCTCAGCGACGCCGCCGACCACGAGGACGTGGCGACCCGGCTGCGCGACCTGGACGAGATCGAGGACTGCTGGTTCATCGCCGGCGACGACTCGTACATGCTCAAGGTGCGCGTCCCCGACGTGGACGGCCTGGAGCACACCATCCGCCGGCTGTCCGGCACCAAGGGCGTCGCCCGGACCCGCACCACCATCGTGCTCTCCACGAAGTGGGAGAACCGGGTCGGGGAACTTCCCGAGAGCATCTAGGCGTAAGGTCGGAGGGTCGATTACGGATGGTGAAGGCGAGGCGGGCGATGGACGCGGGGCTCAAGCGCGAGCTGGAGGAGAAGGTCTACGCGGGTGAGCGGCTGACCCGCGAGGACGGCATCGCCCTCTACGAGTCCGACGATCTGGCCTGGCTGGGCGGCCTCGCCCACCACGTGCGGACGCGGAAGAACGGTGACGTCGTCCACTTCAACGTCAACCGTCACCTCAACATGACCAACGTCTGCACCGCCTCCTGCGCGTACTGCTCCTTCCAGCGCAAGCCGGGGGAGAAGGACGCCTACACGATGCGCATCGAGGAGGCCGTCCGGCTGGCGAAGGAGATGGAGGGCGAGAACCTCACCGAGCTCCACATCGTCAACGGCCTCCACCCGACGCTGCCGTGGCGCTACTACCCGCGCTCGCTGAAGGCGCTCAAGGAGGCGCTGCCGGACGTCTCCCTGAAGGCCTTCACCGCCACCGAGATCCACCACTTCGAGACGATCTCCGGGCTGAGCGCGAGCGAGATCCTGGACGAGCTCATCGAGGCGGGCCTGGAGTCGCTGACCGGCGGCGGCGCCGAGATCTTCGACTGGGAGGTGCGGCAGCACATCGTCGACCACCGCACCCACTGGGAGGACTGGTCGCGCATCCACCGGCTGGCGCACGAGAAGGGCCTCAAGACCCCGTGCACCATGCTGTACGGGCACATCGAGGAGCCCCGGCACCGGGTGGACCACGTGCTGCGGCTGCGCGAGCTGCAGGACGAGACCGGCGGCTTCCAGGTCTTCATCCCGCTGCGCTACCAGCACGACTTCGTGGACCTGAAGGACGGCAAGGTCCGCAACACCCTCCAGGCGCGCACCACGATGGCCAGCGGCGCCGAGGCGCTGAAGACCTTCGCGGTCTCCCGGCTGCTGTTCGACAACGTGCCGCACGTGAAGGTGTTCTGGGTCATGCACGGCGTGCAGACCGCCCAGCTCGCGCTGCAGCACGGCGCGGACGACATGGACGGCTCGGTCGTCCAGTACAAGATCACGCACGACGCCGACAACTACGGGACGCCCAACAAGCTCACCCGCGACGACCTGCTGGAGCTCATCCAGGACGCGGGCTTCCGTCCGGTCGAGCGCAACACCCGGTACGAGATCATCCGTGAGTACCCGGGTCCCGACGCGGCGCGCCGCGAGTCGCCGCAGCCGATGCGTCTGTGAGCCCGGGCGTGGGGGGGGGGGGGGGGGCGGGGGCCCCCCCCCCCCCCCCCCCCACGCCCAGCGCACATCTCCGGCCCCGGGGCGCACGCGGGGGCGCCGAGGACTCCCCTTCACCCCGATGTCGTCCGGCGGCCGAACGCCCGTCGATCGGTGTCAGCCTCGATGCCTAGGGTGTGCGCCATGGCACTGCGCTTCACCCTCGACCCCGAGCTCACCCCCGAACTGCGGGAACAGCTCGTCTCCCTGTGGACCGACGTCAGCAACGCGGGCGGCGCCGTCGGCTTCGTCGCGCCCGTGGACCGGGCCGACGTCGCCCTCGAGGCGGAACGGCACTACGCGGCACTGTCCGGGGGCAGGGCGCACATGGTCGCCGGTTTCGACGGCGACCGGCTGGCCGCCTCGACCTTCCTCACCTTCAACACCCACCGCCTGATGAGGCACTGGGCCTGGCTGTACACCGTGATGGTCGACCCGTCCCTGCAGGGCCGCGGGAACGGCGCGGAGTTGCTGCAGGCGGCGGAGCGGGCCGGCCGCGACCTCGGACTGGAGGGGCTGAAGCTCACCTGCCGCGGCGGCATGGGTCTGGAGCGCTTCTACGCCTCGGCCGGCTACAAGGAGGTCGGGCGTGTCCCCGCGGCGATACGCGTCGCCGCAGGTGACGACCGTGACGACATCACGATGTGGCTCCCGCTGACCTGACCCTTCCGGGCCCGTGCTTCACTGATACGGGTACGTCCGGTACCTCCCGCAGGCCGGAACGAGGGAACGAAGGAAGTGGCTACGACCGTGAGCTGGAAGCCGAGCCCCATGCTGCGCTACTCCCTGATGCGTCTCGGCCTGTTCGCGGCCTGCTTCCTGGTGATCTGGGGCCTGGTCTACGTCCACGTGCTGCCCGCCGGCCTCGGCGACTCCAACCTGCTGTGGGTGATGCTGCTCGCGCTGGTGATCAGCGCGCCGCTCAGCTTCGTCGTGCTGCGCGGGGTGCGCGAGGAGGCCTCCGTGCAGGTCGCCGCGCGCGTGGAGCGCACGAAGGCCAACCTCGCCGCCAGCGCCTCCCAGGAGGACGAGGCGGACGACGCCTCGCGTGCGGCGGCGCAGCGCGGCTGACACACCGGAGGCCGGGACGCACACCGCCGCCCCGCTCGCCCGCGCCTGGACCCTAGGGTCCGACGGTCCCGGTGAGATGGATCCGGTCCCCGGAGCGGACGGCGAAGCTCCTTCCCTCGCCCGGCCGGGAGGGGTCCGGGGCCGAGGCCGCGTAGGTGACGGTGGCGGGCAGCAGGACGGGGGCCTTGAACTCGGCCCGCAGGGTGACCGTTTCGGCGTCCTCGGGCACGGCCTCGGCGGCGCAGCGCGCGACGGTCCACATCCCGTGGGCGATGGCGCGGGGGAAGCCGAGCGGCCGCGCGGTCAGCGGATGGACGTGGATCGGGTTCCAGTCGCCCGACACGGCGGCGTGCCGGCGCCCGAGGCCGGCGGGGAGCCGCCACTGCGCCACGGCGGGCAGTTCCGCCCCCTCGGCGGCCGTGGTGCCACCGCCGACCGGGGCCCCGCCTCCCGTACCGCCCGCGCGGGTCCGTGCGAGGTAGCCGCTGCGGTCGCGCCAGACGACCTCCCCGCCGACGGACGCCTCGGTGACGAGCACGACCTCCACGCCGCGCCGGTGGGCGCGCAACTGATCGGCGTGCACGGTGATGTCGGGGCGGTCGCCGGGCAGCAGCGGGCGCCGCTGGACGATCTCGATCCACGTGTGCACGAGGCCGAGCAACGGCAGCGGGAAGCTCCGCCGGGCCATCAGCCGGGCGGCGAGCGGGAAGCCGAGGACGTGCGGGTAGGTCAGCGGGAGCCGTTCCGCAGGGGGGAAGCCGCACACCTCGGCGTACGCGGCGAGCCGCCGGGGGTCCACCCGGACGTCCTGCGCGGTCATGTGACCGGCGGGCAGCGGCGTGTCGGCGGCCGGGTGCTTGCCGAGGCCGGTCAGTACGCCTCGGGCGAGGGTGAGGAGCAGGGGCATCGTGGGTTCCCGCGCGGGTCGGTGAGCGGTCGGTGGGCGGTCTGCCTGCACGTGAGGTTACCGAAAGTAACAGCCCCGGCGTGAGCGCCGGAAGCGGATGCGCCACAGGGCCGGGGCCCGACCGGGCGCCCTGCTCTCCGACGCTGAACTGCCGGCCGGCCTTCACTCGGCCATGGACGACGCGCATTCCACCGTTTACCGTGCCGAGTCCCCAGGCCGTTTCGCCGCGCTCCCCGTCGAATTCAGCGGTCGGGGCATCTCAGCGCGTCCAGGAAACCGCGCCGGGCGGTCGTCGCCGCCGAATTCGCACAGGAGATCGAGGCGCTTTGCATTGCGTTCTGACCGGGGCCCCTGCAAAGGCAGGAGCCCCGCACGACCGTGCGGGGCTCCTTGGGTGCTGCTCGTTGGGTAAGACGTGTCAGTCCGCGATCAGGCGGGGGAGACGTTCTCGGCCTGCGGGCCCTTCGGACCCTGCGTGACGTCGAAGGTCACCGCCTGGTTCTCCTCCAGCGAACGGAAGCCGGAGGCGTTGATCGCCGAGTAGTGGACGAAGACATCGGGGCCGCCGCCGTCCTGGGCGATGAAGCCGAAGCCCTTCTCGGCGTTGAACCACTTGACGGTTCCGGTAGCCATAAGCCCTCCTTGGGCCAAAGGGTTGCCCTGCTCCAGAACCTGCCCTGCGCACTGCAAGAAGTCTGAAAACTACAAAAGCCCGCGGTCACATGCTCCGCAGGCTCTGTACTGCAAGGGAAACCAAACTGCAACTTGCGACGACAGTAGCACGGAGCATCTGCGGCGGGGAAGAGCGACAAGATCGGTTTTCAGCCGTGCCGCGGGACGCGCGAACGCGGCGTGGACGCGGTGCCGGACCGCGACGGCCCGGCGTGGGAGGCCGGTACCCGCCGCAAGATCCCGGGGGCGGGGGTTTAGCCTCCTGATGTGGACAAATCTGCGCCTCTTCCCTCCGCCGGTGGTGTGCGCCGGGCCCGGCCCCGCGTCGGGCACATCCAGTTCCTGAACTGCGTACCCCTTTACTGGGGGCTCGCCCGAACGGGTGCCCTGCTCGACCTGGAGCTGACCAAGGACACGCCCGAGAAGCTCAGCGCCCAGCTCGTCTCCGGGGACCTGGACGTCGGCCCGATCACCCTCATGGAGTACCTCCGGAACGCCGACGAGCTGATCGCACTCCCGGACATCGCCGTCGGCTGCGACGGGCCGGTGATGTCCTGCGTGATCGTGAGCCAGGTGCCGCTGGGCGCGCTCGACGGCTCCCGGGTCGCCCTCGGTTCCACCAGCCGCACCTCGGTCCGCCTGGCCCAACTGCTGCTCGCCGAGCAGTACGGGGTCGAACCCGAGTACTACACGTGCCCGCCCGACCTCTCGCTGATGATGCAGGAGGCCGAGGCGGCCGTCCTGATCGGGGACGCGGCGCTGCGCGCCTCGCTGCACGACGCGCCGCGGCTCGGCCTGGAGGTCCACGACCTCGGGCTGATGTGGAAGGAGTGGACCGGGCTGCCCTTCGTCTTCGCCGTCTGGGCGGCCCGCCGCGACTACCTGGAGGCCCTGCCCGGCGTGGTGCACGAGGTGCACCAGGCCTTCCTCGCCTCCCGCGACCTGAGCATGGAGGAGGTGGAGAAGGTCGCCGAACAGGCCGCCCGCTGGGAGGCCTTCGACGCCGGCACCCTCCGGCGCTACTTCACCACCCTGGACTTCTCGCTCGGCCCCGAGCAGCTCACCGGCATCGCCGAGTTCGCCCGCCGGGTGGGCTTCCCGGCGCAGGCGCGCGTCGAACTGCTGGGCGCCGGGGGCTGATCCGCACGGCCGGCGGCAGCCCGCCGCCGGCCCGGGCCCGACCCGCGGGCCCACTACGATCGGCGACGGCCCCGGCTGGGGTGACCACGGCGGCCACGGGTACAACTCCACTGACCTTCCGCACCGGCGAGAGGCGCGCAGATGCAGCCCCTGCAAGCGAACGACCCCCCGGCGATCGGCCCGTACCGCCTCCTCGGCCGGCTGGGGGCCGGCGGGATGGGCCGGGTCTACCTGGGGCGCAGCCCCGGCGGCCGGACGGTGGCCGTGAAGGTGGTGCGCTCGGAGCTCGCGGACGACCTGGAGTTCCGCACCCGGTTCCAGCGGGAGGTCGACGCGGCGCGCCGGGTCGGCGGTGCGTGGAGCGCGCCGGTGCTCGACGCCGACACCGACTCGCCGGTGCCGTGGGTGGCCACCCGCTACGTCGCCGGTCCCGCCCTGTCCGAGGCCGTCGCCACCTTCGGGCCGCTGGCCCCGCAGGGCGTACGGGCGCTGGGCGCCGGACTCGCCGAGGCGCTGGAGGCCGTGCACGAACGGGGGCTGGTGCACCGCGACATCAAACCGTCCAACGTGCTGCTCTCGCTCGACGGTCCCGTGCTGATCGACTTCGGCATCGCCCGTGCCATGGACGCCACGGCCGCGCTGACCAGCAAGGGGGTCGTCGTCGGATCGCCCGGCTACATGGCGCCCGAGCAGGTCACCGGCAGACCCACCGGCCCCGCGGCCGACATCTTCGCCCTCGGCGCGGTGCTGGCCTTCGCTGCGACCGGCCGCGGCCCCTTCACCGGGGACAGCGCGGCCGTCCTGCTCTACAAGGTCGCCCACGAGGAGCCCGAACTCGAGGGCATGCCCGATGAGTTGCGCCGGATCGCGGAGTCCTGCCTCGCCAAGGACCCCTCGGTGCGCCCGACGCCCCGCCGGCTCGCCGAACTGCTGACGGCCGGCGGCGACGCCGCCTCGCTGGTGCGGGCCGGCTGGTTGCCGTCCCCGCTGACGGAGCGCCTGGGGAGGCAGGCCGTCGAGCTGCTCGACCTCGAACCGACCCCGCCCCTGGGCTCGAACGGCCCGGTCGGCGGTCCCCCCGTCGGGATCACCGGGGGGACCGCCGGGGGGCCGGGCGGCGGCTACGGCTCGTACGGTTCGCACCCCTCGTACGGGTCGTTCGGGCCGCCGCCCTCGCTGACCGAGCCCCAGGACGCGCCGCCGTTCGCCGCCACGCCCCCGCCCGCCCCCGTCCCGGGCCGGCGCCGCGGCCGCGCCGCCGCGCTGGCCGCGACGGGGATCCTGCTGGCCGCGGCCGCCGTGACCCTGGCGCTCGTGCTGCCGGGGCTCGGCGACGACGCGGACCAGGCCAAGGGCGGTGAGCGCACCCCCTCGCAGAGCGCGGGCTCCGGGTCCTCGACAGGGTCCTCGGCCACGTCCTCGGCCACGTCCCCGTCCTCGCCTCCGGCCTCGGAACCGCGGCTGGACGAACTCCCCAAGGCCTTCGTCGGTACGTGGAAGGGCGACACCGTCACCGCCCACGGCGTGCCGGGGACGATGGAGATCACCCTCCGCGAGGGCAAGGTCGGCGCGGTCGTCGGGCGGGACAAGAGCGTGCTGGACCTGCTCGGCCAGTCCTACGACTGCAGCGGCGACTGGAAGCTCGCCGAGGCCACGGACAAGAGCATCGTGCTCGACACCAGCGGCGGCACCAACCCGCATCCCGGGGTCTGCTCGGACGGCTCGGCCGACGAGCGGTTCACGCTCAACGCGGACGGCTCGCTGCACTACCGCTCGGGCGACTCCCTGGCCGGTCAGCCGGAAGGGGACCTCAGGAAGCAGGGCGGCTGACCCCCTGGCGTAGGCTGGGCGCGTCCGTCACGACCCCCGGAAGGGATGCCCCGGTGAGCGAGAACGCCGACCTGCAGTCCGTCCTCGACCGTGCGGCCGACGGCGGCCGCATCACGCCCGAGGAGGCGCTCGACCTCTACCGTTCCGCGCCCCTGCACGCCCTCGGCGCCGCCGCCGACGCCGTACGCCGCCGCCGCTACGCCGGCACCGAGCACATCGCGACGTACATCATCGAGCGCAACATCAACTACACCAACGTCTGCGTGACGGCGTGCAAGTTCTGCGCCTTCTACGCCCCGCCCAAGGACACCGCCAAGGGCTGGACCCGCGACCTCGACGACATCCTGCGCCGCTGCGCGGAGACCGTCGAACTCGGCGGCACCCAGATCATGTTCCAGGGCGGCCACCACCCCGACTACGGCGTCGAGTACTACGAGAAGCACTTCAGCGCCATCAAGCAGGCCTTCCCGCAGCTGGTCATCCACTCCCTCGGCGCCTCCGAGGTCGAGCACATGGCCCGCATCTCCAAGGTGCCGGTGGAGGAGGCCATCACCCGCATCCACGCCGCGGGCCTGGACTCCTTCGCGGGCGCCGGCGCCGAACTGCTGCCGGCTCGGCCCCGCAAGGCGATCGCCCCGCTGAAGGAGAGCGGCGAGCGCTGGCTGGAGATCATGGAGGCTGCGCACAACCTCGGCGTCGAGTCGACCTCCACGATGCTCATGGGCACCGGCGAGACCAACGCCGAGCGCATCGAGCACCTGCGCATGATCCGTGACGTCCAGGACCGTACGGGCGGCTTCCGCGCCTTCATCCCGTACACCTACCAGCCGGAGAACAACCACTTGAAGGGCCGCACGCAGGCCACGCTCTTCGAGTACCTGCGGATGATCGCCATCGCGCGGATCTTCCTGGACAACGTCGCCCACATCCAGGGCTCCTGGCTCACCACCGGCAAGGAGGTCGGCCAGCTGTCGCTGCACTACGGCGCCGACGACCTCGGCTCGGTGATGCTGGAGGAGAACGTGGTCTCCTCGGCCGGCGCCAAGCACCGCTCCAACCGGATGGAGCTGATCCACCTGATCCGCGCCGCCGGCCGGGTCCCCGCCCAGCGCGCCACCACCTACGAGCACCTCGTCGTCCACGACGACCCGGCGAACGACCCGGTCGACGACCACGTCGTCTCCCACCTGTCGTCGACCGCCATCGAGGGCGGCACGGCGCACCCGGAGCTGAAGCTGCTCAGCACCTCCTGACGCCGCCGATGCTGACGATCCATTCCGGGACCGACGGCACGGCCCTGCTGGTGGACGGCGGCCTCCTCGCCGCCGTCGGCCCGCTCGACGCGCTACGGGCGGCCCACCCGGGCGCCCGTGTCCGGAGCTGGCCGGGAGCGCTGCGTCCGGGCCTGACCCACGAGGGCGGGCTCCCGCAGGCGCCCACCCCGCGCGAACGCGTGCACGCCCTGCTGCTGCGCGGGGTCACCGCCGTCGCCACCGCCCCGGCCGACCCCGCGCTGCGCTCCGCCCTGGACCGCAGCGGGCTGCTGCCGGCCCGCCAGGCCCCGCCCCTGGAACCGGGCGTCCGGGCGGACTTCGCCGTCTTCGACGAGCAGGGCGCCTGCCTCGCCACCGTCGTCGGCGGCCGGCTCCTGCACCGCAGGGCCTGACGGGCCCACCCGCCCACCCCCCACCAGCCGGCCCGACGGACCGCCGCACGGCCCCGGGCGGTGCTCCGCGCGGGCGCTCGCCCCGGATCCCGCCCGGCCTCCCGTGGCGGTAGCCAGGGCCCCTGCGCGGGACGCGGGGCCGCCGGGTGAAGAATGGGGGGCGTGACCCGAGCCTCCCTGGACAAGCAGCCGCACGAAGTCGCCGCGATGTTCGACGACGTCGCGGCCAACTACGACCTGACCAACGACGTGCTGTCGCTCGGCCAGGACCGCCGCTGGCGCAAGGTCGTCGCACAGGCCCTCGCCGTCCGTCCCGGCGAGCGCGTGCTGGACCTCGGCGCCGGCACGGGCACCTCCTCCCTGCCCTTCGCCGAGGCGGGCGCCCACGTGGTGCCCTGCGACTTCTCCCTGGGCATGCTGCGGGAGGGCAAGCGCCGCCACCCCTTCCTCCCGCTCACCGCGGGCGACGCGACCAGGCTGCCGTTCGCCGACGGGGTCTTCGACGCCGTCACGATCTCCTTCGCGCTGCGCAACGTCCACGACACCGACGCCGCGCTGCGCGAGATGCTGCGGGTCACCCGTCCCGGCGGCCGGGTCGTCATCTGCGAGTTCAGCCACCCCACCTGGGCGCCGTTCCGCACGGTCTACACCGAGTACCTGATGCGGGCGCTGCCGCCGGTCGCCCGCGCGGTCAGCAGCAACCCCGACGCGTACGTCTACCTCGCCGAGTCCATCCGGGCCTGGCCCGACCAGCCCGGCCTCGCCGCGCGACTGCAGAAGGCCGGCTGGTCGAAGGTCGCGTGGCGCAACCTGTCGGGCGGCATCGTGGCACTGCACCGCGCGGTGCGCTAAGCCGGGGCGCCCGGCCCGCGCGCAAAAGCGGCCACATAGACTGCACGGGTCCGGTCCGGCCGCCGCCGGCTGGTCGCAGACAGGCCCGCATCAGCCCAGAGCAGCGAGGAGCACCGTGACCGAGACCGCCGCTTCGGAACGCAGCGCCGATGTGATCGTCGTGGGTGCCGGGCCCGCCGGTTCGACGACGGCCTACTACCTGGCGAAGGCGGGACTGGACGTCCTGCTGCTGGAGAAGACCGCCTTCCCGCGCGAGAAGGTGTGCGGCGACGGCCTGACGCCCCGGGCGACCAAGCAACTGGTCGCGATGGGCATCGACATCTCCGAGGAGGCCGGCTGGCTCCGCAACAAGGGCCTGCGCATCATCGGCGGCGGGGTCCGGCTGCAGCTGGACTGGCCCGACCTGGCCTCGTTCCCCGACTACGGGCTCGTGCGCAAGCGCGAGGACTTCGACGAACTCCTCGCCGGCCAGGCGCAGAAGGCCGGTGCCCGGCTGTACGAGCGCTGCAACGTGGGCGCCCCGATCCGGGACGAGCGCACCGGCCGCATCACGGGCGTCGAGGCCAAGCTGGGCGAGGAGAAGACCCCGGTCACCTTCCACGCGCCGCTGGTGGTCGCCGCGGACGGCAACTCCACCCGGCTCTCCCTCCAGATGGGCCTGCACCGCCGTGAGGACCGCCCGATGGGTGTGGCCGTCCGCACGTACTTCACCTCGCCGCGGCACGACGACGACTACCTGGAGTCCTGGCTGGAGCTGTGGGACCGGCGCGTCCCGGGCGACCCGCGGCTGCTGCCCGGCTACGGCTGGATCTTCGGCATGGGCGACGGCACCTCCAACGTGGGCCTGGGCGTCCTCAACACCTCCGCCTCCTTCAAGGAGCTGGACTGGCGTGAGGTGCTGAAGGCCTGGTGCGCCTCGATGCCCGAGGAGTGGGGCTACACCGAGGAGAACATGACCGGGCCGATCCGCGGCGCGGCGCTCCCGATGGCCTTCAACCGCCAGCCGCACTACACCAAGGGCCTGCTGCTGGTCGGCGATGCGGGCGGCCTGGTCAACCCGTTCAACGGCGAGGGCATCGCCTACGCGATGGAGTCCGGCCAGATCGCCGCCGACGTCATCGTCCAGGCGCACGCGCGCGGCACCGCGGCCCAGCGGGAGCTGGCGCTCCAGTCGTACCCGCGGATCCTCAAGGACACCTACGGCGGCTACTACACGCTCGGCCGGGCCTTCGTGAAGCTGATCGGCAACCCGAAGGTCATGAAGCTGGCGACCCAGCGCGGCCTGACGCACCCGATGCTGATGCGCTTCACGCTGAAGCTGCTGGCGAACCTCACCGACCCGTCGGGCGGCGACGCGATGGACCGCGTGATCAACGGTCTGTCGAAGGTGGCGCCGCGCTCCTGACGCCCCGGCATCCGCTAGCCGCGCCGGCCCGTGCTGTACGGGCCGGCGCGGCTTTTTCCTGCCGTCACATCACGAGAGGGTATCCGCAAACATCCCTATCGTTACCTTCACAGGGTAGGATGCGTATCCATGGAGAGGGAGTGGCTGTCCGTCGAGCAGGTCGCGGACCGGCTCGGCCTGCACGTGCGCACGGTCCGCGGCTACATCCGCGACGGCCGGCTGAAGGCCGTGCGCATCGGCAAGCAGTACCGCGTCGCCCGGGCCGACCTGGACGCACTCACCGGTGCGCCGGCCGCCGCCGCCCGGCACCGGGTGGAGGTCTCGGCCATCGTCGAGGTCGACGGCATCGGGGCGGCCGCAGCGGACCGTCTGAGCACCCTGCTCGTGGCCGGCGCCCAGATGGCGCGGGACCCCCACGAGTTGGCCCGGGTCCGGACGGCGTACGACGACGAGCGCTCGCGGCTGAAGGTCGTGGTGCTCGGCGGCGCCGCGGCGACGGCGGACGTCCTGCGCACCGTCGACGGCGTCCTGGGAGGGGAGAACGACATGTTCCCGGAGGAGCACACCGAGGACCCGGAGGCGGGCCGTGGCTGACGTGGTGACCGAGCGAGGGGGCGTGCCCGTCCTCGTCTGCGGCGAGGAGGGCGCGAGGATCTCCGGCGTCCAGGACGCCCTCGACGTGATCGGATCCGCCTTCTCCCGGGCGGAGGTGGTGGCCGTGCCCGTCGGCCGGTTCGACGAGCGGTTCTTCGCCCTGCGCACCGGGCTGGCGGGGGAGATCCTGCAGAAGTTCGTCAACTACCGCATCCGGCTCGCCGTCGTGGGTGACGTCTCGGCGTACACCGCGGCCAGTACGGCCTTTCGCGACCTGGTCCGCGAGTGCAACCGCGGCGACCGCACCTGGTTCGTCGACGACCTCGAAGCGCTCGACGCCCGCCTGGGCTGACCGGCGCCGGCCCGCCCCAGGGGCGAACTCCCCTCCCCATGGCGCCCGTTGCCCCGGCCGGCGTCGCGGCCCGCCGGCCGGGAAGGCGAACTCCGCCGTCGCGGGACCCGGTTGACACGGGACGGTGGGAAGGGGCGTGGGCCGGGCGGATCGCCGATCCTCTGACATCGATGTCGTTGACATCGATGTCAGATGCGCCTGCCCCGGAGTCAGCTCGCGCCCGAAATGCGGGATTTGAGGCGTTGTGCTCATACTTTTGATCACTGCTCGGGGATCCGTGATCAAGAGAAGGGTGCAGTCATGAGCACGCGCATACACCAGGTCCTGGCCGCCGCGGCCGCATCGGTCCTGCTCGCCGGAGGGGGCGTGCTCGCCGCCGGCCCGGCCTCGGCGGCCCCCACGGACCACCGCCCGGGCGACCGCCAGGGCGACGACCGGCGGGGTGATGACCGGCGGGGCGACGACCGCCGCGACGACGACCGCCGCGACGACGACCGCCGGGGTGACGACCGCCGCGACGACGACCGCCGGGGCGACCGGCAGGGGCAGTGCTCGATCGGGCAGGGTTCCTGGAAGCTGGAGTACCGTCCCGGACGCCTGGTGCGGGTGTCCAGCCACGGCCGCGTCAAGTGGGTCCGCACGCCGGGCCAATGGGTCAGGGTCTGGCACAGCGGGGGCCGTGACTGCCACCGTCGATGAACCCGGCGTCCGGAGCCCGCTCCCCCGCCACGGCGGAGCCGGCTCCGGCCCGTGAGCCCCGGACGGGGCTCCCCGGTCGTCCGGCCCCGTGTGCGGTACGTCTCCTTGCGGCGGGGCCGGACTTTCGTTTGCGGGCGCCTGCCGCGGGGCGCGGTGCGGCGGCGCCCCCTCGCGGCGGCGGGGGAGGAGGGCGCCGGGTGGCCCGGCGCACGCGTGCGCGGGTCCTGTCCGGGGCACGGAGGACCGCACGGGGGGCGGAACGGAGGAGGCCGCCGGCCCGGTGCGGGCCGGCGGCCTCCGTGGGGACGGGGCGCGTGATCAGAGCACGCGGACGGCGGACGTCGGCATGTAGTTGGACATCTGCTGGATGACGACGCCCTTGCTCGGGTTCGCCGCGTCCAGGTACTGCCCGCCGCCGATGTAGACGGCCACGTGGTAGGCGGAGCCGGCTCCGCCCCAGAAGACGAGGTCGCCCGGCTGGACCGCGCTCACGGAGATCTGGGTGCCGAAGGTCGACTGCGCCTGCGAGGTGCGCGGGAGCTCGACGCCGATGGTGCGGAAGGCGGCCTGGGTGAGACCGGAGCAGTCGTACGCACTGGGACCCGTGGCGCCGTAGACGTACGGCTTGCCGACCTGGGCCTTCAGGAAGCCTATGACGGAGGCGACGCTGCCCGTCGCGCTGGAGGAGGAGGCCAGCGCGGTGCGTCCGGCGGAGCGCGACGCGGTCGCGGTCTCGCGCGCCTTGGCGGCCTTGGCCGCGGCGCGGTCGCGCGCGTCGGCGGCGGCCTTCTTCTTCTGGGCGGCCTTCATGGCCTCGGTGCGGGCCTCCGCA
The DNA here is from genome assembly GCF_042733315.1 of Streptomyces sp. NPDC059718. Taxonomy (NCBI): domain Bacteria; kingdom Bacillati; phylum Actinomycetota; class Actinomycetes; order Kitasatosporales; family Streptomycetaceae; genus Streptomyces; species Streptomyces sp. NPDC059718. Next base: position 86,422 of record NZ_JBHWGA010000005.1, read on the forward strand.
CGGGCGGCGTCCAGCTGCTGTTCGACGACGGTCTCGTCGATGGCGTCAGCGGCCTCCGCGGCGGTGGCGGTGGTGGAGAGGGCGGGGATGACGGGGATGCTCCCCGTGGTCGCCGGGTCGGCGGCCGAGGGCTCGGCGTTCGCCGAAGACGACATTCCGGTCAGGGCGAGCGTTCCGATGACGCCGCCGGCGACTCCTGCGCGGCGCACCCAGTTGGGGCTCTGCGAGGCGCGTCGCCGGCGGCGTATATGCGAGGTCTGAAGGGACATGAAGACTTGGGTATCAGGCCCGGTCGGTTCCGTTCAACAAAAGTGTGATGCGCCACAGTTGGCTGTCGAGCAGTGGTATTGTCCCTTTTTCGATCTTCCTTATTCAGGATGTTCGGGACATTCAAGTCCAAATCCTCGTGCGCGCGTTCACGTGCCTCCGGCCGCCGTCAGCGGGGTGTTTCGCGGCTCACCCGCGGGAGTGGCGAGGCGCTATCACGTCCCCCGGTCCAGCTCCAATTTGCCTTCGCTCGTCGGCGCCTGATAGTGCGGCACCCCTGTTTACCAGCGGAAACGCAGGAAAATGTGACTTCTGGTGATCGTTTGGGATTACTGAGTGAGAAGATCACCGCTCATCCCTGTTCATGATCGTTCGCCTGGTGTCGGAGATCACAAAGGTCAGAGTGAACCCCGTGTCGCAGATCACAGACCAGGAGGCATAGGATGCGGGCAGTCTGGGCTTGTGAACTGCCTCACATGGAGAGGATCTAGGTGGCGCGGGGCGCACGTCCGGGCACGGTCCGTCATCAGTCATCGTCGACTGGAAGGAGCGGGGACGTGAATGCCTACGCGCCCATCCTCGTGCTGGGCGGCCTCGGGGCCGGCTTCGCGATCTTCTCCGTGGTCATGGCCTCCATCATCGGCCCAAAACGGTACAACCGGGCCAAGTTGGAGGCGTATGAGTGCGGCATCGAGCCGACTCCGCAGCCAGCCGGGGGCGGCCGTTTCCCGATCAAGTACTACCTCACGGCGATGCTCTTCATCGTCTTCGACATCGAGATCGTCTTCCTTTACCCCTGGGCCGTCACGTTCGACGCCCTCGGGGTCTTCGGGCTCGTCGAGATGCTCCTCTTCGTGCTCACCGTCTTCGTCGCCTACGCCTACGTCTGGCGTCGCGGCGGCCTGGAATGGGACTAGGGGCGGAGAATAGCCATGGGTATTGAAGAGAAGTTGCCGAGCGGCTTCCTGCTCACCTCCGTCGAGTCGGCGGCCGGCTGGGTCCGGAAGGCCTCGGTCTTCCCGGCCACGTTCGGCCTCGCGTGCTGCGCCATCGAGATGATGACGACCGGGGCCGGGCGGTACGACCTGGCCCGTTTCGGCATGGAGGTCTTCCGCGGGTCCCCGCGCCAGGCGGACCTGATGATCGTGGCCGGCCGGGTGAGCCAGAAGATGGCCCCCGTCCTGCGCCAGGTCTACGACCAGATGCCGAATCCCAAGTGGGTGATCTCGATGGGGGTCTGCGCATCGAGCGGCGGGATGTTCAACAACTACGCCATTGTGCAGGGTGTTGACCATGTGGTGCCTGTTGACATTTATCTCCCCGGATGTCCGCCCCGTCCCGAAATGCTGATGGACGCGATTCTCAAGCTCCACCAGAAGATCCAGCACAGCAAGCTCGGCGTGAACCGCGAAGAGGCCGCGCGCGAGC